>NZ_CP050831.1:4932496-5240777 GCF_012113595.1 Bacteroides faecium
CTACTTCTGACGCACCTTTTGCTGACACACCAAAAGCCATGCCACCTTGCTTCACATTAGGGCAAGAGATGTTTAATTCTATGGCAGGAATTTTGTCAAGTTCATTAATGATTTCGGCTGTTTTCACATAATCTTCGATAGCAGAACCCGAAACGTTTACAATCATATTCGTTTGGATGTCCTTTATGCGGGGATATATATGTTCTACGAAGTAGTCAACACCCTTATTCTGCAGTCCTACAGCGTTTAACATGCCCGAAGGGGTTTCGGCCATACGCGGATAAGGATTTCCTTCACGTTTGTGAAGAGTAGTACCCTTTACAATAATACCGCCTATTCGCGCTATATCAATGAAATCTGAGAACTCTTCACCATATCCAAATGTACCGGATGCTGTCATCACCGGATTTTTCATTTGCAATTCACCAATGTTTACACTCAAATCTGCCATAGTAGTTTATTTATATTAAAAACAGGACCTTCTTTACATACACACAAGTGACCTTCTGTCGTATTTTCCACACAGCATAAACATGCTCCGATACCACAAGCCATTGTATTTTCCAAAGATACTTCGCATTCTATCTGATTACTTTTGGCATATTTCGCCACAGCCACCATCATAGGTTTAGGACCACAAGTGTAAATCTGCTCAAACCGTACCTTATTTAATATGGAATGTTGGGTGACATATCCTTTTTCTCCATGGCTGCCATCTTCCGTAGTAGTATACACTTCACCATATTTAGCAAATTCATCCAGTTGAAGCAAGTCTTTATCACTACGGGCACCCAAAAGGAAGATAGGTTTATGCCCGTTTTTAGCCAATTGTTCACCCAAATACAACATAGGAGCTGTTCCGACACCACCACCAACTAACAGGAGCTTATCTGAAGGCGTTTGCGGCATTGTGTAGCCATTTCCCAACGGAAGTATCGTGTTGATTACATCGCCCGGATTTATCTCTGCCAGGCGCTTTGTTCCGTCTCCAACCATTTGGATCAGAAACCATACTTCATTTCGTTGTTTATCTACAAAATTAATGGAAATAGGGCGACGCAGGAATGTAGTAAGCGAACCGTCCACCCGGAGTTCGGCAAACTGCCCAGGCAACATTTCGGGCAGTAACGACGAAGAAGTCAGTTTTAGCAATACATAATTAGCATGCAGTTTGATATTCTCCGTAACCGTCAGATCTAAAATAAATTTCTTCATGTATGGATATAAAAGTATAAATTCGTATTCCGGATGCAAAGATACAGGAATTTGCTCAAACCAGCGATTTTACCTCTTATTTTTCAGGCCTAAACGTTTCATAGGTATTATCATCAAAGAAAATTCTTATTTCAGTGATTTTTCTGGCAGGCTTTTCTATATACCTAATCTCCTGTTTTACAATCTCTTTCGGTGCATTTTCGGTGCTTCTTAACGCCATTTCCCTGCGATTTTCCGGAGCAATCGTCTCTTTGGACGGATTTACAGGATTCTCGTCGAATAAAGAAGGCTGATAATCACCATTGGGAGAAGCTAATGAAGGCTCTTCTGCAGAAGCCAGCATTTCACCTTTTCCATATAGCAACCATTCAAGATTTACATAACTATAGGTTTGGTGAACTTTCATCACTACTTCCAGACTCGGCTTGTTTCTATCATTTAGAATATGAGAAAGAGTAGACTGTTGAACTCCGATTGTTTCAGCAAAAACTCTGGGGGGAACTTTTTCCCTTTCCATAATCATTCTAATTCTGTCTTTTATTTCCATACTGCGCCTTTATTGAATTACAATTGTAGTACTAAATGTTGATTTCACAAATATATATATAAAATCAATCACTATACAAAGGTAAATATTACATTTCACAAAAACAAATTACAGATATAAAAATATCAATATTACAAAAGTATTTAATTATTCACATTTAGAATATCACTTTTGTAAGTATGATAATAATCCAAATTTCATTATCACACTTCCTGTTTAATCAATAGTTATTACTATCTGATAATAAACATATTATGCATAAATACTATAGAGAAAATTACTACATTCACAAAAATACACCGTCAATAAATCGCTGATTTACAGTAACAAATCATACAATCAGTATATATATATGATATTCAAATATATAGCGTATATAAATATGAGTGTTAAACACTCTCCCACTACATTTATATAACGTAATTTAGTTTTGTAAATCAACTAATGCACATTTGTGATAGCACCTATTTAAACACATATGTATTGTATTCACATATATATTAAACACGAATGTATAATCATAAATATACAAACGTAAATACAAGAAGTTGCAGTTGCAATAAAATAAAGGATAAACACCAATATTTACGAATGTATTTTATGATTTTATCTAATCATCCTTTACATTCCACTCTTAAATATCAAATCCTTGCGATATTTCCGTCCCATCTCCCAATTCATTGTATTTTTTCAATTCTAAGAAGGTTAAATCACACATAATAGATTGTAATATAGCCACTTAAGCTATATTTTCCCAGCTTTCTATTTAATTGAAATAGAAAAATAGCAGTAATTATCCACTAAAAACCTTCAAACTATCAAAATGATATTTTGAAATCATTATCTAAAAAGGATTTTCCACTTTGTCATGGACTAAATCAGTTTTAGACTGATCTTATTTTTGCTTCTACTACATTTCAATAAGAATCCAAATTTATCAATGGAAGAAATCTCCTCATCCAACTAAAGAATAATATCGAGAACAACTGAACGGAATTAAAATGAAGAAATTAAAAGTTCGCTAAAGACAGATTAGCAATCAAGAGAAGATAGGAAAAATTGAGTGAATTTATTGTTCAATTTTTTATTCAAAACATAGATGCAAACTATCAGAATAAAAACGTAATTTCGGGAATATAAAAAAGGCATATACTCTATTCTATATATAGTAAAAGTATACGCCTTCTTTTTATATCAAAATCCCGTTCTTCCTAATGTAAAATATTAAACACTAATTCGCGGAGAATATCTCCGTCTGTCATTGAGCTATTCTTTACTCCTTTTGATTTTGCATCAGCATATCGTATTTCACCAACGATTTGCATCGTCTTTACTCCACTGTATTTTCGCATGGCAGCCAGATAATCTTTAGCTTGCCAGGGCGTCTTTAATCCCAGCATACTGGCAATTCCCTGCTCCGATTTATCAGGTGCATAATATGCCAGCATAAGGTTAGAGTAAAAGCTAAAAAGCAGAGATAACGTCATCTGTATCGGATTCGTTTTCGGGTTTTCCTCAAAATATTTTATTATCTTGTTTGCTTTGAGAATATCCTTTTCTACAAGCGCACTCCGCAATTCAAAGTTATTATAATCCTTGCTTATACCAATATTCTTTTCAATTTGTTCAGGGGTTACACGTCTCTGACCAGTGGGCAAAGTGATAATCAACTTCTCCAGTTCTCCAGTCAGACGGCTTAAATCAGAGCCTACAAAATCAGCCAGCATAGCAGTCGCTTTAGGTTCCATATCCACTCCTTTACGTTTCATATAAGAAGAAATAAAAGCCGGTAGTTGCGCATCCTTTATCTTCTTCGACTCGAATAATACACCCACTTTATCTATTTCGGCAGCCAACTTTTTCCTGCGGTCTAACGTACCGTGTTTATGGCATATCACCAAAATAGTAGAGAGCAGCGGCTTCTGAAGATAGTAAGACAATTCCTCCATATTGCGGATTGCCTGTGCTTCCTTTACCACCACCACTTGATGTTCAGACATCATCGGATAACGTTTTGCAGCATTTATAATAGTAGCTACATCTACATCAGCTCCATACACGACGGTCAGGTTGAACTCCTTTTCCGTTTCGTTCAACACATTATCCGTAATATAATCTGCAATCAGGTCGATATAGTACGATTCTTCCCCCATCAGATAATAGACAGGGCGATATTGCTTCGCCCTCAACTCTTTGAGAATGTCATCACACGTCAGTTCTTGTTTTGCCATATATATTTCCAGACCGGAAGTTACCAGTCAAATTTCAAGTGTTTTACAGTTTTCTTTTCATCAATAATCATGCGCAAGGAAGCGATACCTATCTCCACATGCTCTTCTACGTAATTTCTAGTGACCAGGTTGTCGCTCTTATCCGTTTTCACTCCGTCGGGAGTCATCGGCTGGTCAGAAACCAAAAGTAACGCACCTGTAGGAATATGATTGGCAAAACCACAACTGAACAAAGTGGCTGTTTCCATATCCACTGCCATGGCACGAGTCGTTTTTAGATATTCTTTGAACGCTTCGTCATGTTCCCAAATGCGGCGGTTGGTGGTATATACAGTACCTGTCCAGTAGTCACGTCCTTTGTCACGGATAGATGAAGAAACGGCACGTTGCAACATAAAAGCGGGTAATGCCGGAACTTCAGGCGGAAAATAGTCGTTGGAAGTTCCCTCACCACGGATAGCGGCAATAGGAAGAATCAAATCACCAAGCTGGTTCTTTTTGTCGATGCCCCCACATTTACCAAGGAACAGACACGCCTTCGGACGAATGGCACCCAGTAAATCCATGATAATGGCGGCATTAGGACTCCCCATACCAAAGTTAATCATTGTAATACCTTCAGCAGTAGCGGAGATCATGTTAGCATCCCTGCCTAATATTGGAACATCAAATTGATTGGCGAAAATCTCTACGTACTTGTTGAAGTTAGTCAACAGAATATACTCTCCAAAATCCTCCAGGTTACGTTTTGTGTAACGCGGCAGCCAATTAGCGACGATTTCTTCTTTTGTTTTCATAATTTCATTAAATTTGTGGTTCCAAATAAAGGAACCCGTTATTTAACTTACAAAAATAATAAATGTTATCGTTAAACCTACCAGTATTCGACACTAAAATAAACGTACGAAACGGAAAAAATGTAATTTTCGACGTGATTCGCAAACGATATGTCGCACTTACCCCTGAAGAATGGGTACGACAGCACTTCGTTCACTTTCTTATTGCACACAAAGGGTATCCATCCGCGCTTCTGGCCAATGAAGTGATGGTAAAGTTGAACGGTACTACCAAAAGATGTGATACGGTGCTATACCGGAGAGATCTATCCGCCCGGATGATTGTGGAATACAAAGCTCCCCACATTGAAATCACACAAGCGGTCTTCGATCAGATTACCCGATACAATATGGTGTTGAAAGTAGAATATCTGATTGTCAGTAATGGGATGCAACATTACTGCTGCCGGATGGATTATGAAAATCAGAGCTATGCTTTTCTGAAAGATATTCCTGATTACAATTCCCTATAATCATCCGTTCATTCAATCCTCAAAAACACACTTTATCCACAGCATAAATATAGCGTCACTATCCGTTCAAGATAGTGACGCTATTTGCCTACTATAATGACGCTATCATGAACGGATAGCGTCACTATATCAACTACCCTTCCAAATAGCCCTCAAAGCACTTTTTACCCCTGCGTTATAATGCCTTTCTTCCCATTATCATCCACTTTCTTTTTGCTGAACCTCTCCTGTAGTTTCTGCATCAACTCATAGAAGTTAGGGACATAAACCGTAGCCAATAAAGTATTCATTGCCATACCGAATACCACTGCGGCACCCAACGCAATACGGCTTTCCGCACCTGCTCCCGTCGCAAATAATAAAGGCATCACTCCTAAGACAAAAGCAAAAGACGTCATTAGAATCGGACGTAGCCGGACATGCCCCGCTTCAAATGCAGCATCGCGGATAGAGTTGCCTTCGGCACGGAAATCACGGGCAAATTCCACAATCAAGATTCCGTTCTTTGCCGAAAGAGCAATCAACAGGATAATACCGATCTGCGTATAAATACTCACCGGAGTACCCATAATCAGACAGCCAATCATTGCTCCCAACAGTGCTACCGGCAATCCGATGACAGCCGCTACCGGACTCGTCCAACTTTCATATTGAGCCGCCAAAACCAGGAAGGCAACAATCAAAGCCATAATCAGGACGATAGTCGTCGTATTTCCCGCCTGAGTTTCCTGATAAGCAACAGAAGTCCATTCGTAACCGAACTCATCTCCCAATTGCTCCTTAAACAGTGCTTCCACTTCTTGAATAGCCTGTCCCGTACTACTTCCGGGCGCAACATTACAAGTCAAAGCCGCAGTAGAATACATATTATACCGGTTAATCTGATCCTGTCCCAACTGCTCTTCCACTTTGGTAAAGGAAGAGAAAGGAACCATCTCTCCTGCCGAATTCGGCACACTCAACTTCAGCACATCATCAATCACCCGTTGGGCTTGGTCACGTGCCTCAATTTTCACTTGATAAATCCGCCCGAATTCTACAAAATCATTCACGTATGCCGCTCCCATATAATATCCTAATGTCGAAAAGACATCATTCAGGGCAATTCCCATGAACTGGACTTTATCACGGTCTATATTGAGGAAATATTGTGGCACATTCGCCTGATACTGGCTGGATATAGAAGCCAAAGCAGGTTTGGTACGATAAGAAGCCAACAGAGCATTGACAGCCTGCTGCATCTCTGTCGGCCCTAAGTTGTTCCGGTCTTCCACCTGAAGCTGCAAACCGCCCGAAGCTCCCAAGCCGGGAATTGCCGGCGGAACCATGGCAAACACTTGTCCGGCTTGAATCGTCATATATGCTTCACCATTGAAACGGTTGACAACGGCAGCAGCCGTATGCTCCTTCCCTTTCCTCTTGCTCCAGTTTTTCAATACGACAAAGTAGGTAGCCGAATTACTCTGTTCACCGCCGCCCATAATAGAAAAACCGGAAATGCCAATGTAATTCTGTACTTCAGGATACGAGTCAAGTATGGCATTAATCTTATCACCCACCGCTTGTGTACGTTCCAAACTGGAAGCAGGCGGCAACTGAACCACTGCTATAAAATACCCGTCGTCCTCATCGGGAACAAACGTAGAAGGCCAGTGCATAAAGAGCAGAACAGCAATAACCGTCAAAATGGCATAAGAAACAAAGCTGAAGCCCGGACGTTTGAGCAACCATTTCACTATCCCGTCATACGCACCTTGCGTTTTATCATAAGCCTTGTTGAATCCTCTGTATATAAAGAACTTGGAAGGCTTGCTCTTTTCAAGAAACAACGCACAAAGCGCAGGCGTCAATGTCAATGAATTAAAACCGCTCAATACGGTCGACGCAGCAATAGTCAACGCAAACTGCTTATATAACTGACCGGAGATGCCGCTAATCAACATCGTAGGAATAAACACGGCAAGCAATACAAGCACCACCCCGACAATCGGCCCCGTAATCTCTCCCATTGCCCTCGTCACTGCCTCACGAGGAGAATACTGCCCGGTTTCCAACAGTCTCGAAGCATTCTCCACGACCACTATCGCATCATCCACTACGATGGCGACTGCCAAAATCAATCCGAACAATGTCAGCGTATTGATAGAGAAACCAAACGCCGCCATCACAGCAAGCGTACCAATCAAAGAAACCGGAATAGTGAGACAAGGAATAATAACCGCCCTCCAGTTCTGAAGGAACAGGAAAATAACAAGTACCACCAATAAGGTTGTCTCCAGAAACGTTACCATTACTTCGTCGATAGAAGCATGAATCACGTCCGTTGTATCCAATGTCACATTATAGGCAACCCCTGATGGAAAATTGGCAGCCAACTCTCCCATTTTGGCTTTCACTCCTTTTGAAACGTCCAAAGAGTTGGAACCCGGTTGCTGATAAATAGCGATAGCTGCCGTAGGTTTTCCGTTCAGCCGCGATACTACACTATAAGAAGCGGAGCCTAAATCAATCCGTGCAATATCTTTCAAGCGAAGCATCGCTCCATCTTTCTCTGTCCGGATGACAATATTGCCGAACTGTTCCGGCGAATTAAGCCTTCCCTGCACATTGAGAGTATATTGAAACGCATTCTTATTATCTTGTCCGATAGGCTGCCCGATATATCCCGCAGAAACTTCCACATTCTGCGACTGGATAGCCTGGTAGACTTGTTGTGGTGAAATATTACGAATCCGCATAGCTTCGGGATCCAGCCAGACACGCATGGAATAGTCCCCCGCTCCCATAACATTCACCGCGCCTACCCCCGGCACACGGGTCAGTTGGTCAACAAGATTCAGTTTAGCGTAGTTTGTCAGATACAAGCTATTGTAAACAGAATCCTGCGAACTCATCGTCAGGAACATAACAATATTTGAAGATTGCTTCTGTACAGTCACCCCCTGCACCACTACCGGTTCGGGAAGCGAAGACTGTGCAATACTTACCCTGTTTTGTACTTGTACGGTTGCCATGTCGATATCCGTACCGACAGCGAAAGTGATAGTCAGAGAGTATGCTCCCGAAGAAGAAGAATTGGAAGACATATAGAGCATACCATCTACACCATTCACTTGCTGTTCGATAGGAATACCTACCGTCTGGGCCACTGTCTCGGCATTTGCTCCCGGATAAACAGCAGATACCTGCACCGTTGGCGGTGTAATTTCCGGGAATTGCGCTACAGGCAATATATTTAGTGTCACCAAACCGGCTACCACAATGAGCAAGGCAAGCACTGTGGCAAAAATCGGTCGGTTTATAAAGAATTTAGAAAACATAAATCTATGAGTTTAGGATTAATACTTAAAATGAAAGAACTCCCCGCCCTTTATGGTATAGGTTTTATCTTCATTCCGTCTCTGACTTTCATCAGCGCTTCCGTGACATAACGCTCTTGCGGGGAAATTCCGCTCATCACCTGGCGTAAAGTATCACCCATCAACTGCCCCACCTCAATATGACGGTAATGAACTATATCCGAGTCATTTACAACATACAGATATTTACCCAACTGGTCGGTTCCTATTGAAGCTTCTTTCACTAATATGGCATTTTCAGCTTCTCCATAAGGAAGGGTAATGCTCACATATAATCCGCTCTTCAAAACACCTTTCGGGTTGTCAAAATTGGCACGTACGGTCAATGTTCCCGTGCTCATATCTACATTCGGAGACAGATAATCCAATACGGCAGGATAAGATTTCATCCCGTCTTTGCCCAGTTGCACCATAATCTTCTGCGGCAGATTCTTTGCCGATTGTTCATCGTTCATCGCCATGCCCAGCCATTGATTATCCGCCACATTAAAATACGCGTACATCTGGTCGTCTTTATAAATAGTGGCCAAGGTAACGGGCTGCAACGAGCCGCCCACATAACTTCCTATATCCACAGTCGACTTCGTGATAGTCCCGTCGAAGGGAGCGCGGACGTAGCAATATCCCAAATTCGTATGTGCCGTACTCAAAGCAGCTTCCGCATTATTCACCGCCGCAACGCCTTCTGTCACATTAGCTTCCGATTGAAGTAGCTGTATCTGACTTACCGCATCACTCTTTATAGCTTCTTTCATACGGCTATAATTGCTGCGTGCGTACTCCAGTTGCGCCCGGGCAGTTTGCAAATCCGCTTTCGCCTGTTCCACCTTATCTTTATATAAGGTAGGCTCGATGACAAATAGCAACTGCCCTTTCTTTACTCTCCCGCCCGGAGTGTAAGAAGTGGACTGCAACGTCCCGTTAACCCTCGCCACCAAGTTTACCGTTTGCTCCGTTGTCAGATAGCCCGGGTAATCTTTCGTCAAGGTAATATCTTCTACTACTGGTTTGGTCACGCTAATTTCAGGAGTAGGCATCCCTCCCATCGCTCCTGCGCCTTTTTTCTCCTTGCATCCTGTCAATATCGGTAGCGCAAGAAAGATATACATTAGTTTTTTCATATCCGTTAGGTTATATTTTAATTATAAATTCTTTTTATTCTCGCCAGCCACCGCCCAAGGCTTTGTAAAGGGCTATAAGTTGCAACAATGAACTCCCTTCTGCCTGTACCAGTTGATTTTCGTAAGATAATAGGGAACGTTGTGCGTCAAGCACGTTTTGGAAAGGAGAAAGCCCTTGTTTGTAAAGTTCTAAGGAAAGCTTCAATGTCTCGACGCCTTGATTGCGCACTTCTCTCAGCGCCACAATCTGTTTGATAGAATTTCGATAGGAATTCATCGCATTGTCAGTTTCCTGCACGGCAGTCAACACCGTTTGATTAAACTGATTAACCGTTTCATCCAATTGGGCTTTTGCCAACCTTGTCGCATTGACCAGTTGGCCGCCACTGAAAATCGTCCAACTCAATGCCGGAGCAATCTCATAAGTCATGCTTTTACTTTTCACCAAATCTTTTAAGTCACGGGCAGCATATCCAAATGAACCTTTCAGAAAAACTTTCGGCAGCCAATCGGCTTTGGAAGCTCCGAGCAATGCTGCCTGTGCGTTTACATTCCGTTCTGCACTCCGCACATCGGGTCTTCTCAACAACAAATCAACAGGCATACCCACTCCGATGGGTTCCATATAATCGGGCAATGTTCCTGCCACTTCCAAAACCGGGCGGATTTCCTGGGGATACATGCCCAGCAAAACTGCCAACGTCGTAATATACTGATTAACACCGGCTTCCAGTTGCGGAATAGATGCCCTTGTATTATACAAAACGGATTTCGCCTGCGCCACGTCCAGTTTGGCGACAAGTCCGGTGTTATAACGTACTTCCGTGATTTTCAACACTTCCGCCTGAGAAGCGGCATTCTTTTCCACCACTTCAAGCTGCTGCTGCAATTCACGCAGGTTGATATAGGCTGAGGCTACTTCCGCCGCCATAGAAATCATCACTCCCGTGTATTCTTCTTTACTTGCGGCAAAATTTTCTTTTTGTGCTTTTACCCGTTTGCGGATACTGCCGAAGATGTCAATTTCCCAGCTCATGCTGAGTGAAGCATCGTAGTAATGTTCCGTAGATTGGGGCAAGGCACTTGTATTTCCGCTTGTTTCCTCGCGAGTCCATCCGGCATTCAGCCCGATGGAAGGAAAGAAATTGCTGCGCTCCATCCAAAGATTGGCACGGGCGGCGGATATACGGTTGATAGCCATCGCAACAGAGAAATTTCTGTCCACAGCCAGGGCAATCAAAGAATCCAGTTTGCTGTCCTGGAAAGATTTCCACCAATGATCGTCCACCGGAAGGGTCTGTTGGAACACTTCTCCGCTCTCTTCCCATTCGCCGGGGAGAGGCGCTTTCAGATAACGGTTGGCAGTTTGCCCAACCACGGATACAGTCGAAAGAAACATAAGGAGCGATGTGCCCCACACTCGTATATTCATATCAGTTCAGGTTTTTATTGAAATGATATGATAACAACTAAAGGTTTGGTTTGTTTATTTCGGAAATGTTAAGAAAGGAGTATAAAAAAAGCTCCGCCATGACGCGGAGCTTTGAAAAATATAGCAAAAATGCAAACTCTTATTCTGCTGTTTTTCTTCTGATTGCTCTTTTTGTTGTTGGTGCCGGAGCTTCCTCTACCTTGTGTTCGAGCTGTACACCAGCCAATTCCGGGTCAATCATGATACGTCCGCAATATTCGCAAACGATCACTTTTTTACGAGAACGGATATCCAACTGTCTCTGAGGCGGAATCTTGTTAAAGCAACCACCACACGCATCACGCTGTACGTACACGATACCCAAACCGTTGCGGGAGTTCTTACGGATACGTTTGAATGACTGCAACAGACGCGGCTCAATCTTAGTTTCCAAATCTTTGGCTTTGTCTCTCAATTTCTCTTCTTCCTGCTTGGTTTCAGAGATAATTTCGTCCAGTTCGCTCTTCTTCTGTTCGAGGTCTTTTTTTCTTTCGTTCAGAATCAGTTCGTTCTTCTCTACTTCAATCTCTTTTTCTTCTTTGTCTGCAGAGTATTCCTTGATTCTCTTCTCGCAAAGTTCGATTTCCAGTGTCTGGAACTCGATTTCTTTTGTCAGGAAGTCATATTCACGGTTGTTGCGGACATTGTCTTGTTGTGACTTATATTTTTCAACCGAAGCTTTAGCCGTTTCAATCTCTACCTTCTTGCCGGAAATAGCTGTTCTAAGTTCATCTACTTCAGCTTTAATCTTGTCGATACGAGTACTCAAACCGGCAATCTCATCTTCAAGGTCTTGTACTTCCAACGGAAGTTCACCTCTCAATGTCTTGATCTCGTCAATCTTAGACAACATAGTTTGCAGTTGGTACAGAGTCTTCACTTTCTGTTCCACCGTCAACTCATTCGGATCTTTTTTTGCTTCTCTAGCCATTTTACTTATAAATATTTTATGGGATTCGTATTTATTTTACTCAATTGGAGCGCAAAATTAGGAAATAAATCCCGGATTATAGAATAAAAAATTTCTTTTGTATATTGTTCGCTTTCGTAATGACCGATTTCCGCCATCAGAATATCACCTTCATGGCCGAAATAATCATGATACTTGATTTCTCCTGTAATAAAGACATCTGCACCCGTCCGGATTGCCTGCGGAAGCAGGAAAGCTCCGGCACCGCCACATAATGCCACTTTCTGTATTTCTCTGCCTGTCAATTTGTTATGACGGACACAACCTACTTCAAAGATTTTCTTGATGCGTTTCAAGAATTCGAGTTCCGTTTCCGGCTCATCCAGTTCACCTACAATTCCCGAACCTGCCTGTGGCCAGTCATTTTGCAACGGATATAAGTCAAATGCCGGTTCCTCATAGGGGTGGACAGACAATAATGCCTTAATAACTTCCGCCTTCTTATATATAGGAAGAATGGTTTCAATTCTCACCTCATCTTCACGGTGCAGTTCTCCAACAGTTCCGCAGAAAGGGTGTGCTCCTTCATTTGCCCGGAAAGTTCCCTCTCCTTTCAGATTATAACTGCATGAGTCATAGTTGCCTATGCTCCCGCATCCGGCGGCAAACAAAGCTTCGCGTACCACGTCTGCCTGTGCATTGGGAACAAAAGTCACCAACTTAACCAAACTATTCTCTTTCGGTTCGAGCACTTTCAAGTTCTTCAATCCTATTTTCCCGGCTATCTTATAGTTGACTCCACCCTGGGCATTATCGAGATTGGTATGTGCTGAATAGATTACAATATCATTCTTTATTGCTTTCAATATGCAGCGTTCCACATAATCCTTGCCTGTGATGGATTTATAACCTTTGAAAATGAGCGGATGATGCGATATAACGAGGTTGTACCCTAGCGCGATAGCTTCATCCAACACAGCTTCGGTAACGTCAAGACACAACAAAGCCCCTGTTGCTTCCGCTTCTGTCAATCCGATTTGCAGGCCGGCATTATCAAATCCGTCTTGCAATGGCAGAGGCGCGAATCGTTCAAGGGCGCTTACTATTTCCTTAATTTTCATTATTGGTAGAAAATTTGGTTGCAAAGATAAGAAAATAAAAGGGAACAACTGCTCATTGCCCCGCTTTTTTTAGTAATTTTGTTGCATATACTATAATAATTGAATACGATGAAAACAATTCTATCCTATTTTCTATTAGTCATTTTGACTGTTTCCTGTCAATTGAAGCCAAATGAGAACTCCGAAAAGTCAGTTGCTAAAGATTTGAGTAACGATGATACAGAAGAATGCGTTGCAGATACAGTAAAAGCTACCGCTATCTTTTGGATTGATAAAGCGGAAACGAAAAACTGCAAGGAATGGGGTTTTCGTACTGTTAAGGCAAAAGTTTTCATCTACGAAAACGGGAAGGTTGCCCTAAAGGCTTTCGTCAAAAAGCAATCGCCGGACGCGGAGAAGTATATACGTCACCATCTCTCTAAATTTCAAGTCTCAGAAAAAATGTTTGAAAACGGATATGTGCAACCGGGAGAACAGTTCGTTCAGCTTCGTTGCTTATATGAAAAACTCAAGGGGAAATAAGGGGAAAATTTGTTCATGCGGGAGTTGCTGGCGTTTCCCGCCATGGAAACTACAGTTTCCCTAGTAGGAAATTCCAGTATCCACAGTTGGAAACTCCAGTTTCCCACCGCGGAAACTGGAATTCTCAGCCTAGAAACAAGCGTTTTCGACGCAGGATACTGTGCCATCGGTATGTGTTGCAGATATCTTTATCTGCCACCTATCTGCAACGGTATCTGCAACGCTATAAACTTTTATATACCAGACCGTTATCTCTGTTTTGTTGCAGATGGCAGATACTTTTTTATTTCTCAAACTTTATAGAGGTTTTATTTTTCAAGGCATACCGTTCGTCGACTACTCTATCCGTAGGAAAAAAAGTAAAAACCAATCGCCACTCTCCTTCCCGATAGATGAATTTACGACCGTTCGCGCCTCGAAGAATTGCCTTATGCTTTTCCTGCAAAAAGGTTTCAATGCCTTGGGGCATCTCACTGCCCATCGCCGCAAATTCCACTGTAACAAAGAAATACGGTATGGATATTTCGGCAACTTTCTGGAATATATGGTCGGTTACTGTCATTTCTTAGTTTCTTTCGATACTTCCAGGAGCTTCCCATATGCATCAAATGATTTTCGCGAAGCCAATGAAATGGTTATCATCAACGATAGCATGGATGCAGCAAATGTGATTACCATTATCATCATCTGATATTTAATGGCAACGTTCGGAGTACTTCCGCCTAGAATCTGTCCAATCATTGTCCCCGGAAAGGCTACCAGTCCCATTACCGCAATATTAGCAATCAACGGGCTGAATGATTTAATAATCGCCTGCCGGATAAACGGAGCCTGAGCTTCCTGTCTGGTAGCCCCATTACCCAATAAATATCTATATAACTGTTGTTCGCGTTTCAATCTGCTATAATAAGTATTCAAGGCGATAACATTGCTCGAAAGCATATTCCCCATCAAAATACCGAATATCGGAATAAAGTACTGGGCACTGAAAATATTGTCCAATTGAAGAACGATGCCTATAAAATACAACCCCACCAACACGACACTGCAAAAAAATCCGACTGAAATCGGAATCAGCAAAATACTGCGTTTCAACTGCGTACGTACCAATGCGGTTTGTCCGGCTACGAATATCATAATAATCACCCAAAGGAAATTAATCCAGGGATTATTCCATAAAAAAAGATATTTCAAATACATGCCGATGAAAAACAGTTGGATAATCATCCGTACTGTACCGATCACAGCAGGTTTCAGTAATCCCGTCTTGAATTTCCATAGATAAAAGAACGGAATGGCAAGCAGAAGCAAGCCTATGGCTAAGTTATAATATGATATGTCAATCGTTCCCACGGTATATATTCTTACTGTTCTATTTGATTTGGATTATAGTTCTATTACATAATGACACCCCGATGCAAAATCCTTGTCGTGAGACACGGCAAGGACAGCCGCCCCTTTTTCCGCCTGTCGCCGGAAAAAAGAAAGCACTTTATCGGTCGATCCGGAATCCAAAGCAGAAGTCGGTTCATCTATGATAATGAGAGGTTTATCAAGCATAGCAGCCACTGCAAGCATGATGCGTTGCCGTTGTCCGCCCGAAACTTCATTCACTCTTTTTGTGTATAATTCATGTTCCAATCCCAATTCGTCAAAGCAAGCGAAAAGCCTTTCTTCCGAGAAAGGCACGGAGCGATTCACTTTCAAATCAAACGGCAGGGCAACCATTTCTTTCACCCATTCAAAAGGTAACGCTAATTCCTGCGGAATCCACGCAATCTGATGCCGGACGTTATCAATGGTAGATATATCAAGCAATGTTTCTCCTACTTGGATAGAGCCTTCTTTCAATGGGACAAAACCCATTATCGCATTTAGCAACGAAGTCTTTCCACAGCCGGATTGCCCCACGATGCAGGCTGTTTCTCCCCGTTCCAGTTTCAGGTTAAAACCGGAGAAGAGCACCTCTGTCCCGAATGCAATACAAGCGTTATTGATATGTAACATGATTCGTTTTCTTAATATTCCCGTCAAAAGTACACAAAAAATAAAACTTATAGATATTAGAGTGGGAAAATATAAAAAGGCAAGTATATACTCTATAAAATTCGAGTAACTAGCATCCAATAGATAAAAGTTGTATATTTTACGAGCGAAAGGCTTAAATTAGTTGTATATTTATTGCAAGACAGGTGAATATATCGTATATTTGCCAACGAAAACAAAATAAACATTGAATAATTCATTAACATTTAAAACATAAAAACAATGAAAAAGTATTGGTATATTATCAGTATGGCATTGGTTTTCGGGATGACAGCATGCTCCGAAAGTATAGTGGAAGAACCTGCGAATTCAGGCAATACCACTAATGGTAAAACTGAAGTATTGTCATATGTTTCGGTTTACGCAGATGAAAGCGCAACTCAGCCGCTTATAGAAAATGCTCCGTTGACAGCAGAAACTTCTACTCTTGGATTTCCTTTGGCTTATGGACTAAACGAAGTGTATGTAAATTACCCGACAAAAAGTGGTGTAAAAACTAAAAAGATGCCTGTTACAACGACGACGACAAGAGCATCTGATCCTGGAACTTATGAGTATTTTCAAGAAGGTCATAGATATGTCGAACTGATTATCACCAAACCGGAAGATGCTATACCAGCGTATGTAACAGAGCATAAAGATGAAAATGGAGTACCATTCACTGCTTATCATTCAAGCGGTGTAGTGATGTTCGAGGATACTTGGCCTAGTAAATCCAATACGGATGGCAAAGCCCAGGAAGGTGGATTGTTCTTTGGCGATTATAATGATTTGGTAGTAGATTACGATTTGGAAACGAATGTAAAAGGCAGCTTGGATGATATTAAGAATAATATCGAAAGCGTAGAAATGTGGAGAGATTTAAAAGTAACTCTGCACTTCCGCGCAAAAGGTGGCGCTTATGCACATACCTTCGGATTAAAGTTGGAGAATCTACTTAAAGAATTTGTCCGCGATGAAACACCCGCCATGTATTGGTCTATGAGTAATCATGAGAGCATCACAGAAAATGATGCAAAACAACCATTCCCCGTAGAAGTAAAATGGGACAGTGACAATCACCCGGTAATCTTAGTGAAAGAATTGAATAAGCTGAGAGACAAGGCATTTATGTCATCTTATGGTTTAAATGTTAGTACCTATGGAACAGGTACTGATAAACTTTTCTATAACACCGTCAATGACGCTGATTTGAATGCAGGCAAAGGACTATTCACGCTGACAGTGACTTTTAGAGAAAACCTGGAAGCTGATCATGATAAGGTAGTCAAGCATTTCCGCGATGCAGTGGCAGACACTCGTCAGCAGAATTTCTTCATCGTTACTACACAAGCAGGAAAAGAGTATGAAACTCATCTGGCCGGTTATAAGCCGACAGGTTTCTATACCACTTATAATGCTGATAAAAATGATAAAGCCGCAGGTGTAGCAGTAGAGAAAGACGCTTCAACAACATATCGTGCCGCAGACGGCAATGTATGGGGCTTTAAGACACCGGTGTTGACTCGCCATGCTACGGAGCAGCAAAGTTTTGCTACTGCATTTCCGAATTATGTGCAGTGGATAACTACCGGCAATGAAAACTATGCGTTGTGGTATCTGCTAGACAATGCTAATATGGCAGTTGATGAAGATAAGGATTTTACCCTTCCGGGCGGACAAACCAAGAAAGCATTGAAATATATTATTGAGGAATGGTAACTTGAAAGTTACTTCCGTATAAAACAATACAAGAACTTTCTTTCAAAAACGGTATAAATTGAACTGTGCACAGTTCAATTTATACCGTTTTTTTTAGTTGCACTTATCAAAAGTGCATGTATCTCAAATAATTTGATAAGTATTCTACAAATTAGAACTGGCTATAATTGTAAGAATAATCATGATGATAATAAGTACAGCGGTTACTACGATTAACATAATACCCGCCCATTTGTTGTTCTTTGGATTCGGCATAGCTGTGTTTGTTTATTAGTTTTCGCCGCAGATTCCCGAATCGAACGATTCATAATTAGAAAAGTATTTATTATTACAAAAGAAAAAGCGCGGGAATCTGTACCTGTTACTCGTCCCGCTTATCAAGGCCTTCGAACTGCCCGCAGTAATCTGAACGAGCAACGCAGAAGCCCACGCCGATATGTATAGGTCCAACACACCTTTCTACAAAAAGGCATGTTAAACGAATATAGACACATATCCCGTAGACACCTACTGTTGCTTTGTTTTGACTACTGCTCAAAGTGTTCGAAGTTTTGATAAGCCAAAGACAAAACGTCAAGTAAACGTCTTTCTTTATATAATAGTTTCCCGCTCCCCACCCAAAAAGGCATCGGCGTGGAAAACGCCACAAATATACAAAAAGTATAATTCTTATCGTTACTTACACTCTGTTTTTATAAAATTCTGGATAATAAAATAAGTTTTACGATGGATAGAGGGGTATATTTAGATTCCTATTTATTTCATCATTTAGTGCAGATTTAGCAATTTTCATTTATCTTTGCCTGACTAATTAATTCAAGAAAAGTTATGATACTGAACGAAAGAGACGCTCGCCATGAGCATATATTGCAGGTAGCACGTCAAATAATGACTGCCGCACGCACTGCTCCCAAAGGAAAAGGGATAGACATTATCGAAGTGGCTTTAATAACTGACGAAGAGATTAAGCAATTATCGGACACTATGATAGCAATGGTGGAAGAGCATGGAATGAAGTTCTTTCTGCGTGATGCCGACAACATACTAAGTGCCGAATGTGTTATATTAATAGGAACGCGCGAACAAATACAAGGATTAAATTGCGGTCACTGCGGGTTTGCAACTTGTGCCGGACGTGCAGAAGGTGTTCCCTGCGCACTGAATAGCATTGACGTAGGTATTGCAGTAGGCTCGGCTTGTGCCACAGCAGCCGATTTGCGCGTAGACACACGCGTGATGTTCTCCGCCGGACTGGCAGCACAACGCTTGAACTGGCTGAAAGACTGCAAAATGGTAATGGCGATTCCTGTCAGCGCATCTTCCAAAAATCCGTTCTTCGACCGGAAGCCGAAACAGGAAAATAAAGATTAATGCCGGTTGTCGGCGAATGAATAAACCGATTTATATAAATAACTAAATAGAATATAGTCTGATGGGAATTATGGTTGGACTGCCTAGCCCTAGTGGCTCGGAGAAAGATTTGCAATTGAACTTCGGCAAGAACATGACCGTACAAGTAGAAATGAGAGCTCCTCATTTGCCTGCCGAGTGGCATATGCAAAGCGGCATACAGTTGACATGGCCGCATGCCGGTACAGACTGGGCATATATGTTGGAAGAAGTACAAGAATGTTTCTTAAAGATAGCCAAAGAGATAGCGGAACGCGAGTTATTATTAATTGTCACTCCCGAACCTGAAGAAGTAAAGAAGCAGATAAGTGCTGTTGCCAACATGGATAACATCCGCTTTCTGAAATGCGCGACCAATGATACATGGGCACGCGACCACGGAGCTATCACCATGATAGATACGGGTAATCCCTCGCTACTTGATTTTACCTTCAACGGCTGGGGATTGAAATTTGCCGCTGAACTTGATAATAAAATCACTAAACAAGCCATAGAAGCCGAAGCTTTAAAAGGACAATACATAGATTGTCTTGACTTTGTTCTTGAAGGCGGCTCCATAGAAAGTGACGGAATGGGCACATTGCTTACCACTTCCGAATGTCTGCTTTCGCCCAAACGGAATGGAAAGCTGAACCAGGTAGAGATAGAAGAATATCTGAAATCGACTTTCCATCTGCAAAAGGTGCTTTGGCTGGACTATGGTTATCTCGCAGGGGATGATACAGACAGCCATATTGACACTTTAGCGCGCTTCTGTTCCACTGGCACCATTGCTTATGTGAAGTGCACGGACGAAGCAGACGAACATTACGAAGCACTGCTTGCCATGGAAGAACAATTGAAAACGTTCCGTACATTGGCAGGAGAGCCATACCGATTATTGGCTTTACCCATGGCGGATAAGATAGAAGAAGACGGCGAGCGTCTGCCTGCCACATATGCCAATTTCCTGATTCTGAATGAAGCAGTCCTTTACCCGACTTATAACCAGCCGGAGAATGACAGGAAAGCCGGAGAAGTATTGCAACAAGCTTTTCCAAAGCATCAAATAATCGGAATAGATTGTCGTGCCTTAATCAAACAGCATGGTTCTTTGCACTGCGTTACCATGCAATATCCGATGGGAGTTCTAAAATAATTTGGTATATTAAAATAAAATAGTCATCATGAGAAAGATAAAAGTCGGACTTATCCAGCAATCCAACACTTCTGATATTCGGGTAAACCTGATGAATCTGGCAAAAAGCATTGAAGCGTGTGCCGCACATGGCGCGCAACTGATTGTGCTTCAAGAACTGCACAACTCGCTTTATTTCTGCCAGACTGAAAACACGAACTTGTTCGATCTTGCCGAACCTATCCCCGGCCCCTCCACCGGATTCTATTCTGAACTGGCGGCAGCCAATAAAGTAGTTCTTGTAGCTTCTCTTTTCGAGAAGCGTGCGCCGGGACTTTATCATAATACTGCTGTTGTTTTCGACCGTGATGGAAGTATTGCCGGTAAATACCGGAAGATGCATATTCCTGATGATCCTGCTTATTATGAGAAGTTCTATTTTACTCCCGGAGATATAGGCTTCGAGCCTATTCAGACCTCTTTAGGAAAACTGGGCGTATTGGTATGCTGGGATCAATGGTATCCGGAAGCTGCCCGCTTAATGGCATTAAAAGGTGCGGAACTATTAATCTACCCTACTGCCATCGGTTGGGAAAGCAGCGACACGGACGATGAAAAAGCACGTCAGCTCAATGCCTGGATTATCTCACAACGTGCCCATGCTGTCGCAAACGGACTTCCAGTTATCTCAGTCAACCGTGTAGGACACGAACCTGACCCGTCAGGACAAACCAATGGTATTTTATTCTGGGGAAATAGTTTCGTAGCAGGACCACAAGGAGAATTCCTGGCGCAGGCGGGAAACAACCGACCGGAAAATATAGTAGTGGAAATTGATATGGAACGCTCGGAAAACGTACGCCGCTGGTGGCCATTCTTGCGCGACCGTCGCATTGACGAATACGAAGGACTGACCAAACGCTTTTTAGATTAGACTAGAAAGCACGCGGATATAAACAACAGAAAGGGCACAGAGTAAACTATAAATTTAAACTCTGTGCCCTTTCTATATACTTTATATATTCTTTCTTATTGAAATGTCAGTTTCTTATTAGCCAGGAAATTGGCGCCTCCATAGATAAATAAACCCAAGAATTGCGCTAAATATTCATTTACATCTAATCCTTCCACTAATAAAATAAGAAATAAGAATTGTGCTGTATATGCCAATCCGAAAGCAGAACAAAAGAGCAGTATCTGTTTCCAGAGACTGTTCTTTTTATTTTCTACAGGGAATATCCAATATTTGCACCAGATAAAGTTATGAATCTGAGCTATCAGGTACGCTGTTATATTAGCCACCATATAGTCACCGTCAAATGATATTTCTCTCATCATCAACCATACAACCAATGCCATAATGATGGCATTCATCGTACCGATTACTATAAAACGGAATATGCGTACAGATTCTTTCACTCGCCTTCTTTGATATCAACAATCAGATTAAGTTCGTCAAGTTGAGTCTGGTCAATTGCAGATGGCGCATCCAACATCACGTCACGACCGGAGTTGTTCTTCGGGAATGCGATACAGTCGCGGATAGAATCCAAACCGGCGAACAAAGATACCCAACGGTCAAGCCCGTATGCCAAACCACCGTGAGGCGGCGCACCATACTTAAATGCATTCATCAGGAATCCGAACTGTGCCTCTGCCTTTTCAGGAGTAAATCCTAAAATCTCGAACATCTTCGCCTGCAACTGTGCATCGTGGATACGGATAGAACCGCCACCTACTTCAACACCGTTGACAACCATATCGTAAGCGTCGGCACGTACCGCTGCCGGATCAGTATCCAACATTGGAATATCTTCTTCTTTCGGGTGCGTGAACGGATGGTGCATAGCCATCAGACGACCTTCTTCTTCGCTCCATTCAAACATCGGGAAGTCGATAACCCAAAGGCAAACGAACTTATTCTTGTCACGCAAACCTAGTTGAGAACCCATTTCCAAACGGAGTTCACAAAGCTGCTTACGTGTTTTCATCACATCGTCACCAGACAAAATAAGAATCAAGTCACCCGGTTTAGCACCAAATGCTTCCTTCATTTGCTGAAGAACTTCCTGTGTATAGAATTTATCTACACTTGATTTTACTGTACCGTCTGCTTCCACGCGGGCATAGACCATGCCTTTGGCGCCAATCTGAGGTTTCTTCACGAACTCGGTCAGTGCGTCCAGTTGCTTACGGGTATAAGTTGCAGCGCCTTCTACGCAGATACCACCCACATAAGCGGCGTTATCAAATACTGAGAATCCGTGACCTTTCATTATATCCATCAACTCCACGAATTTCATATCGAAACGCAAGTCCGGCTTATCGCTACCATAATATTTCATAGCATCAGCCCAAGCCATCCGCTGGAACGGTTCGGTCAGTTCTACACCGCGAAGAGTCTTGAACAGATGTTTAGCCATCCCTTCGAAGGTGGTGATAATATCTTCCTGTTCTACGAAACTCATTTCACAGTCAATCTGTGTAAATTCCGGCTGACGGTCGGCACGCAAGTCCTCGTCACGGAAGCATTTGGCAATTTGGAAATAACGGTCGAAACCGGAAACCATCAATAATTGCTTCAATGTTTGCGGGGATTGCGGGAGTGCATAGAACTGTCCCGGATTCATACGTGAAGGAACAACAAAGTCGCGTGCACCTTCCGGAGTAGAGCCGATCAGAACCGGTGTTTCTACTTCGATAAAACCAAGGCTATCGAGATATTTGCGCACTTCGATTGTCATTTTGTGACGCAGTTCCAAGTTAGAACGAACAGCATTACGACGCAAGTCCAGGTAGCGGTATTTCATACGAATATCGTCACCACCATCTGTATTGTCTTCAATGGTGAACGGCGGAGTCATGGCGGTGTTCAGTACGTTCAATTCGGAAACAATGATTTCAATGTCTCCGGTAGGAATGTTAGCGTTCTTACTGAAACGTTCGCTCACTGTTCCTGTGATTTGAATGACAAACTCACGTCCCAATTTATTGGCACGTTCACAAAGTTCTGCATTGATTTCTTCGTTAAAAACTAATTGAGTTATTCCGTAACGGTCGCGAAGGTCAACGAAGGTCATCCCTCCCATTTTACGACTACGCTGTACCCATCCGGACAGCGTTACTTGCTTATTTGCATCAGAGATTCTCAGTTCTCCACATGTGTGTGTTCTGAACATATTTTTTTTATTTAAACGATTATCACTCGCGTTTTCATTTTGACTGAACCAAAACTCCGCAAAAATACGCAATAATTTGTAATCCGTGATAGTTATCCGTAATTTTATCAGACTTTCTTAGTCAGCTTTTTCAGTATTTTCTTGTTTCTGTCTGTTATATTGTCAACGATGGCTTCGTTCATCAATTTAATACCATTCATATACTCCTGTGCTCTCTGAAGTACGTTTGCAGCATCTTTCTCCGCCGCACGCGGTACTACGACCCGAAGCCCTCTTTGAATTAATTCAATATTTACATGAGCATCTGTCTCCATAGGGTCACCATCGAAATGCACAACACCCGGAGTAGCCCGGCGAATGCACAATTGCTTGCAGCGGAAAGTCTTGATACGGCTATTCTGATCAATAGTTTTATTAAATAACTGAAAAGCAAGGGAAGGCACATCCAACACAGTGAATGGTTCTAATATGGTGACGTCCAGCAAACCGTCTGTCAATGTGGCTTGTGGGGCAATATAGGCATTATTTCCGTATTGTGATGCGTTTCCGCAGGCAATGAGGAAGGCTTTATACTTGGATACTCCGTTTTCAGTCTCCAGTTCGTAGGTTTCCGGCTGATATTTAAGACTTTCCTGCAGTGTTTTTTCCAGGTAAGTCAACAATCCGCGTTTACCGGCATGCGCAAACTTCAGACTAACAAAAGCATCAAATCCCACTCCGCAGGTGCAGAAGAAATCTGTTCCGTTGATCTTACCATAATCTATTATATCCATGCATCCCTCATTAAGCACTTCCAGTGCTTTTTTCGGTTCCATAGGTATATGCAGATGCCGCGCCAGCCCATTGCCCGACCCACAAGGGATAATTCCCAAAGCGGTATCAGTATGTACCAGCGAACGAGCTATTTCGTTGATTGTCCCGTCTCCACCGATAGCTACTACTACGTCCGTTTTTTCTTCCGCAGCTTTGGCAGCTATCTCTACTGCATGACCGGCTCTCTCCGTATATACTACTTCCCAAGAGTATTTCGTCTTGTCTATTTTCTCATCCAGCAAGCTAAGAATCAATTCTTTACTTTGTGTCCCTGAAATAGGATTGACGACGAATTTTATTTTTCTCATACTTTCGTTCATGCTATTCTTGTCGATTGTAGACGACAAAAGTAATATAAATATCTTAAATTTTAATCTATTAGAGGTTTCTAATCTTAAGCTAGCAACTTTTTTCTCTTAAAAAGAACAGATGAAAGCAAAATTTGTTATCTTTGCCCCCTGTTTTAAACACTTGTTAAGATAAAAGGATATTAGACCGTCAGCGAACGGTCTGAGTATGAGTATAATAAATTATAATTCATGGGATTATTACAAGAGAAGTTAGCTAAGTACGACCTGCCACAAAAGTTTATGGCACAAGGCGTTTACCCATATTTCCGTGAGATAGAAGGAAAACAGGGTACAGAGGTAGAAATGGGCGGACACGAAGTGTTGATGTTCGGTTCCAATGCATACACTGGCCTTACAGGAGATGAAAGAGTTATTGAAGCTGGTGTTCAAGCCATGCATAAATATGGTTCCGGATGCGCAGGGTCGCGTTTCTTGAATGGTACGCTTGACCTGCATGTTCAACTGGAAAAAGAATTAGCTGCTTTCGTTGGTAAAGATGAAGCTCTCTGTTTCTCTACCGGTTTTACAGTAAACTCCGGCGTTATCCCTGCTCTGACAGACCGCAATGATTATATTATCTGTGACGACCGCGACCACGCATCTATCGTAGATGGTCGTCGTCTCTCCTTCTCCCAGCAATTAAAATACAAGCACAACGACATGGCTGATCTGGAAAAGCAACTTCAAAAGTGCAACCCGGATTCAGTAAAGCTAATCATTGTGGACGGTGTGTTCTCTATGGAAGGCGACTTGGCAAACTTGCCCGAAATCGTACGCTTGAAACATAAATACAATGCTACTATCATGGTAGACGAAGCTCATGGTTTGGGTGTATTCGGAAAACAAGGACGCGGTGTTTGTGACCATTTCGGTTTGACTCATGAGGTTGACTTGATTATGGGTACTTTCAGCAAGTCTTTGGCTTCTATCGGTGGTTTTATTGCTGCAGATTCTTCAATCATCAACTGGCTGCGTCACAATGCGCGTACTTATATATTCAGTGCATCCAATACTCCGGCTGCTACTGCATCCGCTTTGGAAGCTCTCCATATCATCCAGAACGAACCGGAAAGACTTGAAGCATTATGGGAAGCTACCAACTATGCGTTGAAGCGTTTCCGTGAGGCTGGCTTTGAAATCGGTGCTACCGAATCGCCTATCATCCCTCTTTATGTACGTGATACGGAAAAGACTTTCATGGTTACGAAACTGGCTTTTGATGAAGGTGTATTCATTAATCCGGTGATTCCGCCGGCATGTGCTCCACAAGATACGTTGGTACGTGTGGCATTAATGGCTACTCATACAAAAGAACAAATTGATAGTGCTGTAGAAAAGTTGGTTAAAGCATTCAAGGCTTTGGACATCTTATAGAAGATACACACTGCAATAAAATAAGTAAAGCTACTCTCCCATTCTGTATTTTGGGCGAGTAGCTTTTCTTTTATAATCTGTCTGTCTCCTTATTTATAACGATTTCCTTTTCCTATCACAGTTACCTTTTGGGCGGTAGGGATATTGCTGGTTCCCGGCTCTTCTTCCTCTTCTATATAATCGACTTTCACTGTATCACCCAACTCAAAGTTGCCCACTTCGCTAGGCTCCTGATCCATCGTACTGATAAAAATAGTATCTCCTTTTGAGGTGACCAGCATAAAGTTATGCATTGAAGCATCTCCTACCACTCCTGTCAATGTTTTCACCTCTTCGGTCGGAGCAGCAATAACTGGGCTGTCAGCTTCCATTTCCTGTTCTGTATTCTGCTTATTCCTCGATTGGCACGCACTAAAACCAATCACGACAGCCAACAATAAAAAAACTTTCATTCTATTCATATACATTCTCTTATTTGAAATAAAGTTGGAATAGTGCAAAGATAATTTTTTCAATTGTCTTTTAAAGTAAAAACGGTGAAATCATTGCATTAATTCATAGTATTAAGGAATACTTATACTTCTATATGAGGTTGCCATCATTTACTCATTTTTCATTATCAATGCCGGATTAATACGAACGGCTTTACGAACCTGCCATAATAATGTTCCCAATGACACAACCAATGTCAGTATAAAGCCTGCCACGAAAAGCTCTATGCTTATAGGAGCTTTCACTGCAAAATCTTTAGTATAGTCATCAATAATATAATAGACTAAAGGTATCGCGACCGCAAATGCCGCTCCCAAGATATAAAGATACTTCTTTACTAATAACATAGTGATTTGCCTGCCAGTAGCACCATTCACTTTACGTAACGCAATCTCCCGATATCGTTGACGAATATCATATAATGACAATCCGAACAGTCCGAGACAGGAAACACAGATTGCCAATCCGGCAAAGGTTACATAGATACGGGTAGTTCTTTTGTCTTCATCATACAACTTTTTAACTTCATCTTCCACAAACGAGTAATCAAATTCTCCCTGCCCCAGCACTTCACTATGCAACTCTTTCAGAAAATCAATTGCTTCTTTACGCTTCCCTTCTACTATTGTCGCTATCAATGGATTGGTCGGATTATCTCCTTTATCATATAATATAGCCAAAGGAGCATCTCCTTTCGCCAAATGTCCCGTCCGAAAGTCCTCTATCACTCCTACCACCTCGAAAGGCGGATTTTCCCCTTCATTTATCCCCATACTCCACCATAAGCGTGATTCCGGCTGTAATAAAGCCTCCTTTATATTCTTTATCTGAAATAGCTTCATAGCTGTTTCATTGATAATCATTTTATACTGGGCAAACCGATCCTTGTCATTCCACTCCCTTCCCTCTTTCAGTTTCAACCCAAACATATCCATATACTCTTTATCAGCATTCATAAGGGCAACTTTGTGTTTTTCACCGTTAGCTGCTTCCATATTAATCTGAGGTTCTAAATTTATAGGTATTTCACCATAGCTCCAAGTAATGAACAAAGGACACGCATCCATTTTCTGTTTAATGACTTGTTCTTTATGTTGTTCCAAATCGCGTTCTTTCTGCCACTCTTCATCACTTGTATATCTTTTGTTCTGTGTCTCGTGTGACAGGAACTGACAGGATATAATATCCTTTACCCGATAGCCCAAATCAGCATGAAGCATCGTATATAGCTGGCGTACAAAATACAATGAAACCACAATCAAACAGAAAGTGATGATATACTGAACGAATAGAAAAAACGTACGGGATACAATGGAATGTCCTCCAACATTGACCGAACGCAACGATGTAATCGGTGAAGAGTAATTGTACCTTAGAAAAGGATAGATAGATGTGACTAACGGCAATCCGAACAATAAAATAAAGGACAGTAATAAATCAAATTTTATATCCGGTTTCACAGGAATTGAATATACAGTTGCAAATAGCCCGGCTGTAGCCTCTATCAACATCCATATAATCAGCATCGAAGTAGCGACCATGCACAGATTCTCCACATATATTTGGGAAAATATCTGGAAGCCACTAGCACCATACACTTTTTTAACCCCAAATTCACGTGCCCGCTTCAGTATAATAACCGTGTAGATATTGATAAAATTGAAGATTCCGACCAGTAACAGCATACATGCCACAACAGACAGAACAATAATATGCTCCTTATTACCTCTCAAGAAAAAACCGGATACAGAACTTACAACTTTATTAAAATATAACTCTTTCAAAGGAAAAAGTCTGAATTGTATAGGTGAATGACTAAAACAGATCAACGATTGTGGTTTAGAAATCTTCTCATTAAATTTGTTCAACTCTGTGCCTTTAACTAAACGTGCTATACAAAATCCCATTCGGCTCCAATCCATATATTTCCCCTGATTCACAGGAGTTATCAAGTCGAATTGCAAAGAGGATTTAGTATCCGGTTCATCTACAATTCCCCGTATGGTAAGTGTATAGCCTGCGGAAGAAACAAGTTGCTTCCCAAGCGGATTCTCATCCTTGAAAAGATGCTTTGCATATTTTCGGGTAATGATTGCATCATCCGGACGCTGGATAGCCTTGATACCAGAAATAACAGGATAGTCCATTATTTGTAAAAACAAACTATCCGTCACTAAAACATTGGCCTGAAAACGATGCTTATCAACTATGATATAATCATCTTTAAAAGAAATGCAATACGAATACTTTTCTATTTCCGGATTCTTCATCGGATCTATAAAATTAGGATCATTATTCCTGTCTGTATTATCAATTATTGAAATATGACCGTTACTCCTTTGAGCCGTCAATATATATAATTGATCCAAGTCTTTACAGAAATGGTCAACAGTCACTTCCTGATGGATATAGCGCACAATTATTAACGTTGCCGCCACACTAATGGCAAGTCCTACAATATTGATTAGCGTATAAATTCTGAAACGAAACAGAGCCTTGATAACTGATAGCTGGTTCTTCATATTGCTTTTTATTAAATAATATTCTTACTCGCTTTTGATTACTTCCGCCGGATTCTGCCGGGCAGCTTTCCATACCCGACAACCTATACATAGCAGAATAAAAAGTCCTGTAACTCCAAATACGGCTACATATATCCATACCTCAATAGACGTCTGCCTTACATACTGAGCAATCCACTGTTTCATTAAAACATAGCCGACAGGAAACGCTATTATAACTGCTAGCACCAACAAAAATAAATATTCACGGAAAAACAGTTGAAGAATATGATATACCTGTGCCCCGTTGACTCTACGTATGGCAATCTCCTTACGGCGTTGTTCACAAGATAATGTTACCAAGGAAAATATCCCAAACAAGGAAATCAAGATACAAACGAATGATACGAAACTCAACAACTTCATTAAAGCATTCTCCGAACGGAGATATTTATCATATTCTTCTTCCTCATTAAACAATCGTAAATAGGCATTCGGAAAATCTTCTTTATGCATGGCCTCAATCGCTTTCCGGCATTCGTTCCAGGAACCTTCCTCATATTTAAACAAAATACTGGCACGAAACAGCAGATAATCTTGCGCTTGAGGTTGTTGGAAAGCGATACATCCCGGAACACTTGTAGGCGGTTGATAACAGAAATTCCGGACAACTCCTACCACTCTATATGAATGAAGATTTTTGCCATCCTTCTCATATCCCAAAGTCTTTCCTACTCCTTGGTTCCAACCAAATATCCGAAGTGTATTTTCATCAATTACAATATCATTGGGAGCATTCTTTTCTGAGAGCAGTTCGCCTTCAATTAATTTCAAATCATAAAAATCAAAGAAATCCTTCATTGCAGGCATTATGCCAACAGTTATAGGTTCTTCTACTGCTTCAGGCATATCCTCCCAATGGTTCATTTCCGCATACATCATTGGTCCGGTAGGGACAATCGGAAAATAACGGGGAGGCAGAACTTCGGTCACCATAGGTAAAGCTGCTATTTTACCGGCCCACTGTTTTATATCACCTCTCCATAATGCAACATTGGCAATATTATGACGTTCCATTCCTAAATCTGTATGCTTCAAGAAATAAAGCTGTTTCATTATAACCACTGTGCAGAATATAAAAATAAGACTGACTATCAATTGTATAACAATCCCGAACTTACGGAAAGCATACGGTCTGTTTACAGAAACCTTCCCTATAATAACGTCCTGTAATGTGCGATGGCGAAAATGATATAATGGTAGTTGAGCAAACAATAGAGATAAAGCTATCACAGCAAGCAGATATACTAAAATCTCTCCATAATAGGAACCGGGAGTTATTTGGGTGAAGTTCAGAAAACGAGGCATACATATTTCTATAAAGAATAATCCGGCTGCCAAAGCTATAAGTTGAACGATTAATAGCTCAACAGTCAACTGAACAAACAAGTCTTTATTACCCGCCCCATTCACTTTACGAAGTGCCATTTCACGTTTACGCATATATAACCGACTGATATAAAGAGTCAAATAATTAAATAACGAACAGATAATGACCAATCCACCGGCTAATGAAAAATATAAGATATAGCTAAAAGTAATCACGGTATCTTCCCGAGATACATAACCGGAATAACGTAAAGCCGATATCGGGGTCAATAATAGCTCTCCCAATTCATTTTCCTTCTCAATATCATTGATACGGAGAGCAGCAATTTTCTTCTGAAATTCTTCCCCGTTTATGCCCTTACGAATGCGAACAAATAAGTTTTCATTCGCACTCCCCCATTGTGTATAATGTCTGGCAGAAGTCAATATACTATATGGAATATTGGAATGAGAAGACCAGCCACTCACGATTGCTCCAACTTTAGAAGCACGTCCACTAACCTCTACCTCCCGGCCCAATGCTTCTTCCTCTCCAAATATCCTTTTAGAAAATTCTTCTGTTATAGCAATTTCCCCATTGGTTCCCTTCAAGAAATTCACTGTCCCCTTTAGTACTCGTATATTAAAAAAGTTCATGAAAACAGAATCTGCAGCAACCGACACAACTTCCTTTTCAGTATCCTTCACACGAAATTTAACTTTCTGTACGGAAGTAGAAGCCATTGCCTCTATTTCCGGATTACCTTTCTGTAAATAATCAGCTAAAGGATAAGGAGTAAAATTGGATATCTTACCAGATTCATGCGCATAATGTGCACGTACCAGACAGATACGTTCCGCACCTTCGTGAAAAGTATCATAAGTCATCTCATAACGAATCCACAAAGCAGACAATGCAAAGCATACAAAGCCTATTGCCAATCCTAAAATACTCACAATACTTTGTACCTTATATTTCGTCAGATTACGGAAAGCTACTTTCAGATAATGTTCAATCATGTTATTCTTTTTAGCATTACATACTAACTTCAGTCACCACCTGTCCGTCGAACAGATTAATGACACGATCAGCGTAACCGGCGTCATGTTGGGAGTGTGTTACCATCACAATCGTTGTCCCTTCCCTATTCAATTCGCTCAATAACCCCATTACTTCTTTACCATTCTTCGAGTCCAGATTACCGGTAGGCTCATCGGCAAGAATCAATTTGGGGTTGGCAACTACTGCACGGGCAATAGCGACACGCTGTTGCTGACCACCTGACAACTGTTGGGGGAAATGTTTGCTACGATGAGTGATAGCCATTCGTTCCATGGCAGTCTCCACTCTCTTCTTACGTTCAGAAGCCGAGATACCCATATAGAGCAGAGGTAATTCGATATTTTCATATACATTCAGTTCGTCTATCAGATTGAAACTCTGAAATACAAAACCAATGACTCCTTTACGAAGGTTTGTACGCTGCGACTCCGTGTACTTCGAAACTTCCATGCCATTCAGATAATACTCCCCTCCCGTTGGATTATCCAACAGTCCCAGAATATTAAGCAATGTTGACTTTCCACAGCCGGAAGGCCCCATAATAGCGACAAACTCACCTTGTTTCACTTCAATACTGACATTATTCAATGCCCAGGTTTCCACTTCTTCAGTTTTGAAAATCTTCTGTAAATTAATTGTCTTAATCATAATTGTATTATTTAATAATTATTGAATTTATTCATTCTTGATAGATTCCACCGGATTAACTCTGGCAATTTTCAAGATACGGAACCAAACCGTTAGTGCCGTTATCACAGCAACAGCCATAAAGATTCCCGACCAGAACCAGAATCCACAGTTAAAGAATACCGTATATATTTGCTTCCATAACTGTAACACTACATATACTAACGGAAAGGATAAAGCAGCCGTAATCACCAACAAAGTTATATACAAACGGGCAAACAACCAGATAATGTGCAACATTCCGGCTCCATTTACTTTGCGAATAGCCATTTCTTTCTGTCTGCGTTCCGTATCGAGGGTAATACTGGAATATACACCCAACAAGGTAATGATGATACTGACGATTGCGAAAAGCAGAATAATATCTTTCAGAATATACTCCATAGCCTGCATTTCATACAAGTCGTCCTGAAACGTACGAACCTTATACGATATATTCTCCGGAAGCATTTCACGGCGGATTCTCTCAATCCACTTTACAACCTCCTTTTGTTGTTCAGGATAGCATTTCACATAACAATGCCCAACATATCCAGAGGGATCATAGAGCATAAAAGCATAGCCGCCACTATGATTATGGACATCAGTCTGGAAAGGAGTACAAACCCCACATACGGTATAATCATTGTTTTGGTCATAAAAGTTCATTCCAATCACATTCTTCTTTTGTTTGTTTTGCCAAACCTTATCCATAACAAGGTCATTTTTTGTCCGGATAGTCCTACCTTCCTCTATTGGAATATTCATAAAAGCAAAGAAATTTAGCGGAACACACATAATATCAATATCAGTCCAGGAGTTGTCATTCCCTTTCTCGGTCATCAACAGGTTTCCGGACACTCCCTGCGTATAAGCAATATCTGATAATAAGATGTCTTTCACCCCTGCATGTTGCCGGAAACGTTCCACCATACTCAACTTCTCTTCATTTTTCATAAACGAATAATCCAGTGGAATACTGAGAATCGCTTCTTTTTCCTTTTGACTAAGCGTATGAAACAATGTTTTGGTTGTCTTCTCGGATTGTAAAAACAGTGCGACAGTGAATGATACAAATATCCAGCAGATAAAGAACTGGATTCCCAACATAAGGTTACGTCCCCACTGCTTACCTCGACGTTTGTTTGCTCCATGTACACCTGTTTGTATCGAAATCCTGCGAATACGGATGGATACAAAGAAACAAATTGCAGCACAAAGTAATATAAGAAGAATGATATATTGTAAAGCGTGTTTCAAAAGAATCTCGGGCGGAAAAGTCATCGTAATGCCCAACAGAGAAAAATCCATCCGATTGCCAATCAACTCTATTCCCCATATTACTAAAAAGGAAGATATAACCACGACAATCAATGATTGTACAAACAACAGGCAGAATTGTTGCTTCCAATTACACCCTGCCATTTTCATTATACTGTATTCTTTAGTGCGATTAAAAAAAGAACCGATAAGAAAGTGAAAGAAATTGACTAGTCCGACCAGCAATATCAACGCACCAACTATTCCTGTCGCCCATCCCAATACAAAAGCACCTTTCTTCTGTGCCCTGTCGCCAATATAACTAGCTACAACCGAATAAGGCTGATTATACATGGCATAACTATAATTGCGCTTTGAGAATTGTTGTTCCAATTCCGCTATGCTCGTATTGGGAGAAAGCAAGACATACGTTCTGGCTCCTGTCATATCGTGACGTTTTGTACTTTGGAAAAGCCCTTCACTATCATTCAGAGCCATTGCATCGATACGCGTCATAAAACTAAAACCATTGTTTAACGGAATATCTTTCATTACTGCCTGTACCGTATAAACAATACCTCCTGTCTTCGGAGTACTTTCGGGCGAAGTATGGAGTCGCTTCGCCAAAGTCAGATGCTTACCGATTGCCGTTTCTATTTTACCGAATATCTTTATGGCAGTAGACTCACTTAAAATAACTGCATTCGATGTCCGGCTTGCCGTCTTCCAATTTCCGGCTACTATTTGTGGAGTGAATACCTTATTGTATAAAGTATCTATTTCTATCGTTCCGAGTTCGTATGGCAATGATTTTCCCTCTGAAATTTCAATAAGGTAAGAACGTTCACGCAAATATGTCATACAAGAAATTGCTTCCACCTCTCCCATTGCCCATGTACGGAGTTCTTCGGATAAAGCCACTTGTGTACCGGAAAAATAGGTCCCCGTCTGGTCATCATAAAGGTTTAATTCTGCAATGCGGGTGTAATTACTGAAACAATGGTTGGTTGTTTCAACAAAACGGTTGCAATACATACATATGCAGAAACATAGCAATCCTACCGCAAGACCGATGATAGAGATTATATTTTGTGTCTTGTATTTCAGTAAATTGCGAAAGGCAACTGTCAAATAGTGTCGTATCATAGTATTATTATTTTTATTCTGTTTTCATTATTTTGGCCGGATCAATACGTGACGCCTTCTTTATCTGCCAGCACAGTGTGCCTAAAGAAATGCAACTCACTACAAGCAATGCTATCAAAAAGATATCTATACTTAACGGAGCTTTTATTACAAAGTCTTTAGTGTACTGATAAATCAAGTAGCAGGATAATGGAATAGATACGGCAAAAGCACTTCCCAATACAACCAAATATTTACATCCAAGCAGCAAGTACAAATCTTTCACCAATGCGCCGTTAACTTTACGAATCGCAATCTCCCGATAGCGCTGACGAATATCAAATAAGGAAATACCGAATAATCCGAGACAGATTATTATAATTCCAATACCTGCAAAAATAGCATATACCATAGCTATTTGCCGATCGTTTTTATAAAGCTCTGCCACATCGTCATCCAACAGGGAATATTTAAAGTCTTCCGTACCATATACTTTTCTCTGAATATCTTTCAGATAACCGATGACTGCCTGAGTTTTGCCTGGATAGCAAGCAATCTGATAGTAGTCTCCCTTTAACTGTTTATTCACGATAAACACCATAGGACGACTGCCCAATCCTACATGCCTATCATAATAATCTTCTATCACAGCATCAATAGGCTGTGCCTGCAAATCGGGTTTTATCTTTCTCATCTGCTCATTAATCAAAGTAGCCCCCTTGCAACTTGTATAACCTAAAGCAGCTAATGCGGCACGGTTGACAACTATAATTTCATTTCCATCCTCTTTATCAGCTTCCGATAAATCCCCTTCAACAAAACGAATTTCAAAGAGTTTGAAGAACTTGTCGGTAACATAACTCTGATTCAACGTAACCAATTCGCCTTTGGCATTTCGGAATCCTGCAGAATAATCAAATCCAAGAATAGAATAAAAACCGGTCGTCCAACTTTGAATATCCGGACAGTTATCTATCAATTGATCTATCGCTAAAACTCTTTCTTTACGCTGGTTTATAGTTTCAGGCGTATACGCAGAATAATCGTTCGATTCATATATCATATTTGCCTGAATTATATCTTTAGTGCGGAACCCCGGATCTGTTTGCAACATCAAATTGAATTGCTTATTAAAATAGATGGAAAGCAAGACCAATAAAAAGGTAACAATATATTGCACAAAGAGGAATATCATACGAAAACGAATAGAGCGTTTATCAGTACCCAATGTCTTGAGAGCAACAGCCGGCAAAGAGCGTTGGCATTTTATGTATGAATACAGGCTTACAGTCAAAGAAAGCAATATCAGAATAGAAATTGACAATATCCAATCGAATCCAGTATAGACTATCCGGCTATCCAACAAACGAGATACAAAAACGGATGTTACTTCAACAACAAACCATGCAAACACAATGGAAACGGCTATCAATAGAACGTTTTCTGTAAAAATCTGCATAAACAGCGTATTGCCACTGGCTCCGAAAACTTTTCGAAGGCTATAAGTCCTCCCTCGCTTCACCATTAATACAGAATAAAGATTAACAAAGTTGATAACCCCGGCAAACAGTATCAATAAACAAATTCCTCCAAGAATGAATAAGTGAGAACGATTTCCACTCGCCAGCATACTAGGCCCTGTCTGGTAAAGTAATGCTTGATCCCAATACATTTGACTGACAGGAATAAAAGAGAATGTGTACTTCCGGGCATCTCCGGAACGAGAATCCTGATTTATAAATCGGGGATAACTCCCTATCTGGTTGGCTTGCTCCGCTGCTTTCTCTGAAGTAAACTGAATAAACTCCAAAGGCATCCGTCCCCAGTCTGTCGAAAAAGCATGGGAAAGTACCATGTCGAAATTGAATGTTTGTTTATTTACCGGCTTTTTCAATACACCTGTCACTTTGATATCTTTACCGTTGGAAAAACGTAATATCTTACCTATCGGATTTTCTTTGCCAAAGAGTTTTTTTGAGAAATCCTCCATTAATAATACTGATTCCGGAGCTTCCAAAGAAATCTCTCCCTGTAATACCCGATAAGGAAAAAGTCTGAAATAAGCACTATCGGCTATCAAGGCGTGCACAGGGAAACGGTTTGTCTGATAATTTACATAGTCATTCTCAAGCAATATTACACTCGAACGTGTCAGTATAACATTGTCATCTATATAAGTACTATCACGTTTTCCTATTTCTGCCTTACTCAACACTCGGTTTCCATCAAACGACACTTGAACTCCATAAACTTGATTACGGTCTATACAATGCGTATCTACAGTGGTTTCACGATAAATATAACGGGACAAGATAATACAACAGGCAAGACTAAGAGTCAGTCCAAGCAAATTGATAGCCGTATATGATTTAGCACGTAATAAAAAGCGTACTGCATATTTAAGTGTTTTCATGCCTTATATCTGTTTGAATTTCTATTTTAGTTCAATATCAATTCTTCCGCATCGCCAAAGGTATCATATCCCGTCGTAATTACCCAATCTCCGGGCTGCAAACCTTCTGTAATTTCATACTGCTGCGGATTTTGGCGACCGATAGATAAAGGAACGCGAACAGCTTTTGTCTTCGTGGAATTCACTTTATAAATCCATTGTCCTCCCGTAGCCTGATAGAAATTACCGCGGGGGATAATAAGCGCCTGTTCCGGTTGTCCCAATTCTATCTGTACACGAAAGCTCTTGCCTACTCTTACATTATCAGGCATATTACCTGTAAAAACAAGATCGACATCAAACATACGGTCTTTCACTTCGGGCACAACTTTCGTTATTTTCAACGGATATTTCTTTCCCTGATAATTGATAGTAGCAGGCAATCCGGTGGTAATCCGGTCAATATAATATTCACTGAGCGAAGTATGGATCTTATATTGGTCAAGCACCTTTATTTCAGCAATACTTTCACCGGAAGAGACTTGTTGCCCGGGAGTAACCTTTACAAAGCTAAGCTGTCCTTTTATCGGAGCTGTTACCACCAAATTATTCAAGCGTTCATGAGCACGTTCATATTTCTTCCGTTCCCTTTCCCGGTCGTTACGAATCAACTCTTTACGAATCATTGTTACAGCAGAGTCATGTCGCAAACTCTCCTGTTGCAAAGCTGCATTCTTCTGTTTGTAATTATACTCATCTTCAGCTACTTGTAGTTGAGCTTTGCTTTTTACTCCCATCTGATACTCTTCACGGTCAAGGGCAATGCTTTTTTTCAAACGCTCAAGCTCATAATTATTCGTCAAGGCCTGTTGTTTCAGATTCAGACTCTTTTGTTCCATTTCAATCTCCTGCTCCTGATAAGTAATCATTTGCTTTTCCCATTCGTCACGCTGGTCTTCTATGTTACGAAGCAAGTCCGGATTGGAAAGAACAAGAATCGTATCCCCTTGCTGAAGCAGACTGCCTTCTTCCCCCACTATCTTTTCCACACTTCCCGTTTCGCGGGTATTGACCTTAATAGTCAATATAGGTTGAACCAATCCTTCCACATCTACATATTCCATAAAGTCAGCATCCATCACTTCCGCTATCTGAATATTCTCGACATCAACACGTAGTTTGCTGGGACCTAGTGAAAGAATGATTACATACATCAGAAAGGAGAGAAACAAAAGTCCTCCTATCAGATAATATCTATAACGAATGTACCACGGTTTCTTTTCTAATTTTATATCCATGAGGTTATATAGTTTTTATATTCATATCAATCATAAGAAAGTCATTCTATCCTATTCGACGAGAAGATTATAGTCTTCCGTCAGTAGTTTATTTCTCTCAAAATCATAAAGTGTCATACTACGAAGTGTGTAATACAAGCTCCAATAGTTATATAAAGCCGATACGTAATTACGGCGTGCGCTATCTTTTTCTGAAATAGAAGCGTTTAAATCAAGAATGGTGGATTTTCCCAATATATAAAGTTTACGGGCAACTTCATTCCTCCGTTGTGCGGTTTCATCTGTACGGGCAGCGATGCGGACACGTTGCGTTTGCAGATTAAACTGTTTCACCAGTTTGCGGACATTCAGTTCAAAATCCGTCCTGCTTTGTTCCACCTGCGTATAGACCAGATCACGGTTAGAACGGGCTACCCGTACCTGCCCTTTTCCCCGTCCCCAATCTAAAATCGGCAGGGAGATGCTTAAACTTACATATTGCTGGTCTAAAAGGTTTCGATAAGCTTCCGGCAATTTGTCCGCTGTCTGTGTCAGTCCGAAACGGAGATAAATATCCGCCTTCAAACCGGCATTGGCACGGGCTCTCGCAACAGCGCTTTCACTTTCCAGCTTTCGTCGTTTCATCGTCTGTATGTCAGGACTGTTCTCATATGCCAATGCCAGCGCCTCATTCAGATTAATGCTGAAATCCGGCACCCGGGGACTGACACGTACACGAATCTCCCTGTCTTCCTGAATACCCAGGTACGAACGAAGCTCCTGCATACAATTATCCATCTCAATACGGGCATTCATACGGTTCGTTTCTTCCGTCAAACGATTAAGCTCCAATTGCAACATCTCATTTTCTGTTATTGTACCTATATTATAGCGTCCTTGGGCATAATGATAAAGTGTATCTGCATTCGCATAATTAAACGACGCTATGTCATAATTGCTTTGGGCGGTAGCTAAAGCAAAGAATTTATTAATCGCGTTAGCAGAAACAAGTTCCAATGTCTCCACATAACTTTTCTTCGCCTCCTGATAACGTACAGGTTCTATCCGCTTATCCCACTTCAGATTATTGTAGCCGAAAAGTGACTGGCGATAACCTATCATGATTGGTGAAGTCTGCCATGAATATTTATGTTCGCTGAACAAGTCCATGCGTTGGGCGGATGTTTCAAGAAACAATGAACCGCCTGTCCAAGATACATTTTGTGAAAGATTCAAGGTCAGGTCAGTATTCAATAAGTTCTGCTCGACAAACTTAACCGAACCGTCACCCATTGTTATCTTATTTATGGCACGGTTCAAGTTAGGATCGGATGTCAAACTCAAAGTCGGTAAATAGTTGGCGCGATAATATTTATAATTCCAATAAGCAGAACGAAAACTATGACGTGCCGTTTGCGCGTCGGGAGATTCCAAACGCGCTATTTTCACGGTTTGTTCCAGTGACAGCTCCATTGTCTGATTTTGAGCAGACAATAATTCCGCCGACAGGATTCCAATGCTTATACAGATTATTTTCAGGTTCATTCTTCGTTTTATTTATTATTTATTATTCAAAACCTGTGCCATTTACGTAAAGCACTATATTCCAAACAGATATATATAATCCTCTTTTGTTATCAGCGTGCAAATACGCACAAAATTAGTGCGCAATCGCACATACAACACATGATTATTATCTATATCTTTGCCGATGTAATAAAGGAAAGCAATAAATCTAATCAGCAAAAGAGATGGAAGAAGCAAGCAAATTGGGAAAAATACTCATAGTAGACGATAACGAAGATGTCCTTTTCGCTCTAAACCTTTTATTGGAACCTTATGCGGAGAAAATAAAGGTAGCCACCACCCCTGACCGCATCGAACATTTCATGACCACCTTTCAACCCGATCTTATCTTATTGGATATGAATTTTAGCCGTGACGCTATTAGTGGGCAGGAAGGATTTGAGAGTTTGGAGCAAATACTGCAACTCGACCCGCAGGCTATTGTTATCTTTATGACCGCCTATGCAGACACAAACAAAGCAGTGCGGGCTATCAAGGCCGGCGCAACAGATTTTATCCCCAAGCCGTGGGAAAAAGAAAAACTACTGGCCACACTCACTTCCGGAATGCGACTGCGCCAGTCACAGCGGGAAGTGAACATCTTAAAAGAGCAAGTAGAAGTACTTAGCGGTCAAAGCACTTCGGAAGGAGACATCATCGGAGAATCTCCTGCTATGCAGGAAGTTTTCACTACAATAAATAAACTAAGTTGTACGGATGCCAATATTCTGATTTTAGGGGAAAACGGAACAGGAAAAGATGTGATTGCCCACTTCTTATATCGCTGCTCCCCCCGGTACGGCAAACCTTTTGTCACCATTGACTTGGGAAGTATCCCCGAACAATTGTTCGAAAGCGAACTGTTCGGATTTGAAAAAGGGGCCTTCACCGATGCAAAAAAATCAAAAGCCGGACGAATGGAAGTTGCTACCAACGGAACTCTGTTTTTGGATGAAATCGGCAATCTTTCACTTCCCATGCAATCGAAGTTATTGACTGCTATCGAAAAGCGACAAATCAACCGTTTAGGCAGTACACAAGCCGTCCCTATTGACGTCCGCCTGATTTGCGCCACAAATGCGGATATTCGCCAATTAGTGGATGAAGGAAACTTCCGGCAGGATTTGCTCTATCGTATCAATACTATCGAGATACATATTCCACCACTCCGTGAACGTGGAAATGATATTATTCTACTAGCTGAATATTTCCTGCAACGGTATGCACGTAAATACAAAAAGGATATGCGCGGTCTGACCCGGGAAGCCAAAAATAAACTATTAAAGTATGCCTGGCCCGGAAATGTGCGTGAATTGCAGCATACAATAGAACGCGCTGTGATATTAGGAGACGGCTCTTTATTAAAACCTGAAAACTTTCTTTTCCATGCTGCTCCCAAACAAAGGAAGGAAGAAGAAACCACATTAAATTTGGAACAACTGGAACGCCAAACCATTGAGAAAGCAATGAAACTTAGTGAGGGAAATATTTCTCGTGCCGCCGAATATCTGGGCATAACCCGTTTTGCCCTATATCGTAAACTTGAAAAACTAGGCTTATGAAACGATTTGCAATCAGAGTGATCTTACACATCTTATTTATAATGCTGCTTTCTATCGGAAGCTGTCTGCTGTTTCAAAAACAGTTATGGTTCAGCACCACTATCTGCATCCTACTGTTGATAACTATCGGTGTACACCTCTATCGTATGCAGTTTAAACAAATTAATTTGTTACGACGGCTGACAGACGGACTACGATATAATGACATGATGCAAACCTTCCACCCACCTTTCAAAAATAAAATAATGAATGAGTGGGCAAAAGAGCTTTCGGAAAGCCTGAAAGACTTCCGGGGAAAACTGCTGGCAGAGGAAATCAAGCACCAATATTACGAAAACTTATTGAACAAGGTAGACACAGCCGTACTTGTTGCCGACAGAGCCGGACATATAGAATGGATGAATCAGGCAGCCATCACCCATTTAGGGCAAATCTCACAATTACCGGAAGCATTACTGAACGCTTCTGCGACTAATGATATTCCCATTATCCGTATCGAACAAAATAGCACTGTCCTGGAAATGGCTATTTCTTGCACCAAGTTTGCGGCACAAGGAAAAGAACAACAAATAATCAGCTTGAAAAACATCCATTCCGTACTGGAACGAAATGAAATGGAAGCCTGGCAAAAACTGATACGTGTACTGACTCATGAAATCATGAATTCCATCACACCGATTATTTCTCTATCCGAAACACTCAGCGAGAGAGGAATACCCAAACAGCTTGGAGAAAAAGAATACTCCATTATCCTGCAAGCCATGCAAACTATTCACAGAAGAAGCAAAGGATTATTAGAATTTGTAGAAAACTACCGTCGCCTGACACGAATACCAGCTCCTGTCCGCACCAAAGTTTCTATCGCAGAACTGTGTATGGACTTGAAAAAGTTATTCCCGGAAGAATACATTCATTTTGAAATCCCTTCATCAGAAATGAACCTCTATATAGACCGGGCACAAATAGAACAAGTCCTCATTAATTTACTGAAAAATGCCCGCGAGGCATGTGGAAAGCAATCAGATAAATACATTCAAGTAGAAATAGCCATTTCCCCTGCCGGCAATAAGATTCTGACAGTATCCGACAATGGAGAAGGTATTCTACCGGATGTTCTGGATAAGATATTTGTACCTTTCTTTACTACTAAAACAACAGGTTCGGGTATCGGACTCAGCTTATGCAAGCAGATTATGACTTTACATGAAGGAAGTATCAATGTAAAATCAGAATTAGGCAAAGGAAGTAGATTCATTCTCACCTTTCCTAAATAATGGTTATTGGAATTTTATAGCTGTTATCAAAGGCATTTACGTGTATTTTTTGCCGATATCGGCAAAAAGTGCTATCTTTGAACCATAAATAGGTCTAAAACTTGCCGATAGATTGGTTGTATGAAGTATATTTCTGTCAGTGAATTTGCCGCAAAATACGGCGTTTCGGAACGCACAGTGCGTAATTACTGTGCTGTCGGGAAAATTAAAGATGCATTCTTAACGGGGAAAACATGGAACATTCCCCAAGATGCCAAGTTGCCTGCTCGTAAGAAGTCACAAGCAAAGATTATGCCTTTACTTGCTATATTACGTGAGCAGAAAGAAATGAAATTAAAGGGTGGTATCTATCATAAAACACAAATTGACCTCACCTACAATTCAAATCATATCGAGGGTAGTCGCCTAACACACGACCAAACTCGTTATATCTTCGAGACAAACACTATCGGAGTGTCAGACGAAAGTATTAACATAGATGATATTATTGAGACTACAAACCATTTTCATTGTATCGACCTTATTATTGAACGCACAGAAGAGAAATTGTCTGAAGCGTTTATCAAAGAACTGCATTATATTTTAAAATCAGGAACCTCAGATAGTCGTAAAGATTGGTTTGCTGTCGGAGATTATAAACGTCTGCCGAATGAAGTTGGCGGTATAGACACAACACTCCCGGAGCATGTACACAAAGAGATGAAGGCTTTACTGAAAGAATACAACGCCAAGAAACTAAAATCATTTGATGATATCCTCGACCTTCACCACCGTTTTGAGTTGATTCATCCATTTCAGGACGGTAACGGGCGTGTGGGACGTCTCGTAATATTTAAAGAGTGTTTAGCGAATAATCATGTACCGTTTATTATCACCGATGAACTGAAAATGTTTTACTACCGCGGTTTGCAGCAATGGGAGCATATCAGAGAGTATTTGCGAGATACTTGCCTGACTGCACAAGATCACTACAAGTCCATACTTGATAAATACAGGATTAAATATTAGTGAGTCTATTATCAATGAACCTAAACTTGTTCAAAGATATTTCAAAGAATTATCCTCTTTATCGGCTCAAATAAGAAAATCACTTCAAAGAATTATATCTATTTTGCACAAGCAAAAAAAACTGATACAGTCTGTATCAGCTCATCGCTATTCATTTTTCTTTGCTCGTTTTTTTTCGTCGGGGTAGCGGGATTCGAACCCACGACCCCCTGCTCCCAAAGCAGGTGCGCTAACCGGACTGCGCTACACCCCGAAAAACTTTTAACTGAACTCCCTCTCTCTTTGTAGTCGGGGTAGCGGGATTCGAACCCACGACCCCCTGCTCCCAAAGCAGGTGCGCTAACCGGACTGCGCTACACCCCGCTACTTTTTGAAGGGTTGTTCTTTTCAAAAGCGGTGCAAAGATAGGGAGTATTTTTTAATTAACAATAGCCAAACGGATGTTTTTTATTTATTATTTTCCAATAGCCTGAATTTCATTCGTTTGCATTTCAACTTTTTTCCTGGCAGAAATCAGAAGCATCATAGGGCGCCGGAGTTCATCTTTCATATCCGGAATAGTATTCAACATTACTTCGTCCGGTTGTGGTTCTACTAACTCACATATCTCAAATCCGGTTTGAAGAAGACCATTAATATAGGTAGTCAACGTTTTATGATATTTAGAGATTTCCTCACCTAAAAAGACGGCGGTACGTTTACCTTCTGTAAAATACCGGTCTACCGGCCAATGGATACGATTCCCTTCCGAGTCATAATACCATTCTTGATTTCCATAAGCAGTGAATATCGGATGCTCTACTGAAAAGACAAAAGAACCTCCTTTAGTAAGGCAATTGTGAATCTTTCGACATATATCTGCGAAAGATTCAAGATAATGAAAAGCCAATGAACTGATTACAATATCATAAGAATCCGGACGATAGTCGAAATCTTCAATAGCCATACATTTATATTCTACCTGTGAAAAAGGGGTTCTTTTCCGAGCTTCTTCCAACATCTTCTCTGAAATATCAATTCCGGTTACATGAGCGGCTCCATGCTCTATTGCGTAAATGCAATGCCATCCAAATCCACATCCTAAATCCAAGACTCTTTTGCCTGTGAAATCCGGCAACATCTTTTGCAGTATATACCATTCCCCAGCACCTTTCAGCCCTTCTACCGAACGATCCATCTTAGAATATTGACTGAAGAAACGGTTATCATCATACTTATTTTCTTTCATAATCTAAATAAAAAGAATCTGTTATACGGACAAAGATAGATATTAATGCGTTTAATTGAGATGAATTAACCGAAAATATATTTTGGTAGAATGAACCATCCTTTACTGTTTTCTGTTTTCAAAGTAGAAACTAAAAAAAGAAAAGTCATATGAAAACAAAAAAGCAAAAAGAAACCAATGAAAAAGAAGTTCATTTGTTAGAACAAAAAGGATATGAAAGAATGGTGAATGAGATTGTACCGGTACAACAGGTAGAAGCTTATCGTAAACCAACAAAGAAAGTAGTAAAAGAGGCTGTAAAGGAATTGAATCCTGATATAAACAGCTTGGGTAGCAGAGGATGAAAAAATGACTCATCTTAAAAAAGGAATATAAAAACAGTCTGGAGAGGGATAAATTGCATCAACCTATTGAAAAGAATAGAAAAGCTCCGGCATTTGCAAATATAGGATTTCCTTTTTCTGTTATTCAGGGAATATATCAGCCAAACTGCAACAGTTTTTCCCATTTATCTACCATATAAGTAATAATAGAAAAAGAAACGAGCCATCCTGTTATATTATTCCATTCGGCAGTTGGTGATAAACTAGAGAAGAAACAGGCATCAAACAAGCCTTCCACCTCTTCCTCACCGAGGAAGAATAGGTTCCTCGGTGAGGAAGGAAGCGATGCACACCGAGGAACACCTCATTGGTTTTAAACATTCAGAGCTAGAATAATAAGAAAAAACGTATATTCATTGTCGCTTTATGCAATATTAGCCTGCGTTTATGCATATTATTGCATTTATTTATGCAATTCTTACTCTGATTCACTACTTTTAGAGCGGCTATTTTTCGGCAGAATCTTAAAAATAGCACATTGGTACCTAAAGCAGGCAACCCATATTTACATATTCAAATAATACTCCCGCGTCAACGCTATGTATTCCTCACTATATTGATGGCGGGCTAATTCCGTCAACAATTCCTCGACAACACATTCCTGATTAGAAAAAGTAAAAGTAATCAGGGTACGTTTGGGAACGCCGCCAGGCTTAGTTATCACATTTAGCTGCCGGACTGCATATAAGTTCTTCACTGCAGCTATCATTTTCACTCTATCAGCTACATCCACTGGAATCACAATCGTAAAAGTTCCATCTTCCGCCAATAATCCGGCCACTCCTTCCAACAATTCTTCATAGGTCAAAGAATCATTATGCCGGGCTGCATTCCTCTGCCGGTCCGGGCACTCCAATGAATCAACGAAATACGGGGGATTGGAAACAACCACGTCAAATTTGTCCGAAGATTGATAGCTCCTGAAATCAGTCTGCACTACCTCTACCCGCTCCTTCCAAGGAGAACGAGTTACGTTATCCCTAGCCTGTCCGGCGGCAGTTTCATCTATTTCCAATGCTACAATATCCGCATCCGGCAGACTGCGTTGAGCCAACATTAAAGCAACCAATCCCGTCCCCGTCCCGACATCCAAAATCTTATGTGCATTCTGAACAGAAGTCCATGCTCCCAAAAGCACCCCATCCGTGCCCACCTTCATAGCACACTTATCGTGCCACACCGTAAACTGCTTAAATTGAAAATAAGGATTCGACATTATATCCGCTTATTTTTGAACCTGTTTTATTCTACTATTTTATTGGAAACCGCCAAAAATAAATAATTATTATGGAATACTTCTTCAATCGCCCTATATTTTGGCATTGTTTTTGTGTTTTTATTCCAAGCAGTGCTTTATTATTAGAGAGAATCAATTAACTTTGCAAACGATTTATGCATATTTGTATGACATAAGCTAAATTAAAACGAAAAGATGAAAGAAAGATACTTATTGGAAGATGTAAGCGATAACAACGGTTTCTCGTTAATTACTGATTATGATGGTAGCGATGAGAATGCATTCGATGTAAATATTAAATCTGGTGAAATTCTTCCGGTCCTTCCCCTTCGTAATATGGTGTTGTTTCCCGGAGTATTCCTGCCTATCACGGTGGGACGTAAGTCTTCTCTGAAACTCATACATGATGCCGATAAAAAACATAAGGATATCGCAGTAGTATGTCAGAGGTCGGCACATACAGAAGACCCTAAACTGGAAGATTTACATAACATCGGTACTGTAGGGCGTATTGTGCGGGTATTAGAAATGCCCGACCAGACAACCACCGTCATTATCCAGGGAATGAAACGGTTGAATCTGAAAAGTATTACCGATACCCATCCATATTTGAAGGGCGAAATAGAACTCTTGGAAGAGGAAACTCCGGGCAACAATGACAAGGAATTCCAAGCTCTGGTAGAGACATGCAAGGATTTGACGATGCGTTATATCAAATCATCAGACACCATGCATCAAGATTCGGCATTCGCTATTAAAAATATAAGCAACCCGATGTTTCTGGTTAATTTCATCTGCTCAAATCTGCCATTCAAGAAAGATGAGAAAATAGATTTATTAAGCATCAACTTGTTGCGTGAGCGCACTTACCGCTTATTGGAAATCCTGAATCGTGAAGTACAGTTGGCTGAAATCAAGGCATCCATCCAGATGCGTGCCCGTGAAGACATTGACCAGCAACAACGTGAATACTTCCTGCAGCAACAAATTAAGACTATTCAGGATGAATTAGGTGGCGGTGGCCAGGAGCAGGAAATTGAAGAAATGCGCCAGAAAGCGGAAAGAATGCGTTGGAATTTGGAAGTCAGAGAGACTTTCATGAAGGAACTGGCGAAACTGGAACGCACTCATCCGCAATCACCGGATTACAGCGTACAACTGAATTATCTGCAAACAATGCTTAACCTCCCGTGGGGCGTTTATACAACTGATAACCTGAATCTCAAAAATGCAGAAAAGACGTTGAATAAGGATCATTACGGATTGGAGAAGGTGAAAGAACGCATTTTGGAGCATTTGGCTGTATTGAAATTAAAGGATGATATGAAATCACCGATTATCTGCTTATACGGCCCTCCGGGAGTTGGTAAAACATCTCTTGGAAAATCTATCGCGTCTGCACTCAAACGTAAATATGTACGTATGTCTTTGGGCGGCGTACATGATGAAGCAGAAATCCGTGGTCACCGCAAAACATATATAGGCGCTATGCCGGGACGAATCATCAAGAGCTTGATAAAAGCAGGTGCTTCCAATCCAGTATTTATTTTGGATGAAATAGATAAAGTCAGTGCCGACCGTCAGGGAGATCCTTCTTCTGCATTACTGGAAGTTCTTGACCCGGAACAGAATACATCTTTCCATGATAACTTTCTGGATGTAGATTATGATCTTTCAAAAGTACTGTTTATTGCGACTGCCAATAATCTGAATACAATCCCCGGGCCATTACTTGACCGTATGGAATTGATTGAAGTAAGCGGTTATATCACAGAAGAAAAGGTTGAAATTGCACGTAAGCATTTAGTTCCCAAAGAACTGGAAGCCAACGGGCTTAAAAAAACAAATATCAAACTTCCTAAAGATACGCTGGAAGCCATTATCGAATCATATACCCGCGAAAGTGGCGTTCGTGAACTGGAAAAGAAAATCGGCAAGATTCTCCGCAAATCAGCTCGTCAATACGCAACCGACGGTTATTTTGCCAAGACGGAAATCAAGCCTGCCGACTTGTACGATTTCCTGGGAGCACCGGAATATACACGTGACAAGTATCAGGGAAATGAATATGCCGGCGTAGTTACCGGATTGGCATGGACGGCCGTAGGTGGTGAAATTCTTTTCGTCGAAACCAGCCTGAGCCGCGGCAAAGGCGGACGCCTTACCTTAACCGGCAATCTGGGAGATGTAATGAAAGAGTCTGCCATGCTGGCGCTCGAATACATCAAAGCCCATGCTTCTATCTTGAATTTGGATGAAGAGATTTTTGACAACTGGAATATCCATATCCACGTACCCGAAGGAGCAATCCCCAAAGACGGTCCATCCGCAGGTATCACGATGGCTACTTCTTTGGCTTCTGCCCTGACACAACGAAAGGTGAAAGCTAATCTTGCCATGACAGGAGAAATCACACTTCGCGGCAAAGTGCTTCCGGTCGGTGGCATCAAGGAGAAGATTCTGGCTGCTAAACGTGCCGGAATCAAAGAAATCATCATGAGTGCCGAAAACAAAAAGAACATAGACGAAATTCAAGATCTCTATTTGAAGGGATTGACTTTCCACTATGTAAACGATATAAAAGAAGTATTCGCCATCGCACTGACAAATGAAAAAGTTGCAGATGCCATTGATTTATCTGTAAAGAAAGCTAGCCAGGAATGACATTTGACTTACAATATACAGACACTAAAAGTAATGCCCGTGCCGGTCTGATAACAACAGACCACGGGCAGATACAGACACCGATTTTCATGCCGGTAGGTACACTGGGTACTGTCAAGGGAGTACATCAGACTGAACTTAAAGAAGATATTCAGGCACAGATTATTCTGGGCAATACCTATCATCTCTATTTGCGCCCGGGACTGGAAGTGATTGAGAAAGCAGGCGGACTGCATCGCTTCAACGGTTTCGACCGCCCCATGCTGACCGATAGTGGCGGATTCCAGGTATTCTCATTAGCCGGAATCCGAAAACTCCGAGAAGAAGGTGCCGAGTTCCGTTCACACATTGATGGCAGTAAGCATATCTTTACTCCGGAAAAAGTGATGGATATAGAACGCACGATCGGTGCTGATATCATGATGGCTTTCGACGAATGTCCCCCGGGAGATTCGGATTATGCATATGCCAAAAAGTCATTGGGATTGACGCACAGATGGCTTGACCGCTGTATAAAACGTTTTAATGAGACTGAGCCTAAATATGGCTACAACCAGTCGCTTTTCCCTATCGTTCAAGGGTGCGTCTATACTGATTTGCGAAAGCAATCGGCTGAGTTTGTCGCCTCTAAAGGTGCCGACGGCAATGCTATCGGCGGTTTGGCGGTAGGCGAACCGGTCGACAAAATGTATGAAATGATAGAGGTCGTCAATGAGATTCTTCCCAAAGACAAGCCTCGCTATCTGATGGGAGTCGGTACTCCCGTCAATATTCTTGAAGGAATAGAGCGCGGAGTGGATATGTTCGACTGCGTAATGCCGACACGAAACGGACGAAATGGCATGTTGTTCACCAAGGACGGCATTATCAATATGCGAAACAAGAAATGGGAAATGGACTTTTCTCCTATCGAGGCGGACGGAGCTTCCAGTGTAGACACACTATACAGTAAAGCCTATTTGCGACATCTTTTCCACGCGCAAGAACTATTGGCGATGCAAATCGCCTCTATACACAATCTTGCTTTCTATCTGTGGCTGGTAGGTGAAGCACGCAAACATATCATTGCAGGAGATTTCTCGACCTGGAAACCGATGATGGTCAAAAGAGTATCAACTAGATTATAAAGAATGAAAAGCAATCGATTTATAAAACGGCTGGATTGGTATATCATCAAGAAATTCTTGGGGACATACGTATTTGCTATTGCATTAATCATTTCTATCGCAGTGGTATTCGACTTCAACGAGAAGATGGACAAACTGATGGAACACGAAGCGCCATGGAGTAAAATCATTCTTGAATACTACATGAACTTTATTCCTTACTTCTCCAACCTGTTCAGTCCGCTGTTTGTATTCATCGCTGTTATTTTCTTCACTTCCAAACTGGCAGAGAACTCCGAAATTATTGCCATGTTCTCTACCGGTATGAGTTTCAAGAGAATGATGCGTCCTTACATGATTTCTGCGGCCATCATCGCATTAATAACCTTTATGCTAAGTTCATACGTAATTCCTAAAGGAAGTGTGACACGTTTGAACTTTGAAGACAGGTATATCAAGCCTAAAAAGCAGAATACAGCCCGTAACGTGCAGTTGGAAGTCGATAATGGAGTCATAGCCTATATAGACAACTATAACAATGCCATGAAAACCGGAAACCGCTTTTCTCTGGATAAATTTGTCGACAAGAAACTCGTTTCCCACTTAACCGCACGCCGCATTACTTATGACACGACTACCGTTCATAAATGGACTATCCATGATTATATGATACGCGAACTGGACGGATTAAAGGAGAAAATCACCAAGGGGGATAAAATTGACTCTATAATCAATATGGAGCCTTCCGACTTTCTCATTATGAAGAATCAGCAGGAAATGCTGACCAGTCCCCAGTTAAGCGATTATATCGAAAAACAGAAACGAAGAGGATTCGCCAATATCAAAGAATTCGAGATTGAATATCACAAGCGGATTGCCATGTCATTCGCCTCTTTCATCCTAACAATTATCGGCGTATCTCTTTCATCACGAAAAACGAAAGGTGGTATGGGACTTCATCTGGGCATAGGACTTGGATTAAGTTTCTCGTATATCCTGTTCCAAACGATTACTTCAACCTTTGCCGTAAACGGGAACGTACCTCCTGCCATCGCAGTTTGGATTCCGAATATCCTCTATGCAGGTATTGCTTTCTTCTTATATCAAAAAGCTCCTAAATAAGAATTAAGGATATAGATAAAATAGAAATTCCGTCTATTCTTGCTTAAAGCAAGTATAGGCGGAACTTTTTTGTTGTATCCATTTCCTCTTTTGTCTATTCTCCGTCATTCACCAAATGATGTCCTATTCGGAAAATACCTCTTTCTCCTTACATTCTCAAGATTGTCAACCAATCTTTTCCACATAAGCAGAAAGATCTGCAGCAGAGATGTTTTTGGCTATAATTACACCATTTCCATCCAATAAATAGTTAGTGAATCCCCGGTTCAAACGGTATTTCTTAAATAATCCGGAATCCTCGCCTTCTGTTTCCACGAAACAAGTGGGCGTAACTATTTGATCCTTACGAACAGTTTCCTTAAAAATTGACTGATATTCGTCAAATGAAATAGAAACCATTTCCACATTATGAGAAGAACGAAGCGCATTGCTCAAACTTACGTTTTGCATCCGGGACTGCGCGTCATAACTTGCCCAAAAACTTAGCAACACATATCGCCCTTTCAAATTTCCCAATTTAAAGGCGGATTGCCCATTTGATGTAGATTCGATTTTAAAATCCGGGGCTACATCACCCTCACTCAAACCTCCGGTAGGTTTGTCTTTCTCAACGAAAGCGGTCAAGGAACAAATTAGTAATACAACAAAAATCCACTTTACATGCTTCATGTAATTCGGTTTTAGTTAATACTATCCGGGACTGTCCTTAAACAGTGGTTTCTTCCCGAAACGTTGTCTTTTCAGGCATCAGGCGAAGAGGAATTCGCTGATTATCAGAGCCTTTATTTTTGAAACCGGGTGCAAAGGTAAGTAATTATTAAATTAACTTCCAAGCAAATAAGCAAAAATCTCACTTTTCAGGTATAACTTTTTATGTTATTTAGCATAAAAACGAACTTTTTTCTCTACTTTTGCAAGATAAAAGTCTATTTCATATGCAACCATCAAATACTGAATTGATTCTGATTCGAGTTACCGGCGAAGATCGCCCGGGACTTACCTCATCCGTGACTGAAATACTAGCCAAATATGATGCTACAATCCTTGACATCGGTCAGGCAGATATTCATAATACATTGTCATTAGGTATTCTCTTCAAAAGTGAGGAAAGACATTCCGGTTTTATAATGAAAGAATTGTTGTTCAAAGCATCTTCGATAGGAGTTACCATCCGCTTTGAGCCGATTACAACAGAACAATACGAGAATTGGGTGGGTATGCAAGGAAAAAACCGCTATATCCTGACAGTACTTGGACGCAAACTTTCTGCACGCCAGATATCAGCAGCAACCAAGGTATTGGCAGAACAAGGCATGAATATTGATGCAATCAAACGTCTGACTGGCCGTATTCCATTGGATGAATGCAATACAGACGCACGTACACGCGCCTGCATCGAATTTTCAGTGAGAGGTACTCCTAAGGATCGTATTGCTATGCAGGAAAGCCTGATGAAGTTAGCCAGCGAACTGGATATGGATTTTTCTTTCCAACTGGATAATATGTACCGTCGTATGCGCCGTCTGATCTGTTTCGACATGGACTCTACGTTGATTGAGACAGAAGTCATCGACGAGCTGGCTATCCGTGCCGGTGTCGGTGATGAAGTGAAAGCGATCACGGAAAGCGCGATGCGTGGTGAAATAGACTTCACAGAAAGCTTTACTCGCCGCGTAGCCTTACTGAAAGGCTTGGACGAATCTGTTATGCAAGAAATAGCTGAAAGCCTGCCTATCACAGAAGGAGTAGACAGACTGATGTACGTACTGAAAAAATATGGATATAAAATCGCGATTCTTTCCGGTGGATTTACTTATTTCGGTCAGTACCTGCAAAAGCAATATGGCATAGATTATGTATATGCGAACGAACTGGAAATTATAGATGGAAAGCTGACCGGACGCTACTTGGGAGATGTTGTGGACGGCAAACGAAAGGCTGAACTACTACGACTGATCGCCCAAGTAGAAAAAGTCGATATTGCACAGACTATTGCCGTAGGAGATGGCGCTAATGACCTCCCCATGCTGGGAGTTGCCGGACTGGGAATCGCATTTCACGCCAAGCCTAAAGTAGTGGCAAATGCCAAGCAATCTATCAATACCATCGGACTTGACGGAGTGCTCTATTTCCTCGGATTCAAAGATTCTTATTTGAATATGTAATTAGACCGAAAAATAAATTATCTTTGCTGACAAATTAAATAAAAGAATGAAGTTTTCCGAACTACAATTAAACGCAAATGTGCTTGAGGCGCTTGATGCCATGCGATTTGACGAATGCACTCCTATTCAGGAACAAGCAATCCCAATCATACTTGAGGGGAAAGATTTGATAGCCGTAGCACAGACCGGTACAGGTAAAACAGCAGCATTCCTGCTTCCTGTACTGAATAAATTATCTGAAGGAAAACATCCTGAAGATGCGATCAACTGTGTCATCATGTCTCCTACCCGTGAATTGGCCCAACAGATAGACCAGCAGATGGAAGGGTTCTCCTATTTTATGCCGGCATCGAGTGTTGCTGTATATGGTGGAAATGATGGCATCTTGTTTGAGCAACAGAAAAAAGGGCTCACTTTGGGAGCTGATGTTGTTATTGCCACCCCTGGACGCCTCCTTGCCCATTTAAGCCTTGGATATGTAGATCTTTCCAAGGTTTCTTATTTTATTCTGGACGAAGCAGACCGGATGCTCGACATGGGGTTCTATGAGGATATCATGCAGATTGTTAAGTATTTGCCGAAAGAACGACAGACTATCATGTTTTCCGCGACCATGCCTGCCAAGATACAACAACTGGCAAATACCATCCTGAATAATCCGTCAGAAATAAAGCTGGCCGTTTCAAGACCTGCCGATAAGATTATACAGGCTGCATATGTTTGTTATGAAAATCAAAAGTTGGGAATTATACGAAGTCTCTTTGTGGACGAAGTTCCCGAACGTGTCATCGTCTTTGCATCTTCCAAGATCAAAGTGAAAGAGGTGGCTAAAGCTTTGAAATCAATGAAATTGAATGTAGGAGAAATGCATTCGGACCTCGAACAAGCTCAACGGGAAGCAGTGATGCATGAATTCAAAGCCGGCCGAATCAATATATTAGTTGCCACAGATATTGTTGCCCGTGGTATTGATATTGATGACATCCGCCTGGTAATCAACTTTGATGTTCCCCATGACAGCGAAGACTATGTACATCGTATCGGACGTACGGCACGTGCAAACAATGACGGAGTAGCGCTCACGTTTGTCAGTGAAAAAGAACAAAGTAACTTTAAAAGCATTGAGAATTTCCTGGAGAAAGAAATCTATAAGATACCTATTCCCGCAGAGTTGGGGGAAGCACCGGAATACAAACCGCGTTCTTTCAGTAAAGGCAAGTATGGCAACAACTCTAAAAGAAGGAATTTCCGTGGAAAAAATAATGGTGGAAAAGGCAATAATCGCCCCTCTCCCAAACAGAATTAATACGAAATCCGTTATTTCGTTGACGTAATGGTTAAGTTTCCTTCAAAACTTACTTCCATATCTGTAATGCTATATATAGAACTTTCCGGAATGGCTAAAACTGCTTGATAATGAAAACCATTCCGGTCTACTTTTACAAACTTCATATCAGATAAAATAGCTTGCATTAAAAAATCTCCGGGAACTACCTGGTCAAACATCTGTTTAGTAATATCACTGGCAAATAAACTCTTCTTGCCCTCGTAGACGCAGATGTGCATCACATTATCGTAATATACATTATCCATACTAATCCCGTCTTCGGAATAGGTGGTTTTTATAACCCTCATTTTAGAAGGGTTAATATAAACATAAGCACGATAGCGAGTGCCATTATAGGTCACCACGCTATCGCGTTGAATTACTTCATTATAAATTGGAATCACTAATTCCTGACGGACAAATGACAATGAATCATTAGGATCCTCGGACTTATGCAGCTTGATGATGTTATCTGTTATGGCATGAAACCAGAATATATGTTCCCCTTGCTTATCAATCTTGTAATAAGTCGTATCATTGCCATAAGTATAAAGGGTATCCCGCACGATTTTAAATGCAATCGGAGCACTTTGCGCATCGGCATAATAGATAGTATCCCCTTCCACACGCATCAACGGGCTTTCAGTCTCATCGTCCAGCCAGATTCCCTGCAACAGTTCCTTAGCATTCGTATCCTCTTTCCCCTGCTCAGGAGAATTTGGATTCTTATTGCTGCTACATGCCGCAGAAAAAAACACCATTAACGATATAGCCACATATTTCATCATCTGTCTTAGTTTTGCCTAAAGATACTCTTATTTTTTCATTTACCAATACAATGATAAACGAATCCGAGTTCTTCCATCTCTTTTTTGTCGTATATATTACGTCCGTCCAACACAATCTGCTGCGCCATTGTTTTTTTGATGACAGCCCATGAAGGCAAACGGAATTCCTTCCATTCGGTAACCAACATCAATGCATCAGCATCAAGTACCGCATCATACATATCGCAAGCATAATAGATTGTATCTCCAATACGACGTCTGCACTCTTGTACAGCAGCCGGATCATACGCACGTACCTGGCAGCCGGCTTTCAGCAGCTTATCAATCAAGACCAGTGCCGGAGCTTCACGCATATCATCTGTTTCCGGTTTGAATGCCAAGCCCCAAAGAGCGATGGTCTTACCTTTCAAATCACCATTAAAATGTTTCACAAGCTTTTCGAACAAAACACTTTTCTGCTGTTCGTTCACCTCTTCCACAGCACTAAGTACCCGCATTGTATATCCATTCTGCTCGGCGGTTTTAATAAGAGCTTTCACATCTTTAGGAAAACAAGAGCCGCCATATCCAATACCCGGATATAGGAATTTGCGTCCGATACGCGTATCCGAACCAATTCCGCTACGTACCATATTTACATCCGCACCAACTATCTCGCAAAGGTTTGCTATATCATTCATAAAGCTAATACGGGTTGCCAACATTGAATTTGCCGCATATTTAGTCATTTCGGCAGACGGAATATCCATGAAAATCACACGGAAGTTATTTAATAAGAATGGCTTATACAATTTAGACATCAGTTTCTCCGCACGTGCCGACTCTACTCCTACTACCACGCGGTCCGGACTCATAAAGTCACTGATTGCATTTCCTTCTTTCAGAAATTCCGGGTTGGAAGCAACATCGAAGTCTACCTTCACTCCTCTTTTATCCAATTCTTCCTGAATGACTGCGCGAACTTTGCTGGCAGTACCTACGGGAACTGTACTCTTGGTTACCACCAGTTTATACTGTTTCATATTGCGCCCGATAGTACGGGCTACCTCTAGCACATATTTCAAGTCAGCACTCCCGTCTTCATCCGGCGGTGTGCCCACAGCACTAAATATCACTTCCACATCATCCAGGCAATTCTCTAATGACGTGGTAAACTTCAATCTCTTTGCTTTCATATTACGGAGCACCATCTCTTCCAATCCATTCTCATAAATCGGGATGATTCCCTTCTGCAAAGATTCTATTTTCTCGCTGTTAGTATCAACACAAGTTACATTCACGCCGATTTCAGCGAAACATGTACCTGACACCAGACCTACATATCCGGTTCCTACAATCGCAATTTTCATACTTAATATTTTATTGTTTGTTTAGAAGTTATTCAAAATATGCAGCATCTTTGAAAGCCGTACCCTCTTTGTCCTTGGAAGACAATACCATCTGCGAGTCAGTCAGCGGCCAATCTATTCCCAATGTTTCATCATTATATAAAATAGAAGCTTCTGCCTGTGGAGTATACTTGTTGTCTACCTTATACGTAAAGATGGCTTCTTCGCTTAATACAGCAAAACCATGTGCAAAACCGCGTGGAATAAAAAACTGTTTTTTATTCTCCTCGCTAAGCAATACGCACACATGTTTTCCGAATGTGGGTGATGATTTACGCAAATCAACGGCAACGTCCAGCACTTCTCCTTTAATGACGCGAACCAATTTAGCCTGACTATATTCACCTTTCTGATAATGTAATCCACGCAATACGCCAAAAGAAGATTTCGACTCATTATCCTGTATAAAATTTACAGGTCCGATATTGGCTTCAAACTCTTCTTGCTTAAAGGCTTCCATAAAATAGCCACGTTCGTCGGAGAACACTTTCGGCTCTATCAGCCACACTCCGTCTATTTCCGTCTGTATATAGTCCATCGTTAATAGTAATAAATAAAACGATGCAAAAGTAGTGAATTTTTCGTAGTTTTCTGGGATATATTCAATTTATCTCTTAATTTTGCAGACATGATTGAATTGGCACAACATATAGAGGTTTTACTACTGGAAAACGACTGCGTTATCGTTCCGGGATTTGGTGGATTTGTAGCACATTACGCTCCTGCAACTCATGTTAAAGAAGAGAATCTTTTTTTGCCCCCTACCCGCACTATCGGCTTTAATCCTCAATTAAAGCTGAACGACGGAGTATTAGTACAATCCTATATGTCAGCATACGACACGAGTTTCGCTGATGCCAACCGCATCGTAGAAAAGGAAGTAAGCGAGTTTATCGGGCTTCTTCATGAGGAAGGAAAAGCGCATTTGGAGAATATAGGTGAGATTCATTATAACATTTATGGAAATTATGAATTTATCCCTTATGATTATAAGATAGCGACTCCTTCACTCTATGGCTTGGATTCCTTTGAAATGCACGAACTATCTACGTTGCAGCAGAGAGAAAAGGTATTAGTGCCTGCCAATCTGGAGAAAGAGAAGAAAACTTATGAAATCAGCATCAGTCGTGCGTTCCTTCGTAATGCAGCCGCTATGATTGCCGCTATCGTATTGTTCTTTGCTTTTTCAACTCCGGTAGAGAACACCGATGTTCAGAAGAACAATTATGCACAGTTATTACCTGGCGAACTTTTTGAGCAAATAGAGAAGCAATCGGTTGCAGTAACTCCTGTATACGTAAAGAGCGATGTTGCACAACAAACAAAGAAGACTTCTGCTTCAGCCAAAACTTCATCCACTCCAAAACTGACAGCGGATAAAGCGCAGACATCAAGACCTATTGCTGTGAAAGAAGTAAAAGTTGCCAAGCAAGAAGCTGCTCCCGCTCCTGTATCTGCCAAGCCACAAGCGAATGTGAATCATCCTTATCATATTATAGTAGCAGGCGGAATCAGTCTTAAAGATGCAGAAGCTATGGCAAATCAATTGAATTCAAAAGGATTTGCAGAAGCAAAAGCACTGAATACAGACGGTAAAGTACGTGTCAGCATCCGTTCATTCGAAAATCGTGAAGAAGCTACCAAACAGCTATTGGAGCTTAGAAAAAATGAAACCTACAAGAATGCCTGGTTACTGGCTAAATAAAAAATCCCTTTATAAAAAAGCATGAAACGAGTTCTTTGTCCCAAATGTGAGAATTATCTTTATTTTGATGAAACCAAATATAGTGAAGGCCAATCACTTGTATTTGAATGTGAACATTGTGGCAAACAATTCAGTATCCGGCTTGGAAAAAGCAAAGTAAAAGCCCTTAGAAACGAAGAAAATCTGGAAGAGGAAGCAGAAGCACACAAGGAAGAGTTCGGATATATCACAGTAATCGAAAACGTCTTTGGATTCAAACAAATACTTCCATTACAAGAAGGAGATAATGTCATAGGACGACGTTGCGTAGGAACCAATATTAATACTCCTATCGAAAGTGGTGATATGAGCATGGATCGCCGTCATTGCATCATCAACATAAAACGCAATAAACAAGGCAAACTCGTTTATACACTACGCGATGCTCCCAGCCTGACAGGAACATTTCTGATGAATGAAATTTTGGGAGATAAGGATCGCATCCGCATTGAAGATGGTGCGATTGTGACTATTGGAGCTACTACGTTTATTTTACACGCTGCTGAATAGTATTTAACCTCTCATATATAATTGAATATTTTGCAGTTATTTATGATAAGAAATTGCGAAAAAAGACGAATGGGCTAAATTGTTTTATTATCTTCGCAATGAATACCCAATCGGATTAAAATAACATAGCAATAATGATTGAACGTTTATATTTAAACAACTTTACCTGCTTTGATGATTCTGTCTTTGATTTCTGTAAAGGCATCAATATTTTTATAGGTCGTAACGGAACCGGTAAAACTCACATATTGAAATGTTTGGCAGCATCCATGAAAGCCAATGCCTTGTTTAGCCAATCTACATCAAAAACCAAAGACAAGTTCGGAGATTTGCTGTCAGAGAAGTTAATCGGTTATTTCAAGCCTGATTCTTTAGGACATTTGGTAAACAAATACGGTTTGGGGGCGGCTTCGGTAAAAGTAGAACTGACTACGGGAGATATCGCATATAATTTCGGAGAAAGGGCATCATTGGTGAAGACAGATAATAATGCATACATTGAGCAACCCCACTTTATTTATATTCCCCCAAGAGAAATGTTTTCCTTATTCGAAGGGTTTATCAGCCTATATGAACGAAGGGAAATCTCCTTTGATGAAACTTATTTGGATTTAGCCAAAGCAATGGACGTCTCTCCACTGAAAAACGAAGCATTGAAAAGGGCAAAAGACATGTTGGCTCCTATATTGGCAAAATGGAATATAGACGTAATGCGAAAAGGAAATCGTTTTTATGTTATTGATGATAGCCAAGAATACGAAGCCCATCTAGTAGCAGAAGGATTAAGAAAAGTAGCTACTATCCTATATTTGTGTATCAACGGAGAACTTAGACCAGGTAGTATCCTATTTTGGGACGAACCAGAATCGAATATGAACCCCAATTTAATTTCAATTATTGTTGATTTATTAATGGAGCTGGCACAAAAACACGGAATCCAGATTTTCTTGTCAACGCATGATTATCTATTATCACATAAGTTATCGATGATGGCAGAATATGCTGAGGAAACTAGTCCGGCAATGCGTTTCTTTAGTTTATATAAAGATGGACACCGGGTAGAAGCAGAAATTGCCAACCAGTTAGTAGATATAGCCCATAATCCTATTTTAGAAGAATATTCGGCTTTTTATGATTTAGAAAACGAATATATAAAGAGGCATAATGAAAGAGTTTAAAGAGAGTGGTCTTGTTTTCAGATTTGATGATAGATGGGAAGTTTACCAACTGGACGAAGAAGCTGATTATCGCCAAAAGATATGCAAACAAATACCAGAAACCCGATGTATAGACTTTATCGGATTTAATGACGCAGATAAAATTTTGCTATTTATTGAAGTCAAAGGTTTTAGAGGATATGGCGATAAAAAGAATGTGCAACGTTTGACCGGTGAGAAAGATGACATAACAGTGGAAATAGCCCAAAAAGTGAAAGATTCTTTAGCTACAATCATTGGCGGTGCACGAAATTCTACTAATTTACCTGATGTGTGGAAGAGTCATGTGGGACATCTTAATGATAATGGCAACTTAAAAGTGATTGCATGGGTGGAGTTAGATGTTTCAACAGAGAATTTGTTACGACGAGCTAAAACAAATATGTCTACAAGACGGAAAGAACTAAGAAAACGACTAACTTGGCTCACTTCAGACGTGGATATACTCAATACACGTGCTTATAATAATGAGTTGGAAGGAATGGAAGTAAGTTTGATATAGCTATTATTTCGCTGTTCTGAAATAGAGCTATATACACAAAGTCCTAAATATGTCTATTTGTTTCTCAAGAAGGAGTTGACTACAGGGAGTTATATTTGTATTGTTCAGAAAAGAATTATACACACTTAAGTCGATTGTAAAAGACACTGTCCTAAATATTGTAGACAGTGTCCTAATTTACAGTTCTTCTAGTATCCTGATACTTCAATGAGTACTAAAATTCATTTTTATAATCAAAGATATAAAACCAACTTTATTTAATCCCATCATCTATCAATATCTGAAGGATAAGCAGCCGGAACCCCATTTAACCAATCTTGGCCTATAGCAAATGAGGATAATTCTAGCCCCTTCTTAAATTCCTTATGTAATCCATACAAAACATTTGAAGAATCATACCAAGGGATGCTAACGAAGCTTGCTCTAGAATAACTGTTTTTTTTCATAGCCTTCCTATTCAATCCACCAGTTTGTAAGTTTGCATTAGAAACATTATCTGAATTTCCGTGAATAAAATCCCCTTTAATTATTGCTTCAGAGTCTTTTGCCAAATATGGACCATGCAAAAAGCCATCATCATCCATATAAGCTTCTACCGAAAATCCAGTGGAATCCTGTCTCTTAAATTTAACTATAATATTATCTTTATACTCAGCTGTGATCTGAATATTTTTACCCGAAGTATATTTCTTTTGATATGTGAAAGGTCCATTAAATATTCCATTCCGATATGTAACATTTATGTTGTATTCAACATCGCTTTCACGATATTTAATCTTCCAAACCCCATCTCTATAATCATCTTTAAAATTTCCGTTTATAGTTAATTTAGGAATAGCTTTATCTTTCAATACTTGAACCTTTTCCTTCGAAGTGTATTCAAATATTCCATGATATATTCTTAAATCCCCAATTTCATAATATTGATAAGTACAATTTCCAGTATGACGTACATAAGCATTATAATATCTTAAAGGCAAAGGGTACTCGCCTATGTATGTTTTTATTTTACTTTTATAAGTCTTTTCTAAATTATCATATGATATCCCAACAACTTCTTTGAACATACTTTTTGCTTCATCAGCTCCCTGTTGAGAAGCTAACAAGATATATTTCATAGCTATTCCAGTCCAATTACTGCCCGCTGCTTTATAATTTTGATAACATGAAATTTGCGCATTAAGATACCCATTATTTGCAGCTTTAACCATCCACATCCAACCTTTTCGTTCATTTTTCACTACTCCTGTTCCATCTGTATAAAAAAGAGCCAAAATATATTGTGCCATAGCATCTCCTTGTGCAGCAGCCTTAGAATACCATTCAAAAGCTTTTGTTGCATTCTTTTCCACTCCCATTCCTTTATAATAAAAGCGACCTACACTACGCTCTGCAGCAGCAAGGCCTTGTGTAGCAGCTTTAGAGTACCATTCAAAAGCTTTGGCTATATTCTTTTCAATGCCTTCTCCTTCTTCGTAACAGTAGCCTACAGCACACTCTGCAGCAGCAAGGCCTTGTGTAGCGGCTTTAGAATACCATTCAAAGGCTTTAATCACATTCTTTTCCACTACTACTCCATTTTCATAGAAGTACCCCACATTATATTCAGCTTTAGCATAGCCTTGTGCGGCAGCTTTAGAATACCATTCGAAAGCTTTCACATAATCCCTTTTATTATACAACTCTGTCCCCATTTCAAACTGCAATTCAGGATCTCCTTGATTAGCACTCTCCATAAGTTCCTGTGAATTACTATTTTGAGCTAGACTCGCTAGACTCCAAAATACAAAAACAACAATAGAACAAATTCTTCCTTGAGAACTTGCTAAACTAAACAGTTTCTTATTTTTCATAACCTAAAACAATGTTATTTATACAGAGAATTTTCACTTATTAGAATGTAACTGACAAGCTTTCAACATCTGCTTCGCTTCTTTACTTCCTTGAGCAGCAGCCTTTTCATACCAATAAGTAGCCTTATTTATATCTTTTTTAACCCCATAACCATAAAAATAGAACCACCCTAAGTAATATTGTGCTGGATGATAGTTATTCTCTGCTGATTTTTCCAGCCATTCAATTGCCTTTAATTCATTACGTACAAAGCCCTTTGCACCATTACCATAGTACCATCCAATTTGATACTGTGCTTTAGCATTTCCACCCTGCGCTTTTGCTAAAGTTTTTTCAGTACCTTTGTCTTGCGAATAGCCACTTAATACAAAAAAAGATAACAATAAAAATAAAACTGACCTTTTCATACTTTGTCCTCCTATACGCTTATAAGTCTCCAAATTCAGCCGTTTATTTTAATCAAACGTTACTATACAAGAAAGGCGTGAGACTTGTCTGCCAGTTCATCGAAACTGAGGCATCGCCAAACGCCTGATCAAGAATGAACGAGAAGAAACAATACTCTCACGCCATTTTGACATATGGATACAGCATAGGCTGCACGAATATATACAAAACAGAATGAGCGTCATATTGCCTCCGTCCTCTTGATTAAAATTTGGCGAATTTCAGTTTCGGGACAAAGCAAAAACGCTTTCTTATGTCTGCTAAAGCACAAATTGTGTCTTAACAATTGCAAAGATACGTTTTTTCTTCAATATGGCGCTCTAATGAGAGTACTATTTCTTCTTAAAATGCTTCTTCTTAGAAAAACGAAAAGCATATGTTATAAAATAGATTTTATCATAATAAGTAACATTAATTTCACTACCACAACTCCAACAGCAGTTCGTTAAACAGTAAAAAGAAAGTGTGGAGTTATTAGTCTATCCGTCAGGAGGTTCTGGTAAACCTAAGCACAAATAAACAATACCCCACACTCATAAAGCATATGTAACATAAATTATACATAGCGATACAAGTGATGAATGTTATTGCTTCCCTGTGCTTTTTGAAATTTACCAGATTTCCTGACAAGGATAAAAGCTAAACACTTTCATCAATCAATATAATGTTGAGCAACTTACGCCACTACAACGTTGCAAAGATAAAAATTATTTCTCACAAATAACATTTTTTGAAGAGGTTGATACAAGAAAAACCAAGATATCCCTCGCTTTTTCAATAAACAGGAAACATAAAGAGACGGAGAAACAAAATATAAATCCAGTAGAAGTCCCGTTTTTCCGTACGCTATTCTTACCAAAACTCTACGTCTGATAGCAAATACGCCATTAGGCAACGGTAAAATCGTCGTTGGGCAACCATGAATTCACCGTTGCCCAACGGCGATTTACACCATACCTACCCGAAATGTCAAAAAAATAGGGAAAGTCCCCGAAAGAACTTTCCCTATCAAAAGCAATTTTAGTAAAAACTAGGCTGCCGGATCTGGGGTTTCTCCGGAATCTCCACCGGAACCACCGCCTGCACCGGGATTCCCACTGTTGCCACCATTCGTATCTGCCACATTACCGCCAAACAACTCTATGCTCGCAGAGCCAAGCATTTCCTTGAACGCACTTCCCGGAGTAAAGACTATCTTTCTCCTAATAATAGTATTGGCATTCACGTCTTCTAAATTGTCTTGGCTTTCCGCATTAATAGCAGGACGGAATGAACCGAACTCTCCTAGCTTCACAGAAAATCCCTCTTCTACAAAGGCTACCATCGTATCCTGCACTCCTTTCAGCACTACATCCACCATAGCACGATGAATCCCCGTTCGCTGATTTACCTCGTCACACAGCTTGCTATAGCTGATACTTCCAACTAATACGTTTGCTGCAACGTACTTTTCCACTTTATTTTCTTTGTCGAAGCATAAAGTGATCTGCTTCTTTTTATAGCGTATAGCCATACTTTTCTAAAATTTAATTTAATAATAATAGGAAGCCACTCTATTGACTTCACAACAAAGGTATCAGTATCATTTGAGATTTCCTAACGGGGAAATTATGGAAAAAGACTGTTTTATTCTTAGTTTATTTACAACTATAAAGTGCAGCACATAAAAAGTAAATTCAAGTCAACAAAACAATATATACAATTGATAACTAATGTATTAAATTTAAAACTTAAAAGAAAATAGGCGACAATAAAAAATTAGACGGCCTACTAAGGATTTGAAGCTTTCAAAAACGCGGAAAGTAAGAAAATTAAGAATGAGAAAAATAAAAAATGCAGAAACAGAGAATTTTCACTTTTAAGAATCATTAACCAACCATTCCAGACAAGCAAACAAAAAGAGCGTTTTGATAGTTATATTCCCTATCAAAACACCCCTTATATTCATGTTCGACTTTCGTCGTCTCTTATCTATTACAGGATACCTTTCACAGTCTCCATCATACCTTTTTCCTGAATTGAATCTAAATCCGCTTTCACGGCTTCTGCCAGTCCCGGAATCTTATTCAAGTCTTCACCCCAGATAAATTCTGCACCCAGAACACCTTCAGTTACTTTCTTTGTGCAGCCAGTAGCCCAAAGGTCTTTCAGCAAATTCATAATTTCAGGAGCGTCGTTCGGTACAATTTCAGCACCGTCTGCACGCACACCGCCCTTATAATAAGTAATAATAGCAGCCAAACCAAGTACCAATCCTTTCGGAAGCTCACCTTTGCGTTCCAAATAAGTTTTCAATCCCGGAAGATCACGAGTTTCGTATTTCGGGAATGAGTTCAGCATAATGCTTGTAACTGCATGGTCTACGAACGGATTATTGAAACGTTCCAATACGTCATTAGCAAATTTCTCTAATTCATCTTTCGGCAAATTCAATGTTTCCATCAGTTCGTCAAACATTACCTTATGGATATATTTACCGATTACTTCGTGCTGACAAGCATCACGAACGATATTCACTCCGGACAGATAAGCAACCGGAGAAAGAACCGTATGAGGACCATTCAACAGAGTAACTTTACGTTCATGGTAAGGAGCTTCCGAAGGAACGAACAATACATTCAAACCTGCCTTGTCAGCCGGGAATTCTTTAGCCACTTCCTGCGGAGCTTCGATTACCCACAGATGGAAGATTTCAGCCTGAACAACCAAGTTATCATCATATTGCAATTTTTCTTTGATAGCAGCAATATCCTTGCGTGGGAATCCCGGAACGATACGGTCTACCAATGTTGCATATACGCCACAAGCTTCTTCAAACCAAGTTTTGAATTCATTACTCAGGTTCCACAATTCAATATACTGATAAATCGTTTCTTTCAGTTTGTGACCGTTCAGGAAGATAAGTTCGCAAGGGAAGATAATCAAACCTTTCGTTTTGTCACCGTTGAATGTTTTAAAACGATGATACAGCAATTGAGTCAATTTACCCGGATATGATGAAGCAGGAGCATCATCAAGTTTGCAAGTCGGATCAAAAGCGATACCTGCTTCTGTAGTATTTGAAATAACGAAACGCATTTCCGGTTGCTCTGCCAACTTCATGAACTCATCATTTTGAGTATACGGGTTTAACGCACGACTGATTACATCAATCATTGTCAAGCTGTTAACCGCTTCCCCTTTATCCAATCCTTGAAGATTAACATGATAAAGATCATCTTGTGCATTCAGCATATCGACCATGCCTTTATCAATAGGTTGAACCACTACAACACTGCTGTTAAAGTCAGTTTTTTGGTTCATGTTATAAATAATCCAATCTACAAAAGCGCGTAAAAAGTTACCTTCGCCAAATTGAATAATACGCTCCGGACGTTGTACTTTAGGAGCAGTTTCTTTGTTTAATGCTTTCATGTTAGTTGTAATTTATAAAGTTGATATTATACAAATTCAAAATAAAAATCAATATTCTCCTTAATCAGAATGTCGATAGGCATATATTTTACGGGCTCAATATGCTTCTTAAACACGACATAATCGCACAGAGCTTTCACTCCGCAATATCCTTGTAATCCGGGACGCTGCCCGATTAAATAATGCACATCGCCCGATTTTAGCAGCTCTACGTTCGCTTTCAAAAGGTCATACCCTATCAACCCCTTCATACTACGACCTGCGTGACGGAGATATTCTCCTAACTGATATACTCTGGAATTAAATACCACGCCGAGCACAGCCTTCGGATGCGTCTGAAAAAACTCATCCAATGTCTGCTGATTGTTTTCCTGATTGGATTTATTCAGTATCACTTCATGGATCACCAAGTTGTCATACTCTTCGGTAATATAACTCATAAAGCCTTCCAAACGGCGCTGCATCTGTATTTCAGCAGGGTTATCCTTATTATTGCTTAAAAACAGAACCAGTTCCTGCCCTTCTCCTACCGAATAATTGCGCATTAATATTTTAGCCGCGATATATCCACTTTTGTATGAATCTTGCCCGATATATGTCAATGCATCCACCTCTTCCATATTGAAATCGACAAATGCATAAGCTATCTTATTCTCTTGCAGATAGGCTGTCAATGACAATGTTTCTTCCCTAAAATTCGGAGCAATCAATACGGCATCCACGTTACTTTCCTTAATAGAACGGCAGGCTTCCTGATAGCTTTGCTCATCACCATGATGATAGCACAGGTAATCAACGCTCACATTGAAAGGACGCAACTCTTGTCGGGCACGTTCAATGCCACCCACTACCGAATGCCAATAATCATGTTCTATATAATAAGGAATCAGACAAATGAAAGAGTATTTCTTTTTAGCAGCCAATCCGATAGCGAACACATTAGGCTGATAATGAATCTCATCCAGCACCTTTTGTACTTTAGCTTTGCTCTTGGGAGATACGTCACCGCGATTGTGCAATACCCTGTCAACCGTTCCGGCAGAAACACCCGCCATGCGAGCTATGTCTTTAATGGTATAGTTCTGGTCCTCCATAGTGCTAAAACTTAAATATTATAAATAATCGCTGCAAATATACGAATTATTTTGTTACTCCAAGTAAATTTTCTATTTTTGTGTTCGATAACGGTTAATAAAACTAAAACGAGATTTACACCTATTAGCTTTAGAATCAATACTATATAGGTATAAATATAGAAAGTAATAATTTTATACACTTAAAACACAGTAATAATGAAGAACTTCATGGACGAAAACTTTTTGTTGCAGACAGAAACTGCACAAAAGTTGTATCACGAGCATGCGGCTAAAATGCCGATCATCGACTATCACTGTCACTTAATCCCACAAATGGTAGCTGACGACTACAAGTTTAAATCACTGACTGAAATCTGGCTGGGTGGCGACCACTACAAATGGCGCGCAATGCGTACAAATGGCGTAGATGAACGCTTTTGTACAGGTAAAGATACCACAGACTGGGAGAAATTCGAAAAATGGGCTGAAACCGTTCCTTATACATTCCGCAACCCATTGTATCACTGGACTCACCTTGAACTGAAGACTGCATTCGGCATCAATAAGATATTGAACCCGCAAACTGCACGTGAGATTTACGATGAATGTAACGAGAAGCTAGCTCAACCTGAATATTCAGCTCGCGGAATGATGCGTCGTTACCATGTAGAAGCAGTATGCACTACTGACGATCCAATCGATTCACTGGAATACCACATCAAAACCCGTGAAAGCGGATTTGAAGTAAAGATGCTGCCAACTTGGCGTCCGGATAAAGCAATGGCAGTAGAAGTTCCTGCCGACTTCCGTGCTTACGTAGAAAAACTGGCAGAAGTAAGCGGTGTTACTATCTCCAACTTTGATGATATGATTGCTGCTTTACGTAAACGCCATGACTTCTTCGCAGAACAAGGATGCCGTTTGTCTGACCATGGTATCGAAGAATTCTACGCAGAAGACTATACAGACGCAGAAATCAAAGCTATATTTAATAAGGTATATGGAGGTGCCGAACTGACAAAAGAAGAAATTCTGAAGTTCAAATCAGCTATGCTCGTGATTTTCGGAGAGATGGATTGGGAAAAAGGATGGACGCAGCAATTCCACTATGGAGCTATCCGTAACAACAACACCAAGATGTTTAAACTGTTAGGCGCCGACACCGGTTTTGACTCTATCGGTGAATTTACAACTGCTAAAGCAATGGCTAAATTCCTCGACCGCCTGAACACCAACGGCAAATTGACTAAAACAATCCTCTATAATCTGAATCCATGCGCAAATGAAGTAATCGCTACCATGTTAGGCAACTTCCAGGATGGTTCCGTAGCAGGAAAAATCCAATTTGGTTCCGGATGGTGGTTCCTGGATCAAAAAGACGGCATGGAAAAACAAATGAACGCTTTGTCCGTACTCGGTCTTTTAAGCCGCTTTGTAGGTATGCTGACAGACTCCCGCTCATTCCTCTCCTATCCTCGTCACGAATACTTCCGTCGTACATTATGCAACCTGGTAGGACGTGATGTAGAGAACGGAGAAATCCCGGCGTCTGAAATGGAACGCGTTAATCAGATGATTGAAGATATCAGCTATAACAACGCAAAGAACTTCTTCAAGTTCTAATATACCGCAGTTAAAATACAAATGCCGCTGTTTGAGTTTCAATTCAAGCAGTGGCATTTTATTTTATCTCATTCCTCAAAATTCCCCAGAATCCAGGAATGTTCCATGTTCTGAAAACCTTCAGCCAATAGAGAGACTATAAATAAAAAAAGAAGCAACATCTGTTACTTCTTCTATTTGTACACCCTCAGGGATTCGAACCCTGGACCCACTGATTAAGAGTCAGTTGCTCTACCAACTGAGCTAAGAGTGCAACATTAAATTTACGTTGCAACTTCGGAACTTGTACACCCTCAGGGATTCGAACCCTGGACCCACTGATTAAGAGTCAGTTGCTCTACCAACTGAGCTAAGAGTGCTTATTTCCTCGTTTGCGGTTGCAAAAGTAGGTCTTTTATTTTATTTGACCAAACAATAATGCAGCTTTTTTACTATCTTTTTTTTGCTTTTATTCGAACACATAAAGCTCGGAAGGCGTATTTCGCTTTAAAGCAAGCAGTTGCACATCTTTGCCAACAATAACACCTTTGTTCTTTAATTTCCATTCCACAGTTTTAAAGGCCAACTCCGGATGATTATTGTCTTTGCTCAAGTGGCATAGCCAGATATATCGCAAGTGTTCCGTGATATTTTCCGCTAAAAATTCTGCGGTATCGGAGTTACTCATGTGTCCGGTCTTACTCGTGATCCGCTCTTTCAAATATTGAGGATAAGGACCCATTTTGAGCATTTCTTCGTCATAATTAGCTTCGAGAATCAGATAGTGAGCCTTACTAATATAATGAGCTGCCGTAGGCGTAATTTCCCCAAGGTCGGTTAAGAAAGAAAATACTTTGCCATCTATTTCGATACAGTACCCTACATTATCCGTACCGTCATGCGGGACTTCAAAAGATTCAATACGAAAATCTTCTAAAACCATAGGCTCCTGCTTTTCCAGATAACGAACCGATGAACTAAGTTTCTCCGTCATGCAATAACTACGATTGATTCCTGCATGAATACGTGCCGTTGTGTAGACGGGAATGTTTAACTTCTCACCCAAATGGCCTACGGCTTTGATATGATCCGCATGATCGTGCGTAATAAATACGGCACGAATACTATCCATCAAGATATTAAAATCCTTCAGTGTTTTTTTTATAGTACGAATACCGATTCCAGCATCTATCAGTATTCCATAGGTTTCAGTGCCCAGATAATAACAGTTTCCACTACTGCCACTCGCCAAGCTTATAAATTTCACTTTCATGTCTCAACTTCTTTATTAAAATGCAAAATGCCGTCAACTTTTACAGCAAAGTGACGGCAAATATACGTAAAAAAGGAGAGATTTACTGATTAGCCTTCTTCTTTTTGTCGATGAATTCGGTGATTTTTGCAAATAATAGCAATGCTATAGCAGCAATCAGACCAATTGCAGCGAAGTAATACCATATATAATGGGCATTTCCGCTGGCTGCCTCCCATGCTGCACGTGTCTCAAACAAAGCAGGATCCGGACAATATTTAGTCAGCAGGATTCCCGCCAACCCAAAACCGAAAATAGACGAGAGGAAAGAATGTAAGTGACTAAATCCTAAATACATCCCTTCTTCTCCCTTAGGAGCCTGCAAAGAGAAATATTCCAGATAACGCGGCGAGATGAAACACTCGGCAAGTGCCTGCACAACAATACCCGCAACCATCATCAATGTGATATTGCTCATACCCGAAATCAAGTCGTTACCTAGCAAGTTACCACATGCCATCAATAAAGCCGAAATAGGAATCAGAAACATTCCCACATTCATTGAAGTAATAGCACTGCGTTTTGCCATCCAACGTGTGATAAAACTAACGCAACATACCACCACAAAAGGATTCACATTGGCAATCCATCCCGGTTTTGCCGTTTCGCCTGCCATACGGATCACATACTTGGGCATCGTAGCATAAAGTTGCTGTTGTACCATCCAGAAGCCTGTGACAATCAATATAAGAATCAGTAAACGCCAATTCGTTATAATTCTCATAAATCCCTGCCCAATCTCACGAAGGCTTTTTCCTTCTCCTGCCGTATGAGTAGATTTATAAAGAAGAATAACGGCAAGCAAAGCAATAATAGTCATGGCACCGGAAAAATAATTGATGTAGATATATGCTTGTTCACCAATTACATTCCGCAAAGGATCAATAATTGTTTTACCGGTGAAAGCACCTATATTTACCATCATATAAAAAATAGAATAACCACGGGCACGAGTGGCTTCTGTTGTTTCTTTGGCTACGGAAGCGGAAATAATAGATTTAATGAAAGAACCGCCTACCATAAGAATAAATAAGACAGGCACAATCAGCCAACGGGAACTGCTATCGGGCAAGCCGCTAAATTGTGTCGTTGCACCATAATTCACCAGTCCGGCCGCTTCTAATAAGGTAGGCAAGACTCCTAATCCCAAATATCCGATAGATAATAGGGAAAACGCTATAATCATTGATTTCCGAAAACCAATCTTGTCGGCATAAGCCCCGGAAAAAATAGGAAGCAGATATAATCCACCGGAAAATAAGCCGGAAATCATACTTGCTTCAAAATCGTTAAAACCTAAAATGGAAGATAGATAAATCGTGAGAACGATAAAAACGGCATAATACGCCATACGTTCAAACAGTTCGACTGTGTTGCTAACCCAAAAAGCTCTCGTAAAGCCTTTGGCAGCACGCTGAGGGGAATTGTTCATGTATCGATAATTTTTATTAAAATGTTAATTTGGAACAAAGATACGTTTTTTTGGCTTACTGTCCGTATCTTTGTGTAAAATTAGGTATTAAAAAAAACTATGATTATAGCTGTTGATTTTGACGGAACGATTGTAGAACATCGTTACCCGCGTATTGGTGAAGAAATTCCATTCGCAGTTGATACACTGAAGTTGTTGCAACAAGAAAAGCACCGTTTAATATTATGGAGTGTGCGTGAAGGCTCACTTCTGGACGAAGCTGTCGAATGGTGCAAGGCCAGAGGTTTGGAGTTTTACGCAGTGAATAAGGATTATCCTGAAGAACAAAAAGACCATCAGGGTTTCTCTCGTAAACTGAAAGCCGATATGTTTATAGACGACCGTAACCTGGGCGGCTTGCCGGATTGGGGAGTTATTTATGAAATGATAAAAGAGAAAAAGACATTCGCAGATATATACAGCCAAAATGGAGAAGAGGAAAAACCATCTCTGAAAAAGAAAAAAAGATGGCTGCCTTTTTAAGAGGCACTCAAACAAATGCAAATTTTGCCTATTTAGATTAAAAAAGCGATTAAACAGTCGATTTTTGTGACTATTCGGTGTATATTTGCAAACCCTTATTTCTCGTGCCCTTATTAAAGTCACGAGTATTATATGTTTATTTTGAAAATTGTGCACTCTTATCTGGCGTGATTAGAGTGCACATATATTTATAAATAGTACCATTCGCGCAGTTCCGGCTACGCTTCTTTATCCTCCCATTTCTCCCGAAACTCCCATAATTGCTCAATAATGGGATGGAACGTTGAATTTTCCCAGTTCCTGGCAATCATCGCAACCAAAGACTCCAAATACTGTTTGCCATCAATAATTGTAGTACATTTATTAAGCTGATATTTTTCAGTCGGATAATTTTTAGTTTCAATCATCTTTTTTGCCCAGTCCAGCAACTCCTGAACAGAATCATTGTCATAAGTATGTTGTGCCATATATCTTTTATATTTTCCGACAAAGATACAAAGTTTATTTATTCACGAACAAGGTTACTTGTTTCTTTTCAATATCAAACGTATCTATTTTTTATAATCTTCAAAGAACAAAATCAAGATTTTTTATGTTTATATAAAATAGATAGAGATGAACTTAAAAATAGAACAACTTATGATTTATAATCTTTTATTTCCGACAAAGCCCAATACGACAAAAGCTTCTTTGCTTTTATTGGCAGTCCGAATCATCTTCGGAATATTATTAATGAACCATGGTATACAAAAATGGAGTAATTTCCAGGAACTGTCGACAGCCTTTCCCGATCCGTTGGGAATAGGAAGTCCTATCTCTCTCGGATTAGCCATTTTTGGCGAACTTGTGTGTTCAATGGCATTTATCGTCGGCTTCCTGTATCGGTTGGCAATGATTCCAATGATTTTCACCATGATTGTAGCATTCTTTATAGTTCACGCAAATGATGTATTTGCAGTTAAAGAAATGGCTTTCATCTACTTAGTCGTATTTATCATCATGTATATTGCCGGTCCCGGTAAATTCTCAATTGACCATATAATCGGCTACGAATTGGAACGGCGAAAATCTAAATCTTATAAAAAATAGGAATAATAACCCTAATTAATTAAAAAATAGTATATTTGCATACATTTAAAAGAGAATATATAAACATTTTTTATTAATCAAAAACATTTTTGACATGAAAAGAGGGAAACTGTCTTTAGTCGCAGTAGTACTTAGCGGCAGCCTATTATTCAGTTCTTGTGTAGGTTCATTTGGTTTATTCAATCGCTTATCTTCCTGGAACCAGTCTGTTGGAAACAAATTTGTAAACGAACTTGTATTTTTGGCTTTCAACATCATTCCGGTTTATGGAGTAGCTTATCTGGCTGATGCTTTAGTTATCAACTCTATCGAATTCTGGAGTGGCTCCAATCCGATGGCTAATGTAGGCGACGTGAAGAAAGTAAAAGGAGAAAACGGCAACTACATGGTAAAAACACTTGAGAATGGTTATTCTATCACTAAAGAAGGTAAAACCGCTTCCATGGATCTGATTTACAACAAAGAAGCCAATACTTGGAATGTTGTAGCAAACGGTGAAAGCGCAGAATTGATCAAGATGAACAATGACGGCACAGCTGATCTGTTCTTACCAAACGGCGAAAAGATGAATGTTACACTGGATGCCCAAGGTATGATGGCAGCCCGTCAGGCAACAACAAGCAACCTAATGTTTGCAGCCCGTTAACAATCAAAAGAAAAAAATATAAAGGAGATGGAACCTGTTCAGGTGAGTTTCATCTCCTTTTTTCATTATCATTCCCGGTTACAAATTTCTTAATACTATGAACAAGCTACACATATTAATCCTTTCATTTTTATTATTTACATGTTTATCATGCCAGCAACAAACCCCACAGAACCAAATAGAGCAAACAGCCATAGATTTTTGTGAAGCATTTTATAATTTCAATTATCCGGTTGCCAAAGAATGGAGCACTCCTTCTTCTCTGCCCTACTTTAGTTTTTTAGCATCCAATGTCAAGCAAACTCACCTAGACCAATTAAAGACACAAGGAGCCGCTAAAGTTTCAATTGTCTCAAGTGAAATAGATGCCAACTCCGAGAGAGCAACAGTTGTGTGCCAAATAAAAAATGCATTTATTATCAATCCGATAAATGGAGAAATGAAACAGATAAACGCTCTGCAAGATACGCTTGAACTGGTAAGAGAATACAATAGATGGCTAATCAGAAAGGATATCCCACTGCGAAATGGAAAGCAAAATCACGACTAAATTTAGGATGAATAATAGGAAAATGCTCTTTCTTTGTTTGGAAAGCCGGATTAACCGCTTTCATACCCCCATCAAAACGAAGGATAAAGAAATCCAAATCAAGGCGCAACCCTAATCCGTAAGCCACTGCTATCTGCTTATAGAACTTATCAAATTCAAATACACCACCCGGCTGATTCGCGTAATTCCTGATTGTCCAGATATTACCCGCATCTACAAATACTGCCCCCTGGAACTTCCAGAACAATTTACTCCGATACTCAATGCTGGCATCCAACTTAATATCGCCGGATTGATCCAGCAGATTTCCATTTCCGGCAAAAGAACCCGGCCCCAAATCACGTACAGACCAGCCACGAACACTATTAGCACCACCGGAGAAATATTGCTTCTCAAACGGAATTGTTTTCGCATTTCCATAAGGAACAGCAATTCCTACACCTGCATGAAACGCAAATGAATTTCGACGGTCAATCCGGATATTTTTAGCAAAATCAAATTCCCCCTTCAGATATTGGGCATAAGGAATACCTAAAATTGCATACTCACCATTACTATTCTTCCGAATACCGGTAGCCTTCGACAAAGCATACATTACATTTCCTGCAGATTCGAAATTAAAACGGATAGAATATGAATTAGCAGCGATTGTATTATTAACTATCGATCCGCCTACGCTATTATAATTATAGCTATATCCCATATTTATAATCAAGCGATTCTGATAATTATACTGGAAAACCTGATTCTGCCCCTTGTTTATATAATCCTCTCTGAATTTATCGGAGATACGCGGCAAATAGAGAAAACCAATATTAATCAAGTCGATACGGTGCTGTATTCGCTGACGCTGAGTCCACTTATAGCTCCAATTGGCGGAAGCCATCGTACGCAGAAACTCAGGTCGCAACTGATAATTATATTGCAATCCGAACTCCGTAGTAGCCCGGATTTTCCGTTTAAAGTCCGATGAAAGAAAGGGAAACAGGAAGTTAGGGAAATTAATGCTTGTCTCCACCCCATATTCCGTATAGTTATTATTCGAATAACCAGCCTGAAGTCCGGAAATCACTTCATAAGCACCACGGAATTTTATCATAAAAGTCTCTGAGCCTCGAAAAAGATTCCGATTCTGAAAAGAGACGGAAGCCGCTGCACCCAAGTCGCCGGCAGAGTTTGTCCCTTCCACCTCGAAAGCTACGGATTTATGTTTACTCTTAGTCAACATGACGTAACAATCGAGCTTTGTCGAATCACCTATCTGTGTTTCAACAAAACGGATATTAGTATATTTCAAGGCAGACAAACGCCCAAAACTGGAATACGTCTGCTGCACATTCCGTTCATTATACAAATCCCCGGAACTGAAACGAAGATTGTCCGTCAGTACTTTGGGACGCAGATAAAGTTTATCTTTATAATAAATCGGATAGCCTTTATAATGAACAGAGTCATTGATATCTACACTGCTCATTGCAGATGACTGCAACACATCATAATCCGTAATAAAATTAATCTTGTTTATCCTGTATTGCTGATGTGCTCTTGCAGAATCGCTCGCATGAACTTTATAGGGTTGCAAATGTTGGATTAAATCCACATTATATGTATTACGAGCCGTATCAGCGGTATAGCCAATAAAATCCTTATTAAATTTATAGTAACCATTCCGCAGTAACCTGTCCGTGATACGCTGTCTGTCTGCATCCAATACATTGACATCAAAATACATCCCTTCTTTCAGCAAATTCCTGGCAGAATCCCGTTTCAGGATGCTGGCTATCTTTGGATCGGGCACATCATATTTAATAGACCGGACGACGTACGGGTTCCCTGCCGTCACGTCATAATACAGCTTTATCTTTTTCTTTTTTATCTTTGTCGAACGCTTCACTGTTGCTGCCATATATCCCATATTATGTACAGCCTTCGTGATTTCTTCCTCTGAACGTAGCGCTTCTTCCTCACTATATATCACAGGAGCATCCCCTATCCTTCTCAAAAACTTATTCCCCCATCTGGTAGAATCACGTCCCGAAAGATTATAGACATACAGCTGCGTCTTTATCAAACTAAACCACTTGGCATTAGGATTCTGACGCACATACATGCGCAAGGAAGAAGGGCGGATATTCTTCTGATCCGTACGAATCTTGACTTCATCCAACAAATAAGAACCATCCGGCACAAACTTAGTGGCAGTGCACGAAGCAAGTGACAGGACAGCAGCGGAAGTAATCAAAAAAAGAAAATTTCTCCTCATACGGTTTCTACATCGATAGCATAAAAAATGCGATTACAAAGATAATTTATATTTTCCGATGGGGAAAATAAATTAAGAAAAAGAGGGGAAAGTAAGGATAGATTGGAAATATCTTTATAGCTTTGCAAAAGAATATCAAATATATGGCATCATTAAGTAAAAACAAAATAAAGTATATCCACTCGCTGGAACAGAAGAAAATACGTAAAGAAGAACAGGTATTTCTTGCCGAAGGCCCTAAACTGGTAGGTGATTTACTTGAACATTTTCCTTGTCGTTTTCTGGCTGCCACTTCAGTATGGCTTCAAAAACATCCCGATATTCATGCAAATGAAATCGCAGAAGTTTCACAGGATGAACTCTCACGAGCCAGTTTACTGAAAACTCCCCAACAGGTACTTGCTGTTTTTGAACAACCCCGCTATACTTTAAATCCGGAAGCTGTACACCAGTCTCTTTGTCTGGCACTGGACGACATTCAGGATCCCGGAAATTTGGGGACTATTATCCGATTGGCCGATTGGTTCGGTATCGAGCATATTATCTGTTCACAGAATACAGTAGACGTATATAACCCAAAAACCGTACAAGCCACCATGGGCGGAATCGCACGGGTAAAGGTGCACTATACTTCTCTTCCCGATTTTATCCGCTCACTTGGAGATGCTCCCGTATTCGGCACTTTCCTGGATGGAAAAAACATGTACGAGCAGCCATTATCTGCTACCGGGTTGATCGTTATGGGAAACGAAGGAAACGGAATAGGAAAAGAGGTGGAAGCACTGATCAATAGAAAACTATATATTCCCAATTATCCGCAGGGGCAGGAAACTTCCGAATCACTCAATGTAGCCATCGCTACCGCAGTAATCTGTGCCGAGTTCCGTCGACAGGCTGCATGGAAATAAAATCAAAGGGATAGAACAGATAAGGAAGCAACGTTTCTCCTCTCCTTTTGGACTCATCAAGAAGTTCACTTGAATATTGAGAAGATTGATTGGAAACAACGGGAAGATTAGATTGAAACACTGGGATGTTTTTTAAAATCATCCCAGTGTTTTTTATATCTTCCATCTGACGTACAGAAAACAAAACGATAACTCCCGGTATCCATTCAACCGACTCAATTTCTTCAGTCAATGGGAATATACTTTGCGCAACTCCTTCATCATTAATCTCCACTACCTGCTGTTTCATAAATCCAATATCAGGTATCAGTAAATAATGCGATGCAAATCGTTTCATAATGCCTAACGGGTTTGACGTCTTTGCTGTTGCTGCTTACGTTGGTTCATCTGCCGTTCTCTTCTCTGTTCTATCCTTTCTTGCTGGATATGCTGCTCTACTTCAATCTGCTCCGGCTTCTTCTCACGCTGAGTTCCCGAGCGACGACGGTTCATTTCTTCCGGTGTCAGACGTTGGGCATCCTCTTTATTTTCTTCTATCACTTTCTGTAGCGAATCAACTTTTTCTTTATCAGCAAGTTTTTTCAAAGAATCCACCCGTAAAGCTTCTATCTTATTCAACGAATCACGAACAGCAAAAGCAAGCGTATCCGTACAATGGTAGCGGATCATCGAAAAACGATCGGCCAATAATGTTCCCACTTTCTGCTGATTTTCCACCGGATAATAAATGAAACCTTTTATCTCCTTCATCTGCCCCAATGTATCTGCAAAAAGACGTATCTGCTGAACACCCGGTTCGGTCACAGTCTCCCAACAGTTGATTGTATCTTTTTCGTATATCACCTGCATCGCCATAGTAACAAATCTCAAAGAATCGGCAAGCATCGGTTCGAGGAAACGATATCTCACTTCCCACACCAAAGTATCCCGGTCTTTATAATTAGAGTCAGTCGGCAAAGTAAATATATACTGATTATTCATCATTTCACCGGTCAAACGTACCATACGCTGCCATGGCCAAACATCGATACTGTCACCTTGTTTAGTCATTTTCGGCTTCTTGTCACGTTTGGCTATCAGGTCACCAACAAGTTCCTGTTCGTCTTTAAAACGCTTTCTTACCTTTTCATAAATTTTCGATAGCACTTCTGTGTTACGTGTATACCAAACCATAGACGAATCGAATTCAGCCTGTGTAGTCCCATATTTCTTAAAAACGGCATCCACATACAGCGCTTTCTTATAGTTTTCACTATAAGGCAGGTTGTCTCCCATGGATTTTGCCAGATGATAATCATACAGCAGATTCTCCATCTTCGATTCAGAGATAACATCACCGGGCCTTTTCACTTTACACCCGGCCACTGCAAAAGCAAGCATGCAGACAAGACACAGATGAAACCGAAATTTATTATTCATGATTCGCACTTTCTTCCTTTTTACCTTTATCCAACGAATGATAGGATTCATTCAGATATTTACTATAAAAGAGCAACAAAGCAATGATACCACAACTGATGGCAGCATCGGCAAAATTAAAGATCGGACTGAAGAATATAAAATGTTCCCCGCCTACAAACGGCATCCATGTAGGCCAGTTCGTATCTATAATGGGAAAATAAAACATATCTACCACCTTACCGTAAAACCAGGTAGAATATCCTCCGCCTTCGGGCATGAAACTCGCAATCTGCGAATGAGTGCTTTCATTGAAAATGACTCCATAGAATACACTGTCGATAATATTTCCCAATGCACCGGTCAGAATCAAGGCTACACAAACAATGTATCCGGTTTTAAAGCCCTTCTTCACTATTTTATAGAGATACCAGCCTATCAATGCCACAGCGACAATACGGAATGTGGTCAGGAATAGCTTACCAAAGATTTCCATGCCGAAAGCCATCCCGTTGTTTTCGGTGAAATAGATATAAAACCAGTCTGTCACACGGTTACTCTGGTGCCAGTACATGTTAGTTTTAATCCAGATTTTAATGACCTGGTCAATAATTAATACGGAAAAGATAACGATGAGAGCAATTCTCCCCTTCGTGAATAGTTTCTTCATGTGTTCATTATAAATTAAACATAACGAGCTACAAGTGCCGTGCGTAAACTTTGCGCAGCTACTTGTAGCTCATTACCCGTAGCTTATGTAGCTATCTATTATTTTTTACCACTGTTTTTTGCCTCAATACTCAAAGTGGCATGAGGAACAGCACGTAAACGCTCTACCGGAATCAACTTTCCCGTTTCACGGCAAATGCCATACGTTTTATTCTCAATACGTATCAAAGCAGCCTGCAATCCCTGAATAAACTTCAACTGGCGTTGTGCCAGGCGGGTAGTTTCTTCCTTGGAAAGCGTATTAGCTCCTTCTTCCAACACTTTGTATGTAGGAGATGTATCGTCAGTATCATTACCGTCCAATCCCATCAGACTCCTTTTCAACTGTTCATAGTCACGTTGTGCCAATTCCAGTTTCTCCATTATGATGGCACGGAATTCTTCGAGTTCCGCATCTGAGTATCTAGTCTTTTCTGCCATAATCTTACAATTTTAAAAGGTTAATCAATATAGTATTAGTCTTTTATCACATTCACGAACAGTGAGAAATCGTCAAAGTTAAGCTCTGTACCGTTTTCCACTTCATCAACAAGTTCCAAAGATGTGCCTAAAACCTGGTTACAAATATAAGTATTATATTCTTTTACCGCATCATCTGTTTGCGTATTTTTCGAGATTGTTATTTTTATTTTGTCTGTAATCTCGAAACCGCTTGATTTACGTATATTTTGAATACGATTCACCAATTCACGGGCAATACCTTCACGGCGCAACTCTTCGGTAACAGTCACTTCAAGCGCAACAGTCAGCTTGCCTTCGTTGGCAACCAGCCATCCCGGAATATCTTCGCTGATGATTTCTACATCCGCCGCTTCTATGACAGCTTCCGCTCCGTCCAGGTTCAATGTATATTTTCCGTTCTTTTCCAGTTCGGCGATGGCTTCCTGTGACATTTCCGCAACTGCGGCAGCTACTGCCTTCATCTGTTTTCCAAATTTCGGGCCGAGCTTCTTAAAGTCACATTTCACTTTCTTCACCAATACACCGGCAGCACCGTCAACAAACTTGACTTCTTTGACATTTACCTCGTTCATAATCAAGTTCTTCACTGCTTCGATATGAGCTTTCTGCTCTTCATCTACCACCGGAACCATGATACACTGTAGCGGTTGGCGAACCTTGATATTCACTTTACGACGCAATGCCAGTACCATAGACGTTACATCCTGTGCCATTTGCATACGGGCTTCCAATTCCTTGTCTATCATTTCTTCCTGACATTCCGGGAATTTAGCCAAGTGGATAGAAACCACATTGTCACGTCCTGTTGCAGTAATCAAGTCCGTATACAACCGGTCTGCATAGAACGGTGATATAGGAGACATCAATTTGGCAACTGTTTCAAGACAAGTGTACAATGTCTGGTATGCAGACAATTTATCCTGTGTAAATTCACCACCCCAAAAACGTTTACGGTTCAGGCGAACATACCAGTTGGACAAGTTATCATTCACAAAGTCGGAAATCAGACGTCCTGCCTTTGTCGGTTCATATTCATTATAACAAGTATCTACCTCTTTAATCAATGTGTTCAATACGGACAATATCCAACGGTCGATTTCCGGGCGTTCCGCCATCGGCACGTCGGCTTCCTTATATTCGAATCCGTCTACGTTGGCATAAAGCGCGAAGAACGAATAGGTATTGTATAAAGTACCGAAGAACTTACGGCGAACTTCTTCCACTCCTTCTACGTCGAACTTCAAGTTATCCCACGGAGAAGAGTTGGTAATCATATACCAGCGCAACGGGTCGGAACCGTACTTTTCAATCGTAGTAAACGGATCGACAGCATTGTTCAAACGCTTGGACATCTTGTTACCATTCTTGTCAAGTACCAGTCCGTTGGAGATAACAGCTTTGTAGGACACACTATCAAATACCATCGTAGCGATAGCGTGCAGCGTAAAGAACCAACCGCGTGTCTGGTCTACTCCTTCTGCGATAAAGTCAGCCGGATATACCTCGCGGTTATCCAACATTTCCTTGTTCTCAAACGGATAATGAATCTGCGCATAAGGCATGGCACCCGAGTCGAACCAAACGTCGATCAGGTCGGATTCACGCTTCATTGGCTGACCGTCTTTCGATACCAATACAATATCGTCTACATACGGACGGTGAAGGTCAATCTTATCATAATTTCCTTCAGTATATTCGCCCGGAACGAACCCTTTCTCCTTGTACGGATTGGATTTCATGAATCCGGCAGCTACCGATTTTTCTATTTCATTATAAAGTTCTTCTACAGACTCGATACATATCTCATCAGAGTTATCTTCCGTACGCCAAATTGGCAACGGAGTACCCCAATAACGGGAACGGCTCAGGTTCCAGTCATTCAGATTTTCCAGCCACTTTCCGAAACGTCCTGTTCCGGTAGATTCCGGTTTCCAGTTGATGGTCTTATTCAGTTCCATCATACGTTCCTTACAAGCCGTAGAACGGATAAACCAGCTATCCAACGGATAATAAAGTACCGGTTTGTCTGTACGCCAACAATGCGGATAGTTGTGGACATGTTTCTCTATTTTGAAAGCCTTGTTATTGGCTTTCATCATCATGGCAATCACAATATCCAGAGACTCGGCAGCCTGTGCGGCTTTCTCATCGTATTTGCCATCTACCATAAATTGAGGATCATAGGCATTTTTCACCCATGCGCCCTGATATTCTTTGTATTTATCTACATCAACGCACTCCTTCACAAAGTCTTCGTCCAGCTCATCAATCAGATAGAATTTACCTGTCAGGTCTACCATCGGGCGAGTTTCACCTTTCTTATTAATCATGAACAGTGACGGGATTCCTGCAGCACGTGCCACATTCGCGTCGTCCGCACCAAATGTCGGTGCAATGTGGACGATACCTGTACCATCTTCTGTAGTCACATAATCACCCGGAATTACACGGAAGGCTTTATCACTGGCTTTCCAGGCACCGTCTTCGGATACTTCAACCGGCTTCACCCAAGGAATCAGTTGCTCGTATTCCATGCCAATCAGGTCAGCGCCTTTATATTCGGCGATTACCTTGAACGGCACAAGCTTATCTCCAGCCTTGTAATCTTCCAGTTTCAAATCTGCCGCTTTCGGGTTGAAGAGAGTATTCAATAAAGCCTTTGCCAGAACAACCGTAATCGGTTCTCCGGTATAAGCATTATAAGACTGTACGGCAACGTAATCAATTTTCGGTCCTACACAAAGAGCCGTATTTGAGGGCAATGTCCACGGAGTGGTTGTCCATGCTATAAAATAAGGAGTTCCCCACTCTGCCATTTCCGGCTTGGGGTTCTTCATCTTAAACTGGGCAACGGCAGTTGTATCTTTCACATCACGATAGCAGCCCGGTTGATTCAACTCGTGTGAGCTCAATCCTGTTCCCGCAGCCGGAGAATACGGCTGGATAGTATACCCTTTATATAATAATCCTTTTTTGTGCAATTGCTTCAATAACCACCACAGTGTTTCAATATAGCGGTTGTCGTACGTGATATAAGGATGTTTCATATCCACCCAATATCCCATCTGATGAGTCAGGTCTTCCCACTCTTTGGTATATTTCATCACGTCTTTGCGGCAAGCAGCATTGTAATCGGCAACAGAGATTTTCTTACCAATATCTTCCTTTGTGATACCTAATGCTTTTTCCACACTCAGTTCCACAGGCAGTCCGTGCGTATCCCATCCGGCTTTACGCTTTACCTGATAACCTTTCATCGTTTTGTAACGGCAGAAAATATCCTTAATCGTACGAGCCATTACATGGTGAATACCCGGCATACCGTTAGCCGAGGGTGGTCCTTCGAAAAATACAAACGAAGGGCAGCCATCACGTTCTGTCATACTCTTGGCGAAAACCTGGTTTTCGTCCCATTTCTTCAGCACATCTTTGTTCACCTGTGAAAGGTCAAACTGCGAATACTCAGTAAATCTCTTACTCATAGCTGTGTCTACGATTTTACTATTTACAATTTACACTTTGAGGGGTATCCCCATTTTTAAGGGTGCAAATTTACAAAAACATTTGCTTAGTTGAGCAAAAAGCAATAACTTTTAATCAGAATCATGCGAAGTTAATGATTATAAACGGCTTGCGGGTTAAACAAAACGGATATATCCTTGTTCTAGTGAAAAACCTAAAAGCACTTAACTTATGAATTACGGTATTAGTATTTTATTCAGAGCAATCCCTTTGGCGATGGCACTTTTTTGCTTCGGATACGGAGCGTTTATTTATGGTTACGGAGATGCGGGAAATCGTGTTGTAGCGGGCCCTGTTGTATTTTCATTAGGTATGATATGTATTGCGCTGTTTTGTACGGCAGCCACTATTATCCGGCAAATCATACATACCTATAATGAAGCCACCAAATATGTTTTACCCATCATAGGGTATCTGGCAGCCGTAACTACGATTATTGGCGGTATCTGTATTTTTAGTAATGCCGCTTCCACTTCCGCCTTCGTTGCAGGTCACGTAATTACGGGTGTAGGATTTATCACAGCCTGCGTAGCTACTGCCGCCACCTCTTCCACCCGCTTCTCTTTAATTCCAAGAAATTCAAAAGCAACGGATAACGAAGTGCCAGAGGGAGCGTTTTCTCTTAACCAGAGACGGGCAATGGTAATTCTTGCTATTATCATTTCTATTATAGCATGGATATGGGCATTTGTCTTATTGAGCAACAGTCACTCTCATCCCGCTTATTTTGTTGCAGGGCATGTGATGGTAGGGCTTGCATGTATTTGTACCAGCCTTATTGCATTGGTAGCTACTATCGCCCGCCAGGTGCGGAATGATTATTCGGAAAAGGAACGGAACAAATGGCCGAAACTGGTTTTATTGATGGGCTCTATCTCTTTTATATGGGGGTTATTCGTAATTTTTGCAGATTCAGGTAGCACAAACGGTACTACCGGATATATCATGCTTGGTCTTGGACTGGTGTGTTACAGTATTTCCAGTAAGGTAATCCTGCTAGCCAAGATATGGAGACAGGAGTTTAAACTGGCTAACCGTATCCCTATGATTCCGGTATTGACGGCATTAGCCTGCTTATTTCTAGCGGCTTTCGTATTCGAGCTTGCAACGGAACATGCCGATTATTTTATCCCGGCACGTGTTTTAGTCGGATTAGGGGCTATCTGTTTCACACTGTTTTCTATCGTTAGCATACTGGAAAGCGGTACTTCTTCCAAGTAAAAATATAGCGTCACTATGTACTCCGGATAGTGACGCTATCCTAAGCATATAGTGACGCTATCGTGACGGGATAGCGTCACTATTTTTATCTCTTCAATCTGACCTCATAGACATCGTTCCTGCGGTCTTTCAAGTTGCGGACACTACCATAAGTATGAAGTTCGTTCAATAAGTCCAAATCGACATCGGACACCAGAATCATTTCTGTATTCGGAGTTGCCTCTGCCCTCTTTCCATCGGTCGGGAAAGCAAAGTCACATGGAGTAAATACGCCGGATTGGGCATATTGGATATCCATATTATGCACACGGGGAAGATTTCCCACACTTCCTGCAATGACTACAAAACATTCATTTTCAATGGCACGTGCCTGCGCACAGACACGAACGCGGGAGTAGGCATTCTGTGTATCTGTCAAGAAAGGTACAAACAGAATCTGCATTCCCTGATCTGCCATCAAACGGGAAAGTTCGGGAAATTCTACATCATAACAAATTAAAACGCCAATTTTCGCGCAATCGGTATCAAAAGTATTCAGTAGCCTGCCGCCATTAAGTCCCCAACTTTTTATTTCATCAGGAGTGACGTGCATCTTCTCATACATTTCGTATGTTCCGTCACGCCGGCAGAGGAATCCTACGTTATAAAGCAGTCCATCCTCTTTTACGTATGGCATACTACCGGTTATGATATTTATATTGTAGCTAATAGCCAGATTCACAAACCGTTCCCGAATTTCATCTGTATATTGTGCCAATCCGCGAATAGCCTGAGATTCTCCTTTATCGTTATACTTCGACATCAAAGGGGCATTGAAATATTCCGGGAACAGTACAAAGTCACTTTTATAATCCGATACTGCGTCTACAAAAAATTCTACTTGTTCAAATAAATCGTCCAGCGTCTTATAACTACGCATCTGCCATTGCACCAAGCCTACACGGACGGTAGTTTTGGGACTTATATATTCCTGCGTAGGTGGCTGATAATAGATATTATCCCATTGAAGCAAACACGCATAATGTTTAGATTCTTCATCGTTCGGAAGATAATTGGTCATCACTTTGCGGACGTGGAAATCATTCGATAATTGAAATGTCAGAACCGGATCATAGATTTCACGTTGGCGAACGCGTGCAATATATTCTTTCGGACGCATCTTATCGGCATACTTATGATAATTCGGAATACGTCCGCCAAACATTATGGCTTTCAAATTCAATGTTTCGCAAAGTTCCTTACGATACTCATACATACGACGCGCCAGGCGCAACCCACGGTATCCGGGATGAATAAACACCTCGATGCCATACAGAATATTTCCCTCGGGATTGTGCGTATTAAATGTTTCCTTACCTGTGACTTGAGCATAAGTATGGTCGTTCTTTACTTTGTCATAGTCGACAATAATAGAAAGGGCACAACCTACAATTTTATCGTCAACCACTGTTACAATCTGTCCTTCCGGGAAAATATTTATTAATTTCTTGATTTGGGCATGAGTCCAAAACACATCGCTACCGTCAGAATAAACACGGGTAAACGATTGGGATAACTGTGCGTAATCTTCTATCTGAAGATTGCGTATCTGTACTTTATTAATTTTAATCGGATGTTGTTCCATAATAATACGTGTTTTATATAAAGACAGTGCAAAGGTACAGCTTATACCTATATATTGTCATTACAAAACAAAAAATGTATTATATTTAATTTTGAATCATATAGAGAAAATAGACCTAATCTATATTGAATTATCTGCCATAACAATATGTATTCCGAAACAGCTATTGCACTTTAACACCACACAATTTTCACACAGATTCTTGTGCTGTTTAATTTGTGACTTCCGAAAATTATCGTACATTTGCAACGCATAACATTTTATTCACAGAAGCAGTGAACCTGCTTCAACTCCAGTAGCAGGCATTCTTATGCCTGTTGCTGTCGTAGATACGCGGTTTCGTACCCCCGTGGGGAACGTTAATGCGTCCCCAGCTTCTGTGAAGTGTTATGCAACGGGAAAGGCGGAACCGTTTTTATATTCCCGCCTATCTTAAAAATCGTTGTATCATGCATGAAGAACAAAACAATGCACCTGTAAAAACCATTCGAAGCAATCGGCAGGAAGCAGACTCTCCCAATCCGGAAGAAAAAGAGAAACTAAAACAGTTTTATTTAGCCCAATCACTACGACTATGCCCTACTGTATCAGCCGATCGTTCGGAAACGCAACGTTTGGGAGCGTTACACCACAAAATCAAGCATTTTATTAAAGCGTTGACCAACCTCGACCGTCCATGGGAAAATGGGATGCCAGAGATGCAAAAGGCTTGCCTGCATTTCCTGGCTTTACAAAATTCACCTCGCGCAGAATGCCAAAAGATATTCGAAGAATGGACGAAATGGTCGGACTTCCTGATAGCAGCTTCCTTTCATCGTGGTTTCATCAGTCAGATATTGCAAGACTATCATCGCCAATTACGTGACTTGGAAAAACTCATGGGCAGCAGACCCATCGAATCTCAGAATATAACCAACGAGTAACACAAACTGATATTCGTTCAAATATCCCGCTTTCCGTCGTATCACCAAACGAACGTAAAGCGGGAGTTTTGTCTTTTTAGATATCCTCATCAGTAAATCACTTTTCAACGTAACCACCTTAAACATAGCCTAATACAATGCCACTACTCTTTCGTAGCCAAAAGATTAAATACATAATAGCGATTCCCAAAAGACGTATGTTTGGCAAAAAATCCCATTGCAGATAGTTTTAGACTTAGTTGCCGTGCAGATATATCCCTCAAAGCAGCCGAATTGAATTTACGCATTACCTGGAATATTTCGGCAGTTGTCAGCCAAATACCTTTTTCCGTATCAAGAGGACGACGGAAGCAGCAATGAAATACATCTTCCAATAAAGACTGACGATAATATGCTTTATTATGTTTCTGCAAAGCTTTTTCTTCTTCCTTGTTTAAATGATCCGGTGCATCGGACTCCAATTCTTCTTTTAGCTGTGCGTATATCTGTTTATGCTCCAATGGTTCTTCCGATATCGGTTTCAAGACTTCTACACAAAGGAAACGGCGGCTTCCCGTAGGATCAGTTAGAACCTGATAAACATTTGTTGTTGCTATAAAAGAAGCGAGACGGGGTTCGTTCACCCACCCCAATCGCTTGCCATGAAAAACGGATACATTCACCATTTGGAGAAGATTTTTTAATGTAGCCTGTTGGCTCTCTTTTATTTTATCAAATTCGTCCAAGTTAATCAAGCCGTTCTTTACCAGTTTTTTCTCCGGGGAACTGCCTGTCGCCAGATTCAAATTATCCAGAAAATAACATCGAAGTGAATCCGGCATCAATAAACGACAGAAGGTACTTTTGCTCAATCCCTGCTTTCCACTTATTAATACAGGTGTAAGTACATTGGCATGCAAACGCTCTTCCCCACTCCATTGCGAAAGCATCGCCCGCAACCAGCAACGCCCTCCTTTCAGCCAAAGTTCGTTATCCGAAACCCTTAATAATAAAGGTGTCACCCGGTCTACTCCATCCCAGGGCGGCAATTCCTTCACATAAAGATGAAAAGGATTATAAGACTTAACCTTGTTTGACAGGACAAAGGTAGGTACATCCCCTCTCCAACAAGGGATTCCATCCAAACGGGCGTCCACAATAATGCCATTCATTTCACGTTCATTAATGGGACGAAAAACATTCTTTTCACTTATCCCTCTGTACTCCGTTGCACCTGTCAGGCTATTATAGCGAAATACAAAATTATTATCCAAATACTCCTTTAATTGTAAGGTCAACGACTTGTTCCATTTATTATTAGGCTTAAGATTTTTTTCCGGTTTATTCTCCGTAACCGTTTGTTCTGCCTTCTCCGGTATTGCAGATTCCGCAGCTACCGGTTTCTGCAACTGTTTCTGTACAAATAACTGTTTTATTGTCTCCACCATTTCTCTAATCATTGTTCCCATATTCGTCATTTTTTTAATTATTATGAAATTTGAGACACAAAAGTATAATACTAAAGACCGGATTTACAAATAAGTAGCTTCATTCTTTTCAATAAAATGAACTAACAGAAATAAACCGTTGAAGTATTGTTTTTGATTAGAATAATTAGTAATTTTGACGTATCATATTAGTTGTAGCACCAATTGTGCGATAACTGTCGCACACAATGAGCAACAGTTGTCATACATAATGTGAGTTAGCTGTTGCACATAATGTGAGCCAATCAATAGATGGGCACAAAATAAATAAAACAACCGCGTAAATCTGCTAATTGGTGCGCACAAAACAACTAAAGCAATGAATGCACTTTATGATTTCTTCCTGACTCCTCAACCCAAAGACTCCAATAAAACGAGATATCACGCCCGGCTGGTCGTACGGGATACCATTGCACTAGAGGATATTGCCGAAAGAATTGAATCCAGAAGTAGTTTAAGACAAAGCGACGTAATAGGCTCTTTTATAGAGTTCGCAGATGTTTTCAAACAAGAATTATCCAATGGTAACAGTATTCATATTCCCGGGGTCGGTTCGTTCCGTATCAAGGCAGAATCTCCCGAAGTACGCTCTCCCAAAGAAATCCGCGCTGAAAACATTCATTGCAGCGGAATCGTTTTTACACCGGAAAAAGATTTGCTTCGCGAATTAAAGTCTACGACCTTTGAAAAGGTAAGTGAAACCCGCCGCTCACAGGAATTGAGCGATATAGAAATTGACGGAAAATTAGCTGAATTTTTCAAAGATAACCCTTATATTACCACACAGCAACTTTGTTCATTATGCGGACTACGAAAAGCTACTGCACTTCGCAGGTTACAAAAACGAGTGACTGAAGGAAAACTGACTCATCCGGGGTATCTTCGTTCTCCATTCTATTTCCCCGTACCAGGTTGGTTCGGAATATCCAGAAATCGTTGATGCAATATTAGGTCTTGATTTACAATGAGATACTTGTAAAAATGATTATGACACCATACCATTGGCATGATGTCATAATCTTGATGAAATTACACTAACCTAATTTACTTATTTTTCTTCCAAAGCTTGCTCATATCTTCCAGTGTCTTGCCTTTCGTTTCGGGCACCCAACGCCAAACGAAGATTGCGGCAGCTACACAGATAATTCCATAAAGGCTGTATGCGAACATCGGACTGAAATCGTACAATGCCGGGAAAGTGGAAGATATAATATAGTTAAATATCCATTGGAAAGCTACGGCAATGGCAACTGCTTTGCCGCGGATTGTATTCGGGAAGATTTCTGAAATCAATACCCAGCAAATCGGTCCCCATGACATCATGAAGAATGCGGCATATACGATAACCGAAACTACCGGGAAGATTCCCTTTATAGCCATACTATCACACATTGCTACTGCAAATGCTCCTACTGCCATACCGATAGAACCGATAATTAACAGCGGTTTACGTCCGAAACGGTCTACTGTAAAGATAGCAACCAATGTGAAGATGATGTTTACGATACCCATAATAACCGTTTGCATCATACCGCCACCTTCTGCGCCTGCATTTTCAAAAATACGCGGAGCATAGTAAAGTACCGCATTGATACCGATAGCCTGTTGGAATACAGAAAGGAGAATACCGATAACGATTACTGCCACTCCATAAGTAAAGAGTTTCTCTGTCTTTTCGTGGGCGGTAGCTTTAATGTCATTAAGGATTTCCTGAGCTTTTGCCTTGCCGTTGATCTTTTCAAGGATTGAGTAAGCTTTTTCATCCTGCTGTACCAATACCAGATAACGGGGAGTTTTCGGAACAAAGAACAGCAACAAGCCGAAGAAAGCGGCAGGGAAAGCTTCCGAGCCGAACATATAACGCCAGCCTTCAAATACAGTCCACATATCAGATTCGGAACTAACCGATAAGACTCCGGCAGCATCTTTCAGAATAATAGGATTCTGATGGTCGCCCATAATCAGGTAATTCACAAAGTACACCACCAGCATACCAAAGATAATGGCAAACTGGTTGCACGAAACAAGAGTTCCGCGAATGTTGGAAGGGGCTATTTCCGCGATATACATCGGACAAACGGCAGATGCCAGTCCGACACCGATACCGCCTAAGACACGATACAGATTAAATGCAATCAACAAGTCCATATTCGGCTTTCCATATTCAAAAAACAGGACTTCCGGGTAATAAGAGCCTAATGCTGAAAGGAAAAAGAGTACGGCAGCGAGCCTCAACGAATTACGGCGTCCCAGACGGAAAGCGAATATGCCGGAGAGCGCACCACCAAGTACGCAACCTATCAATGCACTGGAAGAAGTGATTCCATGCATTACTTTGTTATATTGGAAATCAGAGGCTGAAAGAAAAAAAGCTTCCAAGCCTTTTTCTGCTCCGGAGATAACTGCCGTGTCATAACCGAAAAGCAGTCCGCCCAGGATAGCAACGGATGTGATGGAATACAAATAGAGTTTGCTTCCTTCGTTCGTTGTATTGTTCATAGTTTGTATAAATTGGATAAGTAGTGTGTAGTAGTTGGATTAGATATAAAAGAAGGTGATAAAGCAGCAGTTCAACCACTGCTTTACCACCTTAGTATTAGATTTTAATTAGCAATACATATTCAGGATTGCTTCATAAAGTTCTTGCTTGCCGCTAGTCTGCTTCGGTTCGCCGTTTGCTTTAGCATAAGCAACCACGTCTTCCAAAGACAATTTGCCGTCTTCAAATTCTTTACCTTTACCGCCATCAAATGAAGCGTAACGGTCGGACAACATTTTCTTGTATGGAGATTCGTTCAGCAAAGCTGCCGCACTTTCCAATGCACGCGCCATAGCGTCCATACCTGCAATGTGAGCGATGAAGATATCTTCCAGGTCGGTAGAGTTACGACGAGTCTTAGCGTCGAAGTTTGTTCCGCCATTGCCCAAGCCACCGTTGCGGATAATCTGCATCATAGCCTGAGTCAGTTCGTAGTTGTCAATCGGGAATTGGTCTGTATCCCAGCCATTCTGATAGTCACCACGGTTAGCGTCGATAGAACCCAACATGCCGTTATCTACTGCTACTGCAAGTTCGTGTTCGAAAGTATGACCTGCCAAAGTTGCGTGGTTTACTTCAATGTTTACTTTAAAGTCTTTATCCAAGCCATGAGCCTTCAAGAATCCGATTACAGTTTCCGTATCTACGTCATACTGATGCTTAGTCGGTTCCATCGGTTTCGGTTCAATCAGGAAAGTACCTTTGAAGCCACGGGCACGGGCATAGTCACGAGCGATAGTCAACATTTGTGCAAGATGTTCTTTTTCACGTTTCTGGTCGGTGTTCAGAAGAGACATATAACCTTCACGTCCACCCCAGAATACATAGTTCTGACCGCCAAGTTCGATAGTAGCGTCAATAGCATTCTTAATCTGAACGGCAGCACGGGCTACAACGTCAAAATCAGGATTAGTAGCAGCACCGTTCATATAGCGGGCATGACCGAATACGTTGGCAGTACCCCACAACAGTTTGATGCCTGTTTCAGCTTGTTTCTGCTTTGCGTATGCTACGATTTCTTTCAGGTTAGCTTCGTATTCTTCGATGCTTGCGCCTTCGGATACCAAGTCTACATCATGGAAACAGTAGTATTCGATACCCATTTTCTGCATGAATTCGAAACCTGCATCCATTTTGTCTTTTGCAGCCTGAACTGCGTCTGCATTACCATTCCAAGGGAATTGTTTTGTTCCGCCACCGAACTGGTCACCGCCTTCTGCGCACAATGTATGCCACCATGCCATAGCGAATCTCAACCAATCTTTCATCTTCTTACCGTTGATTACCTTTTCAGCATCGTAGTAACGGAATGCCATCGGGTTTTTACTATCTTTACCTTCGAACTTAATCTTTTCAATTCCCGGGAAAAATTCTTTTGTTGCCATAATTCTTTTTTATTTTTTAAATGGTTATTATTTATATTGTCAATTACTTATCTGAAGAAAGAACCGGAGCCGGTATTTTGCTTGCCATTGATTTTTCAAGGCGATATTTCCATTTGGCATATGCGTCTGCATATTCCTGGCGTTTAGCTACATTAGGCTCAATCACGTCCAGTTTGTCGAGTGTGACAAACGCCTCGTTATTATCTTTGTAGATACCTGCGCCGATGCCCGCACCTTTCGCTGCGCCTACCGAACCGTCCGTATCATAAAGTTCGATAGTGGCTCCCGTCACTCCTGCCAGAGTATCACGGAATATCGAACTCAGGAACATATTGGCGTGTCCGGCATGAATCATCTTCACAGGAATACCCATCTGCTCCATAATATCAATACCATATTTAAAGGAGAACACGATACCTTCCTGGGCAGCACGAATAATATGATGCTTGCCATGTGCATTGAAATCCAACCCGCGAATGCTACAACCGATTTCCTTATTATTCAGCATACGTTCGGCACCGTTGCCGAAGGGAAGGATACTGATTCCCGCGCTGCCGATAGGCGCCTTGGAAGCCAGGACGTTCATTTCATTATAAGATATTCCTTCGGGAGCAATCGTACGCTTCACCCATGAATTAAGAATACCTGTTCCGTTGATGCAAAGCAGTACACCCAAGCGAGTCTGTTCTATTGAATGATTGACATGCGCAAAGGTATTGACACGTGATTGAGGGTCATAATTCACTTCGCCGTTTACTCCATAAACCACTCCCGATGTTCCTGCCGTAGAAGCTATCTCACCCGGATTGAATACATTCAGAGAAAGGGCATTATTAGGTTGGTCACCGGCACGGTATGTAATCGGAGTGCCTTCTTTCAAACCTAATTCTTTAGCTGTCGCAGCGTTGACACGACCCTGCTCTGCAAAAGTAGGTTTAATATCCGCAATCAGCGACGAATCGAATCCGTAGTAATCCATTAAGAAATCAGCTACCCGGTTGTTCTTGAAATCCCAGAACATACCTTCCGAAAGTCCGGAAACTGTCGTACAGATTTCACCGCTCAGTTTCATGGCGATATAATCACCTGGCAGCATTATTTTGTAAATCTGCTCATAGATGGCTGGTTCGTTTGCTTTAATCCATGCCAATTTGGAAGCTGTAAAGTTACCCGGCGAGTTCAACAGGTGAGAAAGGCATTTCTCCTCTCCGATTGTCTCGAATGCTTTCTGTCCATAAGGCACAGCACGAGAGTCACACCAAATAATAGCAGGACGCAACACACGCTGCTCCTTATCAACGCATACCAATCCGTGCATCTGATAAGAGATACCGATAGCTTTAATCTCGGCAGCACTTACGCCCGATTCAGCCATAATAGCTTGAGTGGCTAGCTTCAGATTTTCCCACCAACTCTCCGGGTCTTGTTCTGCCCATCCGGGATTCACTGCGATAATATTCGCTTCCGTCTTCGGGAAAAACGCAGACGATACACATTTGCCTGTTTCAGCATTTACCAGGCTCGCTTTTACAGACGAGCTACCTATGTCATAACCTAATAGAAACATAATTTTATTTACGATTTAACGATTTACTATTTATGATTTCTTACCGTCTCACCTTATTATATATTTTCTTGTCGAACTTATAATAACGGGCGGCACGGTGAGCCACTCCCTGTTGTTTTTCTTCCAAAGGAACTACATATTCCATCATGGCTATTTTCTTATGGAAATTGCGTACATCTACCGCTTTATCATATACCAACTCAAAAAGAGTTCGTAATTGCGCAGCCGTAAATTTACGCGGGAGCAGTTCGAATAACATGGAAGGATTGAACTCCACGAACTGGCGGATATAAGTCATCGCTTCGCGGATAATCAGGTTATGGTCGAAAGCTAATGTCTTCATGTCTTTCAAGGCAATCCAGCAAGCCTGATGCTCATCCAGGTTCTTATCCAATGCGCGGTCTATCTTCACCATCGACAGATAAGCAATGGTCACAATACGTTCCACTCTCGACTGCATGGCACGTTCCAGCCAACGTACATCTTTGGGATTACTGGTCCTGTTTTTGGAACCGAATGCTTTGAACTGCATCAGGTTCACATTTTTAAGTCCTGTCAATTCAAATAATACGCGTTGCGCAGCTTCATCCAAATCTTCGTCCATATATATAAGGCTTCCGGGAAGTTTCATATCATGATATACCTCGCCGTTTTCTTCACCTGCACGTTTTACTAGCAATACTTTCAGTTGTTCTCCGTCAAAACCAATCACTACACAGTCTACTGATATATGATTGTTCGCCAAAGGTGTATTTTTATGTATATTCTGCATATCTGTTTCTTTAAGACAATGCAAATATAGAGGGGAAATACCGTCTAAACAAGATTAATTAGTATGCTATAAAACATTGTTTTTCATATAAATACATATCATACATCATACAATATGAATAGTTAGTGTTATCTTATGATTTACAATATGTATTTTAGTCATTTCCGGGATGAGTAATTGTATAAAGTACAAAAACAGGATTTGCGCTTTATTATCAGTACTTTTCATATGAATTCCAGCGAACGGCAACAAGGGTACTTATTGTACTTTAAACGATATGTCATTTTGTACCTTATCGTTTTTTATTCTATCTTTGCAGAGTAAATATTAAAAAAACTAAAATGGAACGTCATCCAGTCATTTTATCCATTGCCGGTTCCGATTGTTCGGGTGGTGCAGGTATTCAGGCAGATATAAAAACAATCTCGGCTTTAGGCGGATATGCGGCATCAGCTATCACCGCAGTTACCGTACAAAATACTTTGGGAGTGCGTGCCGTGCAGGCTATGCCCCCTGAAATTGTCCGCGGACAAATAGAAGCTGTGATGGAAGACCTTCAGCCTGTCGCCATAAAGATAGGGATGGTACATGATATTCAGATTGTCCGTGTCATTTCCGATTGTCTGAAAAAGTACAGACCGGAATATGTCGTATATGATCCGGTAATGGTATCTACCAGCGGACGAAAACTGATGACGGACGAAACCATCGAAGAGATAAAGAAAAAGTTGCTGCCACTTGCTACTTTAGTCACGCCTAATATAGACGAGGCCACTGTGCTCACGGGTAAAAGTATCCATAATATCCGGGAAATGCAGGAAGCAGCCGAAATATTGACGGATAATTTCCATACCGGCATTTTAATAAAAGGCGGTCACTTGGAAGGAGACGACATGTTCGACCTCCTTCACACTGCCGACTCCATATACCATATATATAAGGAGAAAAAGATAGAAAGCAATAATCTGCACGGGACAGGCTGTACCCTCTCCTCTGCCATTGCTACCTGCCTGGCAAAAGGTTATCCCATGCGGGAATCCATCCAGCATGCCAAGACTTATATCACTCAGGCTATCATTGCAGGAAAGGATTTGCACATCGGTCACGGCAATGGTCCGCTATGGCATTTTCCCGACTCCGTTGCACAAATGTGTACATTTTGTGCGGTCGTATCATAAAAATACGTAACTTTGCACCCGCAATTAAAAATCAATTAAATAATAAAAATATGAAAGCATTTGTATTTCCCGGTCAAGGCGCTCAATTCGTGGGAATGGGTAAAGACCTGTATGAAAACTCAGCTTTAGCAAAAGAATTGTTTGAAAAAGCAAATGATATCCTTGGATATCGCATTACAGATATCATGTTCAATGGCACAGACGAAGACCTTCGTCAGACAAAGGTGACTCAACCTGCCGTATTCCTTCATTCTGTTATCTCTGCCCTTTGCATGGACGACGACTTCCAGCCGGAAATGACAGCAGGACACTCCCTCGGTGAATTCTCTGCATTGGTAGCTGCCGGAGCTCTGAGCTTTGAGGATGGATTGAAACTTGTTTACGCACGTGCGATGGCTATGCAGAAAGCTTGCGAAGCGACTCCTTCTACAATGGCTGCCATCATCGCATTGCCGGACGAGAAAGTAGAAGAAATCTGTGCATCTGTAAATGCGGAAGGTGAAGTTTGTGTACCTGCCAACTATAACTGTCCGGGACAAATCGTTATCTCAGGTTCCATACCGGGTATCGAAAAGGCTTGCGAACTGATGAAGGCTGCCGGAGCAAAACGTGCCCTTCCGTTGAAAGTGGGCGGCGCTTTCCACTCTCCGTTGATGGATCCTGCTAAAGTAGAATTGGAAGCTGCCATCAAGGCAACAGAGATTCATGCTCCCAAATGTCCGGTATATCAGAATGTAGATGCTCTTCCTCATACCGACCCGGCAGAAATCAAGAAGAACCTGGTTGCCCAGTTGACTGCTTCCGTACGTTGGACTCAATCGGTGAAAAACATGGTTGCTGACGGCGCTACTGATTTCACAGAATGCGGACCGGGTGCAGTACTCCAAGGTCTGATTAAGAAGATAGACGGCACTGTCAGTGCTCATGGCATTGCATAAAGACAATAAATACACTATTTATTAGTTTACAGCGTGTTGGCAGGATTGTCAACACGCTTTTTTTATTCTCAATCTTCATACCAAAGAGGGATTAACATGTTCTAAAACATTCAAGTAGATTTCTTTTTCGTAAACTTTCCGTATATTGCTTCTGTTTTATTAATAGGAATCATTTACTCAAATTTGTGAGCCATGAAAATACATGAATATCAAGCGAAAGAGATTTTCTCCAAGTATGGAATACCTGTTGAAAGGCACACTTTATGCCGTACTGCCGCAGGTGTCGTAGCCGCGTTCCGGAGTATGGGAACAGACAGAGCCGTTATTAAGGCGCAAGTATTGACCGGCGGGCGGGGGAAAGCCGGTGGGGTCAAATTGGTAGACAACACGGAAGATGCCTACCAGGAAGCCAGGAATATTCTTGGAATGAATATAAAGGGGCTTCCTGTCAATCAGGTCTTGGTTAGTGAAGCCATTGATATTGCAGCCGAATACTATGTCAGTTTTACTATCGACCGGAATACACGTTCCGTCGTTCTTATGATGAGCGCATCCGGTGGAATGGACATTGAAGAAGTGGCCCGCCGTACACCGGAGAAAATTATCAGATATTCAATCAATCCGTTCGTCGGACTTCCCGATTACCTGGCACGGCGCTTTGCCTTCTCCCTTTTTCCTCAGATGGAACAGGCAGGCAGGATGGCGGTCATCCTTCAGGAACTTCATAAAGTATTTATAGAAAATGACGCATCATTAGTGGAAGTCAACCCGTTGGCACTCACCGCAAAAGGCACGTTGATGGCTATTGACGCCAAAATTGTTTTTGACGATAATGCACTTTACCGTCATCCGGCAATACATGCATTATTCGACCCGACGGAAGAAGAAAAGGTCGAAGCAAATGCGAAAGATAAGGGATTCAGTTATGTTCATATGGACGGTGATATAGGTTGCATGGTGAATGGCGCCGGACTTGCCATGGCTACAATGGATATGATAAAACTTCACGGTGGAAATCCTGCTAATTTCCTGGACATTGGCGGCAGTTCCAATCCGCTCAAAGTAGTGGATGCCATGAAACTTCTCTTGCAGGATGAAAAAGTAAAAGTGGTTCTGATTAATATTTTCGGTGGAATCACTCGTTGTGATGATGTGGCAATGGGGCTTATCCAAGCATTCGACATGATAAAAAGTGATATACCTGTCATTGTCCGGCTTACGGGAACGAATGAGAATATCGGACGGGAATTGCTGCGGAATCATAGTCGTTTCCAGATAGCCACAACCATGAAAGAAGCCGCTCTCATGGCTCTGAAATCATAATACGTAACGAAATCACTCTAAAAGTAAAACAATTATGAGCATATTAATAAATAAAGCCACTCGCTTGATTGTACAAGGAATCACAGGCAGGGACGGACTTTTCCACGCTAAAAAGATGAAGGAATACGGAACTAATGTCGTCGGCGGAACTTCTCCGGGTAAAGGCGGAACAGAGGTGGACGGTATTCCGGTATTCAACACCATGTATGAAGCCGTCGAACGGACGCAGGCTGATACTTCCATCATTTTCGTTCCGGCACGTTTTGCGGCGGATGCGATTATGGAAGCGGCAGACGCAGGTATCCGTTTAATTGTTTGCATTGCAGAAGGGATTCCCACTCTGGATGTGATTAAAGCACACCGGTTCGTCGAAGAGAAAGGCGCGATGCTGGTCGGACCTAACTGTCCGGGACTTATTTCTCCGGGAAAAAGTATGGTCGGCATCCTGCCGGAACAAGTCTTCCAGGAAGGCAAAGTCGGCGTTATCAGTCGTAGCGGAACGCTTACCTATGAAATAGTATATCACTTGACAGCCAACGGCATGGGACAGTCCACCGCTATCGGTATCGGCGGCGACCCGGTAGTGGGGCTACATTTCCTACAGTTGCTGGAGATGTTCCAGAACGACCCGGAAACTGAAGCAATCGTCCTGATTGGAGAAATCGGCGGAAATGCGGAAGAACAGGCTGCCGAATATATCCGGCGGAATGTCAGCAAACCCGTAGTGGCATTTATTGCCGGACAATCTGCTCCCCCGGGAAAACAGATGGGACATGCAGGGGCGATCATTTCAGGAAGCTCCGGTTCGGCAAAAGAGAAGATTGAAGCACTGGAAGCTGCCGGAATCCGGGTAGCACGGGAGCCTTCGGATATACCGGTATTATTAAAAAAATAATTATATCCTTCGAACTATTCTTTCATTCTGCTTGTTACAATTCTATCACTTAAAAATTAGAATGGTATGAGCAGACGTAGACAATTGGAGCATGAAGTATCCGTAGCCCAGGAAAGAATCAAGAAGGCTGCAAAGGATACACCGAAAAATATCTTGAAATTATGGGAACAGGAACTGGTAGATCTGGAACTGGAGCTCAATAATATGGTGGATGATGAAGAAGATAACAACGAGGACTAATAGAAGAAAGGCGTGCCAGTTTACCTGACACGCCTTTCTTTATAATTGGCTATATATTCCAGTCTTAGTTTCTTGGCAATGCTTCTTTAACTACCATTGAACGACCTACATATTCAGCACCATTCAATTGTTTGATAGCATTGTTAGCTTCTGTATCATCCGGCATTTCGATAAACGCAAAACCTTTTGATCTTCTAGTTTCACGGTCTGTGATTAACTTTACTGAAGCAACTGTTCCATACTCTTCCATTACATTTCTCAAGTCTGATTCCTTAACATTATAGCTAAGATTTCCAATGTACAAATTCATAAAATACAAATATAAAAAATTAATAATTCAATAAGAAAGTTTTGGGAAGATCTAAATTAGAGATGGATATGCTCAAATAAATGAGAAGATTCATGTAAAATAATCAAATCGCAATAAACCTCTTTATTGTTGTTGATTGCAAAGGAAAGCATTATTTATAGATATTGCACTATATTCTCTCCTTTTTCTTTTCGTAAAACATCTTTTTTAAGGAAATAGCCCAATACTTAACGTTCGTATCTCCTATTGCCGGGGATTTTCCAAGCTAGTTGCCGGAATTATTCTTTCGGCAGATTCTTCATCACAAATTCGTCAAAAAAGAGTTTTTTATAACTTCCGCCTATAGCTATCTCATAAGACTTGATAAAAATATCATTCGTATCGAAAGAGTCAATCCGGGAGATATTGACAATATAAGATTTGTTCACCCGAAGAAACTGCTTGCCGGGGAGTTGTTCGTGGATATTCTTTAAATTCATCTTAGTCACCACCCGCTGATCTTCCAATTGAAGAATCGAATAGTCCTTCAGTCCCTCAATAAAAAGAATATCACCGAAGTTTATCTTGAAATAACGCCGTTCCGACTTGATGAAGATGTATTCCTCTTGAATCTCCTCTACCCTTTCAGGCGTTTCCGACAATAATAATTTATGATATGCAATGGCTTTGTTGACCGCTTTCAGGAAACGGTTCATCTCTATGGGTTTTACCAGATAATCAATGGCACTCACATCGTAGCTGTCGAGTGCGTATTCCGCATAGGCTGTTGTAAAGATAACCAATGTATCTTTAGGAATACTCTGCGCAAACTCCAATCCGGTAATTCCCGGCATCTGAATATCGAGAAAGACCAAATCGACCGTATGTTCGTTCATAAAAGCGGACGCGGCAATGGCATTATTAAAGCTACCGGTCAATACCAATTGAGGAATCTGCTCCACCAATGATTTCATTCCTTTACGAGCTACCGGCTCGTCATCGACAATAATACAATTCATAGGCTCAAATGTAAGTTGACATTATAAGTTGTTTCCTTATCTTCTATTTTTAGCACATATCGTGTTCCATAAAGTAAATCCAGCCTGCGCCGTATATTGACCAGTCCGATTCCGCCGTCTTTCTTTATCGGAACAGGCGGTTTGGAGTTCTCGCAACGAAACAGCAGTTCGTTATCACAGACCTTAAAGTAGAGATGTACATAGGACAGATTATTACTATCCGGATTGTGTTTCACTGCATTCTCCACAAAAGGGATGAAAAGCAATGGGGGGACGCAAATCTCGTCAAGTTCACCTTCCGTTGTTACGTGATACTCAAAACAATCCCGTCGTACTTTCTCCAGTTCGAGATAATCGACTAGAAACTGAATATCCGCTTGTAAAAGTACTTCTTTCTGTGCACTGTCATTGAATTGATAGCGTAACAAATCATCCAGTTTCGCTAATATCTGCGACGCTTCCTCTGCATCTTCTTTCACTAAGATATTGGCATTGTTCAGCATATTGAAAAGGAAGTGAGGATTAATCTGATTCTTCAATTGCTGCAATTCCGCCTGTTTGGTGGCTTTCTCCAGTTCCATAATTTCCCTGCCGGAGATTATCCAACGCCGGAAAAGCTCGAAACTGGTACACCCGCTCGCTATCAGCATTAATGTGACGACAGAATGTATAAAGCTCAAAAAAGAAAAAGGTCGCCCATCCTGTAAGTGGAAGTCATCAATCCCATATTGTTGATGGAGAGGATATAAAAAGGCAAGCCCTATCAATGCACTCAAAAGAATGATTGCGGAAAACCAAAGCCAGTAATGTGTTAGCTGGTGTTTATTCAGAAAGCGGGGAACCAGCCAGTAAATACTCAAATAAATAGGAAAAGCAAATACGAGTGTGCTCACGACAAACGCGTACAGGAAACCGTCGCTATTAAAACTTCTATGTATATTCTGGAAACCGAGGAAGAGTATCAAAAGTAACAATAGCAGATGCCCCAACAGTCTGAACCGATGATCGACCAGACTCTTTCCCCAATTATATATATTCCGGGAATCTTTCATAATTTAATCTTTAAATCTGTAACACACTGCGATTGGTTATCACAACGATTCTCTAACAAATAATCTCCTTTCGGATACAACAGCTTCAACCGATGCCGAAGTTTCTCAAAAGCGGGAAGTGACTTTCGCGGTACGCTTTCTTTTAAACGGTAAGTACAAGTGAAAAGAAGCATCTCCTTTTCTGCCTTTAACTCAATCGTGATATACTTTTCCTCTTCTATACTTTCCTGAATTGCATATTCTATAATTGGCATAAATAATAAAGGCGGAATTTGCATATAAGCGACCTTGCTTTCCATTCGGATTTCAGATTTGAAGGTCGGATTACAGATTTTCTCCAATTCCAGATAGTCGGTCATAAAACGCATATCGTCTCCTAATAATACTTTCTTATGTCCACTTTCATAAAGTTGGTACCGAAGCAGCCGACTCAATTTAAAGATAAGCGCAGACGCTCTATCGGTATCTTCCAAAGAGAGTGTCCGGGCTTTATTCAACATTTTGGAAAGAAAATCAGGTTGCAGTTGTTCTTTCAAATGATTCAGTTCGGTTTGAAGACCGTTATTCTCCAATTCATCCAGCCGTTGATGATAAGATACCCATCGACGCAAGAAAATAGTGAAAGAGAAAGCAAAAAAGTAAAGAATAAGAGCAAGAGCATTCAATAACAGAAAAAAGAAAAATCTCGAATTGATTGTTTTGATATTATCGGGCATGGGATAATACTGTCCCATGATATATGCACCGATGAATAATAACAGCAGCATGCATAGAACAAGGCTAATTGTAAAGCAGATATAGGCTTTATATCGTCTTTGAAACAAATATTCAGGAATCACCCGATAGGTATGCAGGTTTATTATTCCCCAGAGTATAAGCGAAAGCACTAAGTTAACACCTGTCACCGGATTCAGCCCTACACTGTTATCTTCGACAAATGTACCTCTGAATACTAAAAAGGTAACTAATAGAAATATACCTATTTGTTTCAACAATCTATATAAAGGTATCCTAACTGGCATCAGGCGATAAAGTTACTACTTTTTTAGAATTGATACTTCATTCCCAGCGAAACATATGCTGCCGGTTTGAAATAAGGGTCTGCATCCTTCGACATATCTTTAAAAAAGGCTTTTAGAGTACGGGTGGTGTAATAGGCTATCCGGCTGCATGACACCCCGGCAGTAGCAGTCACGGAAAAGGAATTTCCAATATTGAATTCCGGCTGTAAACCTGCAATAATGAATTGTTGGGAAAACACGACGTCCTTCCCTTCTCTTTCCAATAATGCCAGCGAACCGTTCATTTCCGCGACCACTTTCAGGTTCAGGTATTTATTCATTCTCATTCCTGCCGAGACTTCCATAGCATTGAGCATGGATACTTTTATCTGATAACGCCCTTCAGTACTCCAATCAAAATAAATTGCCGGAAATAGCATCGGATAACCAAAAGTGTTATTAATGGCCAGTCCCGCCCCTAAAGCCAGGTTTGGCTTAAACTGCCGGATAAAAACAAGTCCCCCTTGCCCAAGGATATTTTTCAGTCTAACATCGGAAGTGGTATAAACTCCCGCGCCGATTGTAGTCAGCAACAACCATCTCTTGCTAATCGGACGAATGTTGGTCACACTCAACTGCGCATTTATGATTTGATCTACATCTATATAGGATTGGAGATTTTTATTATTCAAAGCTGTATAACTTGCTCCAGTCGAAATCATCCAGACCGTAGGCTGGTTTCTTTCATTCATTTTCTGAGAGACAGGGATATTGACATTTCCTTCAACAAACCGCATATCCCCTTTCCCGCCAGTTTTCTGCCCTTCTTCATCTTTATATTGCGAAGAAGAGATATACCCTGTTTTAATAGTTACCTGTGCCTGTACATTTTCTGATAGTAATAAGAGCAAGGCGAACACACTTAATAAAATAGCTTTCATTCTTTTATCTGTTTTTGAATTTGAATGAGGCAAAAATAAAGCTTTGCCAATCTATGTTGGGAAATTGTAGACCAAACCCAATATCCAGTAGACAAAACGAATCATTTTTTCCTTCATGGGCTGTTTTTTACTTTTTTCTTTTAACTTTGCCTGCCAGATAAGTATATTCATAGAACCAACGGAATAATAATTAAATGGAGAATTTGAAGTTCATTAAAAGAATTGTCCTTGCAACTACATTTACGGTCGGTTCAGGTCTGACCATCGCAGGCGGTATGGGAATTTTCGTCGGACATGAAAGATTTCTATATGCTATCCTAATGATTGCGGGAATTATCTTTTTAGTTATAGGCTGGCTGGTAATACCTGGGATTTTCAGAAGACTGGAATAAAATAGTATTTAAAGGCATGAAAAATTTTAATCATTATGCAGGACGCGAAGAGTTCTCCGCATTTAAGGACTTCTTTTTGACACATGGGCAATGTAAAGACATGAAGAAGAAAGAGTATTTCACTCAGCAGGGAGCTTTAGCAACGCATGGGGCTTACATAGAGGAAGGATTGTTCCGATATATCTGTACAGACGACAGAGGATGCGAGCATATCGTCGGCTATTCTTTTGCCGGAGAATATGTAGGTGACTATCCTGCATGCCTGAAAAAGGAGAAAGCTATGGTAAGTATCCAGGCTGCAAGTGATGCTAGAATCTATTATGCTTCTGCCGAAGACATGAGAAAATTCTTCTCTACAAACGAAACGACACAGAACTTGGAACGGATTCTTGCAGAAGAACTTTTTGTGCAAACCTACATGCGTTTATTAGATATATATTGCAAAACTCCTGCCGAACTCTATTTAGACTTAGTGAGACGTTATCCTGATTTTCTGAATTATATTACCCTGAAAGAGGTAGCCTCTTTTCTCCGGGTTACTCCAGAAACGATTAGTCATATACGCAAGAAGTATGAATAATAACTACTAATAATGAAATAATCAAACGATGAACGTAACAAAACTGCCCTTTAATGATTTTATCGGACTGGAATTCTCCGATAATCCGCATTACATCTTAATGCTCAACGATAAATCAGAATATCATAATCACTTGGATACCGTACACGCCAGTGCTATGTTTGCCTTGGCGGAAGCTACAAGCGGACATTATCTCCTTGAACAATTCAGTGAATTATCGGATATTATCCCGGTTGTCAGAAAAGTAGAGGTGAAATATCGCAAACCGGCAATTGGAACAGTATATTCAACGGCAAAACTTCGTGATATTGAGAAGTGTGATGTGATTGAAGCTATCAATCAAAAGGGACGGATTTTATTAAATGTGGAAGTCTCTTTATTTAATAATGAAGATATGCTTGTGATGCAGGCTGTTTTCGAATGGTTTATTTCCAAGAAATAAAATATGAACTAAATAACAATTAAACTCATGCAGATAATCAATGTAAAATTAGCAAAAGAAACATTGATTTATCATTAGCAATCAAAGACATATTCAGAGCGCCCAACACATTTTACCAATAAACCATCGTCAGCTTTTGATGATAAAAATAAGACTACTGACTTAGATTCGTAATCGCCCGAAACATCAAAAATAAAATCCGGACAGCCATCCATATCCATGTCTCCCATCCAAAGTATAGCTACATGAGTATCGTGGAATTCAGGCATGGCAATGAGTAACTGTTCTTTATCCATACCAGCTTTCGACAGATAGAGTTTATAGTTCCTTACGTTATCCCAGTTCCCGTTGTTCTCTATATCATTCCTTAATACTCCTTCGGCACGTAATCGATATTTCTGATTATGAAATTCAAATTCATATTGCTCCCCCATATAAATACTATCTTGTATAGGCTTAGTCTCTATCAAACTGTCTTGGGGCTCAATACCTTTTATCAACAGGATACTGTTATCTCTATCAGAAAAGACAGAAGCAACAGAATCTTCGATACAATCATCATAAAAGTTTTCCACTTTTACGTTTGCCCTATTCATACAAAAACCAGCAGTTACGTCCTGATAAAAGTCATACCACGGCTCCGAATACATATGATAGAAATCAGAAAGCAGACTGCCTCTATACCCTGCCGGTATGAGAATATCTATCTCCGTATCTTCATCCACAGGCAATAGAGTCGTGTCCGATTCATCATCAAATGCCGCCTTGATATCGCCCGATTGTTTTTGTCTACCGCCACACGCATAAACGATAAGACATAAAAATAGAATTATTACTGTTCTCATAACCTGTTATTACGTATATTTTTATTTCTGTTTCTCTAATTGTGTGTTTTTCGTTAAACAAAAGCCTATCTTACCATGGAAAGACAGGCTTTTATTTATATATCAGTTATACTACATTATCCGCAGTGGAAATACTTATGAACCAAATCAAGCATCTCCTGCGGTTTTCCGTCCAAGTCCGCACGCAGTGTCTTATCTTCATAGCTACGGAGTTTACGGATAATGCCGTCAATCATTGCCGGACTAAATACATTGTATTGTTCGAAAATAGCCCGTTGCTGTTCCAGGCAATCGGCAGACGCAGCACAGCTATCCGGTAATTGAGCCAATGCCTGCAACTTATCTTCGTTTTCTTTCTGGTGAATATTCACATTCACATACGTCTTTTCAGCCAGTTCCAGAGCATTCTCTATTTCAAAACCATGACGGCAGGCAACAGCCAGTCCGGCAAGCAGTTGATACAAATCTGCCGAACCGTCCGGCGAACGCATTTCCACCGTCTGCTTCTGAGTGGTATCAAAATGGCTTTCCGTTTCTAACGGGTTCGCTAATGTACACATATCCTTCTTTGCAGCCCATCCCAAAGGTACACGTACTAATACGGAACGGTTGCGGTCGCCCCAACAAACATTCGTCGGCGCTTCCTGATGCGGAACAAGACGGAAGTATGAAGTGGGATTCGTGTTTCCGAAGGCTGTGATTGAAGGTGCAAGCTCCATCATTCCGGCAATAGCCTTCCGGGCTGTTTCTGACAAAATGCCGTCTTTCAACATCTGATTCTTTCCGTCCTGCATGATACGCATATGGACGTGCAAACCGGAACCCGCTTTACCTGCTGTTATCTTAGGAGCAAACGTAACATTATATCCATATTTGAATCCCAGGTTACGGATTACCCATTTGGCAATCATCAACTGGTCGGCAGCCTGTTCAACAGGAACCGGCAAAAACTCTATCTCATTCTGCTCATAGATATAGCCTTCCAAGGTAAAGTTACCCACTTCAGAGTGTCCGTACTTAATTTGTCCGCCAGTTTGTGAGATATAAGACATACATTGGGTACGGAACTCATTGAATTTGGCATAAGGCCCCGATTCATGATAACCACGCTGGTCGGTTGCCTCAAACATACCCGTATCCGGTGCTATCACATAATATTCCAACTCACCCATTGCCTGAAACTCCATTCCCGTCACGTCCGTAAATGCTTTACTGGCTTTATGAAGCGTATATTCCGGCGAGCTTTCCAATGGTTCTCCGTCCTTATTGAAGAAAGAACAAAGGATAGACAGCGTAGGTATTTCAGCAAACGGATCGACAAATGCCGTACGGAACCGAGGAATAACATAAAGGTCGCTACTTCCCGCTTCGATGAAAGAGAAAAGGCTGGAACCGTCTACCCGTTCTCCACAGGTAAGGATAGCTTCCAGATAAGCTTGATTGTTGATGACAAAATTTAAAGTTTTCAGACGACCGTCTCCCGCGGGATACATGAAATTGACCATGCGGATGTCGTTTTGTTGGATAAATGAAATGATGTCGGCTTTGGTAAATTCAGAAGTCGGCTTCTTGAGAAATGCCACCAATTTATTGGCATTCATTGATAACTCTTGATTCATGATCGGTTGTTTTTCGTTGTTGTATGATTAAAAAACGGTTTGTTAATCGCCAAAGATAACGAAAAGATAGAAAACCAAATAAAAAAGATTTAATTATTTCCTTACTACCTTTCATTTAAATCCGTTCGCCTACTTCATCTGTTTGCTTATTTTGCCTATTCGCTTATTTAGCCTGTTCTCCTACTTAAAGCGTTTTAAGTCTTTCTTCTCAAAAATCCATTCCGGCGTATATAGTTTTCCGCTATCGGTTTCCGTTAATTCATACCAGGGAGAAAGGCTGCGGCTGACAGGATTTATAAGAATGTGAATCTGTTGTGCAGGCATATAGCTTTGTGCCAATAGGAATACTTTCTTTTTCGTAACCGGATGAACTGCGACATCTATTACAATAACAGCATGACCGGGAGAACCACCTTTTATAAAAACATCACCGGGTTGCAAAGAAGTATAAGCCACAGTCTGGAGTTCTTTGGATAAAGAAGCCGTTCCGGCATACATAAAAACCATATCGAGATAATTGCGGAAAGTTTTATAGGAATAATCCGTCCCTTTGCCCGAAGCATACCACAGCACTTGATTACCGTTGACTTTTATACGGCTTCCTTCCGCCCATTTTTTATATTCGGCAGGAAAACCGTTTGTGAAGTTGAATTTTATTGTTCCATACCTCTTTTGCCCCCACAGATACTCCGCACGCAAACGCATCACAGCATCAGCACATTGCTGTAAGTCACGGTTGCCAATCTCCATATCTACTACGGCATAAGCAGCAGACTGGTTCGACTTTTCTTTTCCGTTGTAGAGCATCACTTTGCTGCCTTTCGGCAGCAAAGGCAAATTACGTAAATAACCCGTAAACGAATTATCGGCACAAGATTCCCTGACATACCCTGCCGGTGGGATGATTCTTGAAACAACCCTCTCTTGTCCCCGTAATTGCAGGATTGCGCAGAACAATCCTATATATATTAGCAAATGCTTCATTTATAATATGTTTTATAGTTGTATCAAGACAAATATACACTTCTTGCCGATAACTGGCAAATTTATTCTTTTATTCCCCACAAACTTTTGAAATATTAATCCTAAACTTCTTTTGCAGTATGAAATTTATTGCTAGTGCATCTATTGTGTTGTAATCAATTTTACCGATAATAAGTTGCAGCTTACAGCCATTTAAGGCAATCGAGGTGCGTGTTAGTCACATTTTATTCTTTAGTTTCAAATTCATAACAATCTGATAAATGGTAACGAGCCAAAAACATTGTTTCCCAAGCATCATAGTCTTTTGGAATTGTCGCATACTCAGGATGCGTGTGCCAATAATTATTTCCATATAGAATAATCATAGCCCAATGAAAACTTCTTTCATGAGAAAAATATACAACACCTGTAAAACTGTTAATGTCCCGGAATATAAAGAATGAAGCTCTTTTGACAAGTAGTTCTGCTTGTTCCATGTGTATGTTTCCGTATTTTGCGATACATTCTTTTAGCAGTTCACAAAAAATAGCAAAATGGAAAACAACCTTTTCTTTCCCATCCTCTACTATGATAATATCTCTACTCATTATTTTATTCTATTTCATATGACTAGCGTTATGCTAACAGCGGTCATTTAATGTTTCGCTGTTATTTTCTCTAAGTATTTTATCAAATTCCTCTACAATCGTCAAATCCATGCCTTGTTCTATCTCTTCCATTCATCCAGTTTGCAAAGCGGATTCTTCTGAAACTCTTCCCAATCTTTCCTCAACTGTTCTTCACAGGCAATAATCAATTGATGATGCTCATTCGTATTTGTCGGGTCTTTCTTTATATCTTCGATATATTCAAGCAGATTCCAGCAAATAGTATATTGTCCCGCAGCAATCAACGCATCGGGCATACCGGTTTCTTTCTCCTGCTGTGTGAACCAGAGGGTAGTTCCCATTCCTGCCGCCTTCTTTGAGTTCTGTTGGATTGCATCACTCGGTTTCAGATATTCGGGAAGTTGTCCGTATTTCAATTTGGATACCCACGTTTCATTGGGGCGAAGCTCATAAACGCCATTCATCATTGTACGATTATACCACGTTTCATCCTGATAAACACTGCGGTACCCCATACGGCGCAGATGCTTCATAAACACAGAAGAAACTAACAACAACACCGAATTAACCCGATTGGCAACCAATGTGGCAATATCCTTGAAACGCAAGTTCAGAACAGACGGCACACTGTCTTGAATCACGGTTGTCTTTGCTATCCGAACCAGCTTCTTTTTCAGAATGGCATATACGATAAAGACTCCTACCAACAACACCCACAAAGCCGTAAGGAAACCGGATAAGAAAGAGACAGAGGTAAACACATAAGAAGCCGCCACAACACCCGTAGCCACAATGCCCGTAATCAAAAGACGCCCGGAAAGTTTTTTCAGGCTCAATTTTCCAATCGAATCAGGCAAACAGAAACAAGAAGGAGAATAAGGCTCCATATATGGACTGGCTACGTCCGATATTATCACCAAATCCAGGCACTTTTCTTCCGGACTGCCGGCACACCTTGCCATTCGTTCTTCCGCTAATATAATAGGCTCAATACCTTGATTATCGACAACGCCACCATCCATTATACCGAATGGTTCAATCTTTTCCACATAATTTCTCACTTCTTCCGAATCACCCAATACAAAATCCTTCGGGAAGACAAGCGGCTCAAACCCACTGGGGAAACAGGAAGAACACGCCAGTATTTCGGAAAGCCGGATATGCTTTGCCACCTCACGGGGAATTCTTATCTTGTTATTTCCGACAATTCCGTAACCTGCTGTATTTCCCGGTTTGACTCCAGTATTTTCGGTCGCCTGAAAACGGAAAGCCAGACCATTTGTAAAGTCCGTTGCATTGGCGGCAAAATGTCCGATATGGATATCGTCAATCTTATCCATCAAGTCGCCCAATACAGCCTCTTTGAATAACTCTTTATTATAGATTTCCGCCATTGTGCGAATCAGTGAGGCACATTGACCTTCTTCATAGGACGAAAGATTATCCATTGCTATGGTAGCCAAATCTATTTCGGTGAAAAAATGATATAAATCCTTGAATACCTCGTCAACAGACTCGCCACGGGTCAGTCCGAGCATATAGCGCAATCCCGTTATAGTTCCGCCCGATATGGTGGACATGGCAACCACCTGTTCCAATAATGTAGATTCTCCTATTTTTACTGTATGCAGATAAGACAAAGCTCCTAAATGAAAAGTTGCGGCGCGATAACCTCCTCCTGAAAAAGTCAAAGCTATTTTGAGTTTGTTTTCCATTATGATGTGTTTTAAAGTTTGTAGTAGGGCAAATATAAGTAATTATTCTTCAAAACAGAGGTGAAAAAGATATTATTTAAAAATGAAATGCTACTTTTGTAAAAGACATCACCTTATATATATAACGTTATGCAATACATTTACAAATATCAATCCCCTATCGGCGGAATAACAATCGCAAGTGACGGTAATTCCTTGACAGGTTTGTGGTTTGACGGGCAGAAATATTTTGCCGCTTCGTTGTCTCCTGAACACGAAGAAAAAGCATTGCCCGTATTCGAGCAAACCAAAGAATGGCTCGATTGCTATTTCAGCGGAAAGAATCCCGGCTTCATGCCTGAGATACACTTGGAAGGTACTTCTTTCCGTCTCTCCGTATGGAAAATATTAAAAGAAATCCCTTACGGCAAAATCATTACGTACAAGGATATTGCCAAAGAAATAGCCCGCCGGAACGGACTGCCGTCCATGTCGACGCAAGCGGTAGGCAATGCGGTGGGACACAATCCGGTTAGCATTATCATACCCTGCCACCGGGTTGTAAGTTGCAACGGCAGCCTGACAGGATATGCAGGCGGTATTTCTAAAAAGATTGAGTTGCTCACTCTCGAACAGGCGGATATGACAAACCTGTTCGTACCGAAGAAAGGAACGGCACTATAAATCCGAAAAATGTCCTTTGCCCGAAAAACTAATTGATTGCCCCGGCTGTTTTATTTTCAGTAGAAACATTCAAATTACAAATCCATGAAAAAGGACATTTTAAAAGACCTGCTTGCCAAACCCGGAAAACAATATTCCGTTTCCGATTTCGACCCGTCATTCACCGGCGAAGTATCCAAACAGGATGCCAAAGACCAACTGGCACAGGACGTTGAGAAACTTTCCGAACTGCAAAGCATGCTCTACGCACAGGATCGCTACTCGATTCTTATTATCTTTCAGGCTATGGACGCGGCCGGAAAAGACGGAACAATCAAACATGTCATGTCCGGCATCAATCCGCAAGGATGCCAGGTGTTTTCGTTCAAACAGCCTTCTGCCGAAGAACTGGATCACGATTATCTCTGGCGTATCAACCGTTGCCTGCCCGAGAGAGGGCGAATCGGAATCTTCAACCGTTCCCACTATGAAGACGTGCTTATCGCCAAAGTGCATCCCGAAATTATACTGTCCGGCAAATTGCCGGGCATAGAAACCGTCAAAGACATTGACCCTGACTTCTGGAAGCGCCGTTACCGGCAAATCAATGATTTCGAACGTTATCTGACGGAAAACGGAACCGTTGTCCTGAAATTCTTCCTGAATGTATCAAAAGCCGAACAGAAAAAGCGCTTTATGGAAAGATTGGATGACAAAGCCAAAAACTGGAAATTCTCTTCCGCAGATGTCAAGGAACGTCAGTTTTGGGATGAATACATGAAAGCCTATGCAGATGTACTGACCGAAACATCTACCGAACTGGCTCCGTGGTACGTAATCCCCGCCGACAATAAATGGTTCATGCGCTACGCAGTAGGGTGGATTATCTGCGACCGGATGAAACAACTGGACTTGCATTACCCCAAACTATCCGAAGAAGGATTAAGGAAGCTGGAAGAATGTAAGAAAAGTGTATCCGATATTAACTTCTGATTCACTTGCACTTATCCTTTTTTATTCTAACTTTGTAGAGCAACTACGTATGAACAAAAATTGATAAGTTATGGACATTCAAACATTTATTCTAAACTTCAGAGAGGCGTTCGGAGAAAAAGCCGAATTGCCTCTTGTATTCTGGTACTCGGACACACAGGTGGGGACAGCGGAAAAAATAAACGGCTGTTTCTTCAAAGGTATGAAAGCGGTAAGAGAAGGCAGCATCATCAGCCTGAATGCCGAAACAATCGGCTGTGGTGGTGGCAAGTTCTATACCGGCTTTACTGAAATGCCCGAGCGTGTACCGACTTTTGTCTCATTAAAAGAGCGATATAAACAGACTCCGCAAATGGTCATCGACTTCATACAGCAAATCGGAGTGCTCAAAGCCGAAAAGAAATACCTTCATTTTGCGCGTATAGACAAGATGGAAAGTCTGGAAGAAGTGGAAGGCGTCGTATTTATTGCCAATCCCGACATGCTTTCCGGACTCACCACATGGGCTTATTATGATAATAATGCTGAAGACGGTGTGGTTTCCATGTTCGGTTCCGGTTGTAGCTGCATAGTAACGCAAGCTACCATAGAAAACCGCAAAGGCGGCAGACGGACATTCATCGGTTTCTTCGATCCGTCGGTACGCCCCCACTTCGAAGCGGACAAATTAAGCTATACCATACCTATGTCCAGATTCAAGGAAATGTGTGGCACAATGCGTCAAAGTTGCTTGTTCGACACGCATGCATGGAGCAAGATTCGGGAAAGGATGGATGCTGAATAAGGCAAAAGAACCAATCAAATAGGTCAAAAATCTGTTTCGTGCTTTGAAGCTAAAAGTTTCGCGCCTTGAAACACTTTGTTTCACACCGAGAAACCATTCGTTTCACACCGGGAAACAAAGTGTTTCACACCGAGAAACAAAGTGTTTCAAATGGGTCTGAAACTTTTCTGTCCTATTTTTAAGAAAATAAGCAAATAGTTCTTTTCCCGGATTAAACCTTTTTAATAGAGGAAAGTCTAATTTTTAAGATATTATCGTTCTATTAAATACAAAAGTTATCAACGAAAATGGAAACATCTGCCAAGCTCTACTCGCTGAATTACAGCAATGTAAAAACTTACTTGTTCGCTCTGCTGTTTATTGCAGGCAACATTGCACTTCCACAACTATGTCATCTTACACCTTACGGTGGCCCTACCCTGCTGCCTATCTATTTTTTCACATTGGTTGCAGGCTATAAGTATGGATTCCGCGTAGGATTATTGACTGCGATTCTTTCTCCCGTCATTAACCATCTGTTGTTTGCCATGCCTTCGGAAGCGGCGCTTCCGGTTATACTGATAAAATCCACTTTGCTCGCCGGAGCTTCCGCTCTCGCCGCACGAACACTGAAATCTGTCTCTTTATTGGGCGTTCTTGGTGTCGTACTCTCCTATCAGATCATAGGAACTGCTTTTGAATGGGCGATTCTCGGTAATTTCCATGCAGCGGTACAAGATTTCCGTATCGGTATTCCGGGAATGTTGATCCAGTGGTTTGGTGGCTATGCCCTGTTAAAAGCGATTGCAAAACTCTAAACTAAAATAGAAATAATGGATAGAAGGGACTTTTTAAAAACAGTAGCTATAACCGGAGCAGCTTTGACTATACAGCGGTCGGAAGCTATGGAGGTATTAACTCAGACTATCAATAAAGCAAGCGGAGCTAATCCTGACCTGGTAGCCGTCATGGGTGGAGAGCCGGAAGCCATGTTCCGTCGTGCCATAAGCGAACTGGGGGGTATGAAGCAATTCGTCAAACCGGGACAGAAAGTGGTCGTAAAGCCTAATATCGGTTGGGATAAAGTGCCGGAGCTGGCAGGGAATACAAATCCGAAATTAGTGGCGGAAATCGTGAAGCAATGTTTTGCCGCCGGAGCAAAAGAAGTGACTGTATTCGACCATACTTGCGACGACTGGCAGAAATGTTACAAAAACAGTGGTATCGAAGCAGCCGCCAAAAGTGCGGGAGCTAAGGTTATGCCTGCTCATCTGGAATCTTACTACAAACCGGTAGACCTGCCAAATGGTAAAAAAATGAAGAAGGCAAAAGTACATGAAGCGATTCTGAATTGTGACGTGTGGATCAATGTCCCTATCCTGAAGAATCATGGCGGAGCCAATCTGACAATCTCAATGAAAAATCATATGGGAATTGTATGGGATCGTGGTTTCTTCCATCAGAATGATTTGCAACAGTGCATAGCGGATATATGTACGTTACAGAAAAAAGCAGTGCTCAATGTAGTAGACGCTTATCGGATTATGAAAACCAATGGCCCGCGGGGACGTTCGGCGTCAGATGTTGTCCTGGCAAAAGGATTGTTTATTTCACCGGATATTGTAGCCGTAGATACGGCTGCCGCCAAGTTCTTCAACCAGGTACGTGAGATGCCGTTGGATACCGTAGGACATCTCTCCAAAGGAGAAGCTTTGAAAGTAGGTACCATGAATCTTGACAAACTGAATGTCAAGCGAATTAAGATGTAAATTATAATGTTAAGAAAGATACGTATCGTACTATCAGCCCTGCTTTTTGCGCTGATTACTTTTTATTTTATAGATTTCGCAGGGGTATTACCGAATAGTTTTCATAGGTTAGCACATATTCAATTTATACCTGCGCTGATATCATTCAGCGTAGGTATATTACTTTTTCTTATTGTACTGACTTTGCTGTTCGGACGCGTTTATTGCTCAACGATTTGCCCGATGGGTATTCTGCAAGATGTCGTTGCACGCATTTCCAAATCAACAGTAAAGAAAAAGAAAAGGTACAAATACAGCCCTGCCAAAAATATATTGCGATGGAGCATCGTCGGAGTGCTGGTAATTGCTTTTATTGGCAAATTCACTGCTGCAATAGGAATATTAGATCCGTATAGTGCTTACGGGCGTATTGCGGTGCACGTATTCAAGCCTGTCTATATGTTAGGGAATAACTTGCTGGAATCTGTCTTTTCAAAATTTGAGAATTATACATTCTATCAGGTAGATATGTCTATGCTTAGTCTTTCTTCCCTGCTTATCTCAATACTCACATTCGGAATCATTATTATATTGGCATGGAAACATGGAAGAACCTGGTGCAACACAATTTGCCCCGTCGGGACTGTACTCGGATTTTTAAGCCGCTTTTCTTTATTCAAGGTTCGCATTGACGCTACGAAATGCAATGGTTGCGGGCTTTGCGCTACCAAATGTAAAGCTGCCTGCATCAACAGTAAGGAACATATAATTGACCATAGTCGCTGTGTAGATTGTTTCAATTGTTTAGGGGCTTGCAAACAGAAGGCTTTGGTATATAGTCCTACAGCAAAAAAGCAACAATCGCTTTCGGAAGGAGCTGCCACATTGACAACTACTGATTCTTCCAAACGACGTTTCCTTGTTGCTGGCCTTGTTACAGCCGGAGCAGCATCTAAGGTTCTCTCACAAGTCCAGGAATCTGTGGCAACCATGCAAGGAAAAAAGGCTTATAAAAAGGAAAATCCGATTACTCCACCGGGGTCTGTCAACCAGGAGCACTTCCAACAGAAATGCACGTCGTGTCATCTTTGTGTAAGCAAATGTCCGTCACATGTTCTGAAGCCGGCTTTCATGGAATATGGGCTGGCCGGCATGATGCAGCCTACTGTCAATTTCGATAAAGGATTCTGTAATTTCGACTGTACGGTTTGCGGAGATGTATGCCCCAACGGCGCCATTCTCCCCCTGACTGTTGAGCAGAAGCACCTCACCCAAATGGGAACTGTGGTATTTATCGAAGAAAACTGTATTGTCTACACAGACGGAACCAGTTGCGGAGCTTGTTCGGAGCACTGTCCCACTCAAGCCATCGCCATGGTACCTTACAGGGACGGGCTGACTATCCCTCATGTGAATACAGAAATATGTGTAGGTTGCGGTGGTTGTGAATATGTCTGCCCTGCACGTCCGTTCCGAGCTGTATATATTGAAGGAAATCCTGTGCAAAAAGAAGCAAAACCATTTAAAGAAAGCGAAGAACATAAAGTTGAAATTGATGGCTTCGGATTCTAACTTCCCAAAAAAACTATTCATTATATTCCGCCTACTTTCAATAATTTCACTAAATTCGTGGCGTACTAAAGAAAATAGGATTTCATGGAGGTATATACAAACAACTGGAATAGCCGGAAATATCAGATTGGCTATGCTCTGAGCGGAGGATTTATTAAAGGATTTGCCCATTTGGGGGTAATGCAAGCTCTCTTGGAGCATGACATCAAACCGGACATTATCTCCGGAGTAAGTGCGGGAGCACTCGCAGGAGTTTTCTATGCGGACGGCAACGAACCTCACAAAGTGCTTGATTATTTCTCCGGACATAAATTCCAGGACTTGACTAAATTGGTTATCCCCAAGAAAGGGTTATTCGACCTCTGTGAATTTATTGATTTTCTCCGGACGAACGTAAGGGCTAAGAATCTGGAAGATTTACAGATCCCTCTGATTATTACGGCAACCGACCTCGACCACGGGCGTATGGTTCATTTTCATCGTGGCACCATAGCGGAGCGGGTGGCTGCTTCCTGCTGTATGCCTGTCATGTTTGCTCCCGTTAATATAGAAGGAACTAATTATGTAGATGGCGGATTGATGATGAATCTTCCGGTTTCCACTCTCCGCCGGGTTTGTGACAAGGTGGTGGCTGTCAATGTAAGTCCCATCATGGCGCAAGATTATAAGATGAATATTGTAAGCATCGCCATGCGTTCATTCCACTTTATGTTCCGTGCCAATACGTTTCCCGAAAGAGAAAAATGTGATTTGCTGATTGAGCCTTATAACTTATATGGGTATAGCAACACAGAACTGGAAAAAGCAGAAGAAATCTTTGAACATGGATATAATACAGCCAACGAAGTGTTGAATCAATTGTTGGCAGAAAAAGGGAAAATATGGAAATAATCCATATTCTCCAAAAAGAACAATGAATATGAATCATAAAAATCTACTCGATATGAATGACGAAAAGAAAATAATCATCTATCAGGTGTTCACCCGCCTGTTTGGTAATAATAACAACCACTGTGTCTACAATGGTGACATAAGTGCCAACGGCTGTGGAAAAATGGCCGATTTCACCCTAAAAGCACTTGGAGAAATCAAGAAACTGGGTAGTACGCATATTTGGTATACAGGTATTATCGAACATGCTACGCAGACAGATTATCGCCGATACAATATCAGTCCCGACCATCCCGCTATCGTGAAAGGAAAAGCCGGCTCGCCTTATGCCATCAAGGATTATTACGATGTTGACCCGGATCTGGCAAACGATGTGCCGGGACGTATGAAGGAATTCGAGAATCTGGTACACCGTACCCATCGTGCCGGATTGAAAGTTATCATTGATTTTGTTCCCAATCATGTGGCCCGCCAATATCATTCGGATGCACAGCCGGACGGCACTACGGAATTGGGAGCCAATGATGATTCAAGCTTGTCTTTCAGCCCTTACAATAATTTCTATTATATTCCACAGGCAGAACTTCATGCCCAGTTTGACATGAAAGACGGTGCCGCAGAACCTTATCGGGAATTTCCGGCGAAGGCAACAGGCAATAATCGTTTTGACGCTACTCCCAATATCACCGACTGGTACGAAACAGTCAAACTGAACTATGGAGTGGACTATCAGAATGGTGGTACATGTCACTTTTCTCCGACTCCGGACACATGGATCAAGATGCTGGACATCCTTCTCTTTTGGGCATCCAAGGATATTGACGGCTTCCGCTGCGATATGGCTGAAATGGTTCCCGTTGAGTTTTGGGAATGGGCTATTCCACAGGTCAAAGAGGCTTATCCTGAAATTCTTTTCATCGCAGAAGTCTATAATCCGAATGAATACCGCAACTATCTGATGCGTGGCAAATTTGATTATTTATATGATAAAGTAGGCTTGTATGATACATTACGCAATGTAGCATGTGGATATGAATCTGCCGCTGCCATCACGCATTGCTGGCAAAGCCTGAACGGAATTGAGAAAAGGATGCTCAACTTCCTCGAAAATCACGATGAGCAACGCATCGCTTCTAATTTCTTTGCCGGAAATCCACGTAAAGGGATTCCTGCGCTCATTGTTTCAGCCTGCATGAACACAAATCCTATGATGATTTACTTCGGCCAGGAATTTGGAGAAATGGGGATGGACAGTGAAGGATTCAGTGGAAGGGACGGAAGGACTACTATATTTGATTATTGGAGTGTAGACACGATTCGACGCTGGCGCAACGGAGGAAAATTCGACGGTAAGATGCTTACCGAAGATCATAAACGACTTTATGACATTTATCAGAAAGTGCTGACGCTTTGCAACGAGGAAAAGGCAATCACCCAAGGTGTATTCTTTGATTTAATGTATGCCAATATAAATGGCTGGCGCTTCAACGAACGCAAGCAATATACTTTTATGAGGAAATATAAAAATGAGTTGCTGTTCTTCGTTATTAATTTCGACAGCCAGTTGGTAGATGTGGCAATCAATATACCTTCACACGCTTTCGACTTCTTGCAGATTCCTCAAATGGAGTCTTACCAGGCAGTAGACCTGATGACGGGCGCTAAAGAAGAAATCAGTTTATTGCCTTATAAACCGACAGATGTTTCAGTCGGAGCCTATAATGGAAAGATACTGAAGATTACTTTTTAAGTAAAAGCTAAGATTTATATACTCATTATAACCCGGTCATTACGAATGATCGGGTTATTTTATGCATATCACTCAAACAAATATTCTCAAAGGCTGTTTTAGGTAGATAAATAATACTCTAAACTCAAGGCTTATGAAAAAGATTAATATCGGGGCGTTCGTATTGATTTTGTTAATGTCCATATCAGCTTTTGCGGACACCCCTCCCAGTAATGTGCAGGGCACTTTCAAAAAAATGTATCCGAAGGCCACTGGTATAGCCTGGTCACAGGATGGCGGATATTATTGCGCGAATTTTGTAAAGAATGGATTTACTAAAAATGTATGGTTCAATACACAGGGGCAATGGGCTATGACGCAGACTGACCTTGTTAGTCTTGACCGCTTGTCACCCACTATTTACAATGCATTTGTATCCGGTCCTTATGCGAGCTGGGTAGTGGATGATGTGACTATGGTAGAATTTCCGAAATGGCAGGCTATTATAGTAGTTAAGGTAGGACAAGACAATGTAGACATCAAATATCAATTATTCTATACTCCACAGGGGATGCTACTGAAGACACGGAACGTCAGTTATATGTATGACATTCTTGGTCCAGATACATTTTTATCCAATTAAAAGAGACTGTTATATATAAAAAGAAGCCCTCGCAAATCATTGAATATTTGCGAGGACTCTTTATTTAAAAACAAAAAATTACTTTTTCTTTCTAAGCACTACGGCAGTGCGTGCAGGAATATAAAGTTTTAACCACTCTTTCTTTTCCTTCTTATACAGTGGATCGGCTATTGTAAAATGAACGACAGAATCATCTGCCAAACCGTTTCCGCCGAATGCTACATTATCCGTATTCAGTATTACTTCATAGGCGCCCGGAGCTACCAAGAATCCATAATCAGCGAATGACTGTTTCGGATTGAAGTTAAAGACGAATATCAAATCCTTACGTCCATAAGCCAATACCTGGTCGCCGTCATTATGCCAGATTTCCTGAATCGGTGTTTCCTGGAAGTCTTTTACACTCTTGATTACTTTCAGCATTTCCGCGTCAAAGTCACCCATATAGTGATAAGTCAGATTCTTATTGTCTACCAAGTCCCATTGGCGACGGGCATATTTGCATGACCATCCGTTACCCTCACGTGGAAAGTCAATCCATTCAGGATGACCGAATTCATTTCCCATGAAATTCAGATAACCACCGTTAATGGTAGAAGATGTCAATAAACGAATCATTTTGTGCAGGGCAATACCCCGATTGACTACATAATTTTCATCTCCTTTTTGCATATGCCAATACATATCAGCATCAATCAGACGGAAGATGATTGTCTTATCTCCTACCAATGCCTGGTCGTGACTTTCTGCATAAGATATGGTCTTTTCATCCTGACGGCGATTGGTCACTTCCCAGAACATACTGGAAGGTTTCCAGTCCTCATCAATCTTTTCTTTGATTGTCTTAATCCAGTAATCAGGAATGTTCATAGCCATACGATAATCGAATCCGTAGCCACCGTCTTCTACCTTCGCAGCCAATCCCGGCATGCCGGAAACTTCTTCCGCTATTGTGATTGCTTTCGGATTGACCTGATGAATCACTTCATTAGCCAATGTCAGGTAGCCAATTGCATTATCATCCTGATGACCGTTGAAATAATCTCCATAATTACAGAAAGCTTCACCTAATCCATGACTATAATATAGCATAGATGTTACTCCATCAAAACGGAATCCGTCGAACTTATATTCTTCCAACCAATATTTGCAGTTGGACAGCAGGAAATGAATTACTTCATTCTTGCCATAGTCAAAGCAAAGAGAATCCCAAGCCGGATGTTCGCGGCGACCGCCCGGATAAAAGTACTGGTTCGGATCACCGGCAAAATTCCCTAATCCTTCCACTTCGTTCTTTACGGCATGTGAATGAACGATGTCCATAATCACAGCAATTCCCATTTCATGGGCAGCATCAATCAATGCTTTCAATTCGTCGGGAGTTCCGAAACGTGAAGAGGCGGCGAAGAAACTGGATACATGATACCCGAAACTTCCATAATAGGGATGTTCCTGGATTGCCATAATCTGAATACAGTTGTATCCTTCCTTAGCAATGCGTGGAAGCGTTTTTTCACGGAATTCGTTATAGGTTCCGACCTTTTCTTCCTGTTGCGCCATTCCGATATGACACTCATAAATCAGCAAAGGATTGGTGGTGGGCTTAAAGGTTTTCTTCTTGAATTTATAGGGTTTCTCCGGTGCCCATACTTGTGCACTGAATATCTTGGTCTGTTCATCCTGAACAACACGTGTAGCCCAAGCAGGTATACGCTCACCTTGGCCACCATCCCAATATATATTCAGCTTATATAAGTCGCCATGATGAATGGCATCTGCCGGCAGATTAATCTCCCAAATCCCATTCTTTAGCTTTTTCAACTTGTAGGCATCCTTTTCTTCCCAGTTGTTAAACGTGCCTACCATATATATATGTGTAGCATTCGGTGCCCATTCGCGGAAGGTCCATCCTTTATCAGTGCGGTGCAATCCGAAATAAAGATAACCTGATGCAAAGTCTGAAAGAGTCTGTTTTCCCTTATTGGTCAGTTCGGCTTCCTTGTCCAACACAAACTGATGACGACCTGCAATAGCATCGGCAAAAGGTTCCAGCCAAGGATCATTTTTTATAAGATTAAGTGTCTTTTCCATATCAGAATTGAATTTAGATTATGCTTTTACTTTTACGATTACTTTCTTCACACCGTCCGGGGTAATGCCGGGAGCGTGTCCGTCCTGTGGAAAGAAGATAGCAAACATTCCCGGTTTCACGGCAACGTATGTTTCAGCTAATCCTTCAAAGAAAGTTATGTCCTTTTCTGCGTTATAAGGAGCATCTGCAGGAACACAGTCCTTAGCAGCAGTATAACCCATAATTTCTGTTCCTGACAATGGAATCTGAATATCTATAAATTCGTTATGTGTTTCCAGTTTGGCCTCTTCCTTGGTCTTTGGCTTAGCTTGTGCGATATTCACCAGCAGATCTTTTCCTTTCAATTCAGTCTTACCGATTTCCATGGCTTGAAGGTCATGAGATTTCAGAAACTCAATAGCCTGTGCAAATAAAGGATTTAAAGACGCATATTTCTCCAGATTTTCTAAAGTATCTACTACCATATAAGTTCAATTTTAAAGTTTATATTTTGGGTATTATTCAAAATCATCAATCGTATAATTTATAAAATCGGCAAACCGCTTGAATTGGCGGAACACCTTATCTATCTGCTCCAATACATCCGGTTGGGTAAAGAAGTTATCGGGGACATTATAGGAACAGACATATTCCTTGCATTTCAGATAATCAATGTACTTGAAATCCTTCGGGAAACCTTTAGGAGCTGTTTTCAGGAAGTCTTCTCCAATCACCGGAAAGTATTGCTTAAATTCCGGATCTTCCACGATAGCGACAAACTCTTCAATATTATCATAAATAGACTGCCGAACGGCTTTCAGGATATTGGAAGGCAGACACAGACTTCCGCCGGCAAGCATAGAGCCATCGGGTTGCAGGTGCACATAGTATCCACAATGATCAGATTTCTTGCCTTTTGCATTGATATAACCACCGAAATGTATTTTATAAGGTGTTTTATCCGAAGAGAAGCGGGTATCCCGGTAAATGCGATAGGTACAGTCTTTGGGTTGAACTCCCCGAATTGTTTCATCAAACAGGGAAATACGGGCAATCACTGTTGCCAAAAAATTATCAAACTCGGCACGGGCTATCTCATATTCTGCCTTATGCTCATTAAACCACTCACGATTATTGTTCGCGGAAAGATCTTTTAAAAACTGAAAGATAACGGGTATGTTCATCTTTATCATTTTCTATTATTATCCTACAAACGTACAAATTTTATTTCATATAAACTACAAAAGGGGGCAAAAGGACATAAAAAAAGCATCGGCCTGGTAAACCGATGCTCTAACACATTTATCAAAAAAACAGACTCTTCTGTCTCTGACGTACTTTAGCTTTCACAAGTGGAGTACAATCTCTTTAATTAATCTTATATCTAATACTATGAAAAACACATAAATATAACAGTACAAAAGTGGCTTTTGTTCAGCAGTTCTCTGTATATTTCAGTTAATTATAGTTTATAGAATAAAATGTTTATCATCAATGGGTAACATGATACGTCCCCAATCAATCATTGCATTGAATAACATAACTTTAGAGTACTCGCCTAAATGTGTCTGCGAAATGTCTCTTTCCACGATCAGTTGCCTGTCCAAAAGCTCGGCACGTTTTGTTCCCCGGAGCAACGGATGAGAGGGTGTATACCACATTTTTCCGTCATAGAGTGCCACATTGGCTATGGAAGTATCTGTCAGATAACCGTTCCTCACAATTAAGACATCATCTGCTCTTTCTCTTTGGGCATACAAAATATTCAAATCTTCCCGGTTCGTACTTTTATAAGTATAATCAATAGTATCGGCTACAACCAGGCGTAAAGAAGAAACTTCCCGCATCTGATATGGTGCATATGTAATTTCTTCTATTTCTCTGCCATATACAATCCGGCATTTATGAATTCCCTGTAATGATTGCGGAGATATAAATTCCTGCAGGATGAGTGGAGTACTGTCTTTCCAAAAGGCAGCACGAGTTCGATTAAACCGCTCTGTATGATAGTCGAGATTGTAAATATTTCCATCTTCTATCCGGATAGTTTCAATAAATGGGCACATATACTTTTTGTTTCATTTCATTATACTCACTTTCCACATCACTTTGACAGGTGATTCCACCGCCACTTTTAAAAAACATCCTCTCACCTTCTTGTTCTACAAAACGTATCATAACAGCACTATCCAAATTTTCACCGTCAAAATATCCCATGATGCCTGTATAAAATCCTCTGTCATATCTTTCTGCTTCTTGAATGATCTGCATCGTTTTTTTCTTTGGAGCACCTGTTATGGACCCTGCGGGCAATAACTTAAAAATAATATCACCTAAGTGCGCTTGATAATCATTCGGCAGAACTCCCTGAATTTCCGAACTTGTCTGAAGGATAGAGCCTTGGTTAGTCCGTAAGGTATCAATATATCGGTAGCGGGATACTGATACTTGATTGGCAACCATGCTTAGATCATTCCGTATCAGGTCTACAATAGTGGCATGTTCTGCGGCTTCTTTCGGATCATTCATCAGGATTTGGGCGGCATCAGGAATTGAAGCGTCGATAGTTCCTTTCATCGGGAAGGAGTAAATTCTTCCTTGATGGATTCTGACAAATATTTCAGGAGAAAATACCGTAAACGAATCTTTTAACCATAACTTATAGGTAGCTTTCGAACGGGAATAAATATCTTTCAGAGTGAGGTTGGTTTCTATCGGAGTGCGGCAAGTCAAGTTCGTGAGAAAGCTGTTTCCTGCGAAAATATTTCTTTGAACGATATGAAATGAATGTCTATAAGTATCAAAAGATTCGGGCAATGATTTCCAACGAATATGTTTTTCCTTATTATTGGGAAAAGAATCCTCATAGCTTTTGTCTGATATCGGTTGATTGGTAAATTCATTCAGATTATAGAGCAATTCTGTAGAATCTACGGACGAAACATCTTCTACGTAAGAAGCATTTTGTAGGTAATTTATAATAAAGATAAAAGGGCGACGGGATACTCCCAACTCATTCATCTGCTTGACAGCCTGTTCCTTGGTATTTAAATGCATAAAAATCCTTCTGTTTTAGGAACGGCAAAAGTACACAAAAAAAGTATGGATTAGAAAAAACACAATAAAAAAAGGGTTGCCAAATGTGTCTATTGGCAACCCTTCATATTCTTTATAAGAACCTTATTACTTCATGGCAGCTTTCACTTGAGGAAGCATTTTCTTCACGTTTTCGTTTTCCGGTGATATTTTGGCAGCTTCTTCCAGATAATCTACCGCTTCTTTAAATCTAGCATCAGCTTTTTCTTTCTCCGCAGCATATTTATCAGCATCCGAGTTTGCCAAAGGAGCGGCTTTCTTCAGAATATTGGCTCCGTCATTGTAACAAAGAACTCCCAGGCTATAGAGAGCATTCGTCTTATAAGACTTATGATTCAAAGGGATTACTTTCTTGAAGTTTTCTTCTGCTTCTTCAGCCTTACCGGCTTTCTGAGCAGCAAGTCCTGCTTTCAAAAAATGAAGGCCATAATTCTTTATCATTACCTTATTGTTCGGATCAACTTTCAATCCTTCTTCCAATGTAGCTACGTATTCATCAGTCTTCTTCAATGCATCTAAAGCTGACGCCTTACGGGCATATGCATTTCCTGTATTGAACTTCTTTTCGATGGCTATATCGAAATATGTAACCGCTTCAGCATACTTCTTTATTTCATCAGCAGCCATACCACAATAATATGCTGTTGCTGAATCTTGATTATTAGTCTGCTTTAAATATTCACTGAATTTGGCGTATGCCACAGGATAATTTTTGGCATTGAATGCATCATTTCCTTCTTTCTTAATTTGGTTAGGGTCAGTTTGAGCAAAAAGGTTAGCTACTGTAATACAAAATGCAAATAAAAAAATAAATTTCTTCATAACTTTATGTGTTTTTTAGTTGTTTATCGCCCAAAAGTAAACCTTATAATACAAAAACACAACCCTATTTAAGTTTTTTGAGCTTTTTGAAAGCAATATAACGTTCGTTATTCTTCGTAAAAACAATGATTCACTATTCATCCATGCTACAATGCGTAGATAGACGAAATATTATCCCTGCATAAATTACTGATTCATAGTCATAAAGAAAAATATGAATAAAAAAGTGACAAAAAGTTTTTGAGATTTCATAAAAAGCACTACCTTTGCATCCGCAAATAAGGATGGTTCCGTAGCTCAGCTGGATAGAGCAACGCCCTTCTAAGGCGTGGGTCAAGCGTTCGAATCGCTTCGGAATCACTTAAAGAGGTTGATTATTTAAAATAATCAACCTCTTTTTTGTACTTACAATTTATTATAACCTGCAACGGAAGCTATCACTCAAAGGCTGTTTCTTATTGGTAGAAACCACTTTGATTTCATTTTCTCCTGATTGCAATTCCACATTCTTCCATTCTAAAACAGCGTACTGGTCTGCGGCTGCTTTGCCACAACTCTTACCATTTACAAACAATTCGGCTTCAGGCTGATTGGTAAAGGCGATAATAGTTTGCAAACGTTGAGAACGTATTATATTACGTTTGCCTGCTAAATAAAGCATTGGTTCTTCCTTATTCCAGTTGGCTTTGTAAAAATAGAAAGCATCTTTGCGGACTTTTCGGTCAAAAGTAACCAAACCCTTGTCGTTAATGCCGGGGCGGTCGCCTTCCGTACGATGTGCAGCCCCAAAATCAAACATATTCCAGACAAAGCTCCCCCATACATATGGACGGGAAGAAATCGTCTTCCAGTTCTCAATATGATAATATGTTTGCCAATTTTCCGGATGCCACCAACTGGTAGGAATAGTTTTAGTTAATGAATCCTGCTGATGATAGATGCTGGCACCGGCGCCATATTCGCTGATAGCAATACAGATCTTCGGATGCTTTTTATGCATACCGTCCAGCCATTTGCCCAAATCTGCAGGAGTGCCACCATACCACCCGTCATAACGATTCCATGCGATAACATCTGTTATGAAGTTTAAATCTCCCATTTGATTACTTGCAGAGGTAGTAGGTCGTGTCGCATCTTCCTGATGAGCCAGTACGTTCAATTCCTTAATATATTCTACCGGGTTATCCCCTATCTCAGTCAACTCATTAAAGAGTCCCCATACACAGATAGAAGGATGGTTATAATGTTGACGAATCAGTTCTTTAAGTTGTTCTTTTCCATTGGCACGGAAAGCAGGCAGATCCACAAAGCCCTTGTCATTGTATCCACCAGGACCGACAAAAGGAATCTCAGCCCATACAATAATACCATTTTTATCCATCAGGTCATAAAAATAGGTAGCCTGAGGATAGTGTGCCAAACGCACGGAATTCACTCCCATTTCCAACATCAATGCAGCATCCTCATCATGATGCTGAGTTCGCAAAGCATTTCCCACCTCACTCCTATCCTGATGGCGACAAACTCCACGAAGAGATAAATGTTTTCCATTCAGGAAGAAACCCTTATCTGGGTCTATCCGATAAAAACGAAGCCCTAAAGGCTGTGTTATACAATCCACTAGTTTGCCGTTTCGGGAAAGAGAGATTTCCGCCTGATAAAGAAACGGATCCTGGCGGCCATTCCACAAATGGGGTTGATTCATTTCAAAAACAAGTTCCTGCTGCATAGTTGAAGTACCGGAAAGATTCACTTTCTTCATTTCTTCTTTCACCACTTTTTTACCATCCAAAAGACGGATATTAAGTTCTACTTCCTGATTGGCAGTATTCCCGTTTGACAATTCAACAAGTGCACGCACTTTCGCATATTCATAACTCACGCTATCCTGTATCAGACGCACTCCGGAAGAAGCATAATCCAAAGGAGAAATACACGTTTCGTCAGTAATCAACAAATGTACATCCCGATAGATTCCACCATAAAAATTAAAGTCACCCACCAAAGGCATGATGTCCAACTGCTCTCCATTATTCACCCGTACTAATATGGAGTTCTCTTTTCCATATTCAACCTTCCCTGTGATTTCAAAGATGAAAGCCCCATATCCTCCACGATGCTCACCTATATGACGGCGATTGATAAATACATCAGCGATATTATTCACTCCCTCGAAGCGAATAAAAAGACGTTTGCCTTTCCATTCGGGACGGACAAACAGTTCCTTTTCATAATTACCAATACCCCGTTTATAGTCTATTTTCCCTGATAAAGCATCCTGCGCATTCCAGGTATGAGGCAAATCAACTCTAATTTCTGTCCCCTTTTGTACCTGATGCGAAAACCTGAATTTCCAATTATCATTTAACGAGATATCCTGCCGTTGCGCAAACGCAGCCATACTACCAAGCACAAATAAAACAACCGGCAACAAGCGGACGAAGAATAAAAAACGTGTTCTCATACTATTTCTTTATTGATGTTTTCTTTACTTTGATAAAAGAAGATAACGATTCAACTTTATCCTTATACTTCTTCTCATTTATTCGGTTCTTATTTTCTGCTTTATCAATCCGGTGGTCAAACAGCATGCCAGCTTTCTTCACATCCCCTTTCATCCATTCGGCATAACTATATCGCTGGTCAACAGCATTATCTCCACCCTCCCATTGAATATAAACTTCATCTTTAGTCTTAGCTTTCAGGTTTCTGAAAACTCCGGCAAAACTTTGCCCGCTCAGTTGCTTACCAGGCACAGGAAGTTTGCAGAGCTCGCATAAAGTCGGGTATAAATCAACAAACTCCACCATAGATTTTGTCTTTCCCTTTTTCATTCCCGGCACACGGATAATCAGCGGAACATGAGTGGAAGTATTCATCAGATTATGTTTTCCTACAAAATTATGTTCCCCTAAATTCCAACCATGATCCCCTAACAAAACAACGATTGTATTATCAGATAATCCCAGTTCGTCCAGCGCATCCAACACTTTTCCGATTTGTGCGTCCACATAGCTCAAACAAGCATAATATCCATGCTTCACTTCTCGCTGGAAATCAATATCGCTCGTATCTGTAACCCGCGCATAAGCATATATTTCAGTCGAATTACGAACCTGTTCGGGTAATTCTTCGGGTCTGAAACGATTGGCAGCCAAAGGAATTTCTTCACGCTTATATAAATCCCAATATTTCTTCGGAGCATTGAATGGTAAATGAGGTTTCCAAAAACCGCAAGCCAGAAAAAAAGGCTTGCCCGTATCCTTCATACGTTTCAAGTCACGAATAGCCCGATTCGCCAGTTTGCCATCATCATAGGCAGTGTCAGGCACCTCTGCCGACTCACAAAAAGGTCCGCGCATCGTTTTCGGATTAATAGTCTTTCCAGATTCCGAATTCATCCAAAGTTCCCATTTGTTATATTCCGCCCAATACACGTCATATCCGTCCGGATGATTTCGATAAGGCGGCTCGCTCCATGAATCTGCATGGTCACTCATATGATGAAATACTTTTCCATCCGAAACGGTATGATAACCATTTCGGGTAAACCATCCTGAAATAGGTATCGCATCGGGACAATCTTTGCTGGCATAAGCCGAGAAACTGATAAAGCGGTTCGGATATTGGGGATATACACCTGTCAATAAACTGGCACGGGATGCTCCGCTCACAGGAATATTGCAATAAGCATTTTGAAACAAGACACCGCTTGCAGCCAAACGATCCATATTTGGTGTCTTTACCTCCTTTACTCCATAACACCCCAGTTCGGGGCGCATATCATCCGCCATTATAAAAAGGACATTCATCTGAGATACATCCTGCTGTGCCCGCATCATAGAGGAGAAACAACAAGCCGTTCCACAAAGAAGCGTGTATTTTATCGGGAATCTATTCTTCATTTTACACTTTAAATTTTAAAGACCTGCAATATACTAAAATATCACAGGTCTTGTATATATTATTAACTTAATATCACTTAGTCCATACCGGATTCTGTTCCAAATTCGTATTCAGAGCCAATTGCTTCAAGGGCAACGGATACAGATAATAATGTTCCTGCCATCCAAGCGGAGCATCGTAGAAATAAACATAACCGTCATCAGCACCTATTCCGCCCGTCACTTTCAGCTTCTTAGCAGAAGCTTCTGTCACATATGCGCCCAATGCTTGTTTATTGACATACTCCCCTTTCTTCCATCTACGCAAATCATCCAAACGAAAACCTTCGCCCATCAACTCCACGCGTCTCTCTCTGCGTACTTCCCATAAAAGAGCAGGAACGGAAGGATCACGAGCCGTATCAAAATCGTCATTAATATCATCCACAATCATTTTATCAACACCGGCTCTTGAGCGCAGTTTATTGATTGACCTGTCAGCGGCAGGCTGGTCAAGTTTGCCCAGTTCGCACATAGCTTCGGCATAGTTCACCATCACTTCACCTACACGGAACAACGGGGCATCTGTTGTATTTACACCGTTAGCATTGGTTGCCACCGTATGTGTATTATAATATTTCCAAACCCAAAATCCCATTTGAGAAGCATTCCATCCCTGTCCCCAATTCATATTTTTAAAGTGTGGCTGTCCCTGAACTGTAAATCCTTTAAAGTTGGAAGACGGCAAACGATGATAAGTCTCACCGGAAATCGTAGCCATAAGATCCATAAATTCCCTATCTTCCGCATTATCCGTATATTGCCATTCAGGTGTACTCGGACCTTTGTCCTTCTTTACCATATAGGGAGGACATATCGTGAGATACAAACGATAATCACGGTCACGAAACTGCCCGTAGATATTCTTATCACCGCCATAATTACTTGTTGTCGTACTGACAGGTCGACCGTCCTTGCATAAATAACTATCTACCGCATCCTTTGTTGCTTCAATATTAGACTCACCGGTACGTACCATACGAGTCAGGCCATGCATCAATTGCCCGGTTTCATAAGCTTTATACAAAAGAATTCCTGCCACTCCGTCCAATGTCTCCGAATTAAACAATTCGTCATATCGGGGATGTACGTCGGGATACTCTTCTATCACATCTCCGGCAGCACGGGCACATTCCTTTAAATACGTATCCGCATCCGGCAAACCATGATACTTTCTCCAAGTGCCTTCAAACAAGGCAAAACGGGAGATGAGAGCCTTCACCACATATACATTGATTGTATTTTTCCCATCAACCAAAATATCACTACCGATATGTTCTTCCGCATATTTCAGATTGGAAAGGATATTGGAAGCCACCAAATCACGGGTATCCCGCTTTCCATAAAGTTCCGGACTCTCTTCCGTCAGAGCATGTTCCACCCAGGGAATACCACCAAACTTGGAAAGCATCTGAAAATACTTATAAGAACGGAAAAAACATCCTACACTTCTCCAATGCTCCTTCTCGGTTTCATTCATTTCCGAATTATCAATATTATCAAGCATCAGGTTGACACGACGAATATAATCATAATCCCAATCTTTGGATTCATCCGTAGCTTTTGCTTTACGATACGCCCACTGCCCTTCATATCCTGCCAATCCTTTTATCATATTATCCGATTCGAAATCGCCACGGAATATTTCATCCGTCTGCCCCGTATCATACGTATATCCGAAAAATACATTATACAGTCCCCATGCATACGTTTTAAAATTATCATTGGTAGTGAAGACTGAACCTTCTGTTTGCTGTCCCTTCGGATAAACTTCCAGGAATTCGTCATTCAAGCAAGACGACACCAACAAACAAAGACTAACGCTTACACATAGTATATATTTACTCATAACAATTATTCTTTAAGTTGTAATACAATCAGAATGAAACGTTTATACCAAACGAATACTGTCTCATATACGGATAGGTAAAACCGCGCTGCCCCAAATCATCCGTAACAGAACGTTCCGGATCGAGTCCCTTCGGAAGATGATCGAATGTATAAAGATTCTCACCGCTAAAGAATACTGCCAGATTATTAACCCCAATCTTATTCATCCACTTGGACGGGAAATTATAAGAAAGCGTTATATTGCGAATACTCAAATATGATCCATCTTGTAAATAGCGGGTTTGAACACGTGTATTAGCGGCAGTATTTCCGGCAGCTTTCTCATAGATACGTGGGAAATAGCTATCCGTATGCTCCGGAGTCCAATAATTCAATTGTGAATCATAAACAGTAGTCCAGGCGTCATAATGCGGATAGAACAAGTCATTCATAACCCATAAGTCCCGTTTTCCTACTCCTTGCAACAGGAAAGACAGTGAGAATCCGTTCCAACTTGCACTACCATGAATACCATATTGATAACGACGTGTGTTATTACCTATAATCTTACGGTCGCCCGGGTCTTTTGTCGTACTCGTACCACTGTTGATGATGCCATTTCCATCTAAATCCTTATACAATATGTCCCCCGGATTCGGATTATATTCTTCTACTTTAGCAATGCCAGGCTTCAGTTTTCCATTCTCATCGAAATCATCCACAGTGTACAAACGGTCGGTAACATATCCCCAGATTTCACCTAATTCCATTCCTACACGATAGGTATCCTTATCATTTTTATCTTTACCGAACAAACCTGTTTCATTGTTGTATTTGGTGATTTTAGTCTTTGCATCATAAAGATTGAATCCCAGATTGTATTTCACTTTTCCTATCCGGTCGTTCCAATCTACTGAAATTTCCCAACCTTTGGAACGAAGGTCAGCCGTATTCTGCAAAGGAGCACTTGCACCTAATACACCCGGAAGTTCAGCCCCCGGAGCAAGCATGCCCTTTGTATCTCTGCGATACCAATCAAACACCATATTCAGCCTGTTATCCAATAATCCCAGGTCAAAACCAATATCAATGGTCGTCACCTTTTCCCACGTAAAGCTATTGCTCACCAAAGAAGCGGGTTTCAGCGTCGTCACTTTGATACCGGAGACAGTCCAATAAGCTTGTTCGGCATCCATACCGGGAATATATGCATAAGGAGTGATACTCTGATTACCAATATTACCCCAGGAGCCACGCAACTTCAGGTTAGACAAAACAGTGTTCAGCGGTTGCATAAATGCTTCTTCACTGATACGCCATCCGGCAGAAACCGAAGGGAAGAAACCAAAACGGCTATTCTTTGGGAATTTGGAAGAACCGTCATAGCGTCCGTTCGTTTCAAGCAAATATTTGCCGGCAAACGAATAGTTGATACGATAGAACAAGCCCCTTACTGTATAACGCTCGAATTTATCCTTAGCAAAATAATCCCCTGTCGCCTGTGAAATAGAAGGCAGATCCTCATTAATCATATTCATGCGTAACATTTCAGCATACCGGTAATCACTACTTTCCTGATTGAAACCTCCCATTACAGTGACATCATGCTTGCCCCACGAATTGCTATAATTAGCATAGAAGTTCAATGCATTATAATCGGTAATACCATTGGAATATTCGTACTTGGAATTTGCCGTAGAAACCTCTTTTACAAAATTACCTCCATGGGCATAGTAGAATTTTTTATCAAACTTTGTTTTCTCATTGCTTAGATGATTGAATGTATATTCACCTATCAATTTCACGTTCTTCATAGGAGTAATCGTCACTTTTCCGAAAATACGAAGATTATTCTTTTGAATAGTTGTCGGATATGCCAGATTAATCAAATTACGGGGAGTATTAATCGGCAAATCTTCACCGTCAATATTCATTGTTCCGGTAGGAAAATAAGAAGGAAATGCTACCGCTGCTCCCCATATTCCATATCCTCCGGAAGTTTCAGGTAATGAAGAGTTGGAGTTCGTGTATTTTATATCCAGCTCAGGAGTAATCCACGAGAACACATCCGAACGAAGATAAGAAGAAACATTATATCGTTTATACGTATCCTTATCCGAGTTCAATACACCATTCTCATTTACCATACCGAAAGAGAAACGATAAGAAATATCTTTCGTACCACCACCTACCGAGATATTGTGAGTTTGCTGGAAGCCTGTCTCCATCATATCATCGAAAAGGTCTGTTTCCGCCAAGCTATACCGAAGTCCGTCTACCATCGCATAACCATCCGGATAAGCAGACGGATTGGCATTATATTCCTTCAATAAGTCCAGCCAGGTATCCACGTTCTGCCCGCTTTGATAATTGATTGTTCCCATATCTTTATAAGCTTGCACCGTTTGAAGTGGAGTAGCCTTGTGCGGCATATTGGCAGGTCTGCTAAATGAGAAGTTATTTGAATAATTGATAGAAAGCTTAGTGGCGTCCGAGCCTTTCTTGGTAGTAATCAAAATCACACCAAACGCTGCACGAGCCCCATAAATAGCAGAAGAGGCTGCATCTTTCAGAACCGTTACCGATTCGATGTCGTTCGGGTCGAGCATATTAATATCCATCTCCACGTTATCCACCAGTACCAGCGGTTTTCCATTCTTATCCAGGCTGTTGACACCACGGATATTGAAACTCATTTCTTCACCGGGTCTTCCTGAATTACCGGTAATCTGTAAACCGGGCATCGCTCCTTTCAAAGCATCACTAACGGAAACTACCGGACGGTCACCCAATACATCATCCATCTTCACACTACTAACCGCGCCTGTCAGGTTCGCCTTCTTTTGCACACCGTAACCGACAACCACTACTTCGTCTATCAAACGGGTATCTTCTTTCAGGGTTACACTCATAGGACGCTGATCTTTCACCGTCACTTCCTGAGTAGCATATCCGATATAAGAAACAGATAGCCGGGCATTCAAGGTAACCATCAATGAGAAATTACCGTCCATATCCGTAATTGTACCTTCTGTAGAATTCAGCACTTTCACATTCGCGCCAATCACTCCCTCCCCCGTAGGATCGGTAATCCGACCTTTCAAAAGAAATGATTTTTCCTGTTCATTCTGAGGAGTTACTGCATGGAACATGATTATTCTGCTTCCGTTCACTTCATAACTGACGTTCATACCTGTCAGCAACTGTCCCATTACATCATTAATCGTACCGTTACTTATATCTACAGAAACCTTTCTATTCAGATCAATGTCATTATTGCGAATCAGGAAAGAATAGTTTCCGGACTTCTTTATGACCTCGATGGCTTCTTTTAAAGTAACGTTATCCACTTTTACGTTGAATCTCTTGCTTTGTTCCTGCGCTGACAGTTGATAGCCAGCCAAAACGTTTCCGATAGACAAAAGCAGAAGCATTAATAATATCTTCTTTACTATTAATCTCATATTTTTCACTATTAAAGGTTAACTAATATCTTTCTATATATCGACGAACCGCCCGTATATCTACCGGTCATGTTCCCAATCATATCCTATATTTTCTTTTATTTTACCTCCTTTTTTTATCCGTTATAAAGATTGTGTCACCACTCACTTTCCATGTATATTGCTTTTCAACGTTGATTTCTTCCAATATATCATCGATACTCTGATTACTGTTGAAGCATCCTGAGAAATGTTCCTCACTCAGACGTTCACTTTCAATTCTAATCTTCACCTGGAATTTACGTTCCAGTCGATGTGCAATATCCGCAAACGAGACATTCTCAAAGGTCAAGCCACCATCCAGCCAGTCGCAGGCGGTACTTGCATTCGATTTCATCTTTTCCATACGTCCCGTATTCTTATTATACAAAGCCTGTTCGCTAGGGAATAACTTCATCGCAGAGCCGGACAAAGCGGATAAATTGACACGACCTTCCAACAGTGATACCATCACATAGTCATCGTCATCATAAGCACGGACATTGAATACAGTTCCCACTACCCGCACTTGTACACCATTCGTATTCACAAAGAAAGGAATTTTCTCATTTTTCGCTACCTTAAAGTATCCTTCACCATCTAAAGTGACATCACGTTCACGAATACCGAAGCCCCGGTAATAACGCAAAACAGAACCTGCATTCAGCGAAACCTCCGTTCCATCGGGAAGCACAATATTCGTCCGCGAACCGGCAGGTACCTTGATTTCATAAGGAGAATCCGCTTTGGTATATACTTCCGTAAGATTTTCGGTATAAGTGTACCAGAAATAATTACATCCTAACAACAAAATAATAGCGGCAGCCACCTTCAGCCAAACAGGTACCAACTTTCGTGTCCGGATAGTTTTCACTTCAGAAGCCGCAATTTCTTCTTTTATATGCAATAAATTAGTATCCTCATTCTTTGCGAATGCGGGAACAGAAGAGACAGCCCATACGGCAGACATTTCCCGAAAGGTGTTGGCAGCATCCTCATTGGACGCCAAAAAGGCAAGTAGAGTTTCTTTTTCTTTCTCCGTGCAACTACCGGACAAGTAATTACTAATCCGTAATTCCAACTCTTCTATATCATAAAACTTATTCATAAAGCGTATTATTTCTATGGGTGTATATAACTATATACGCAAAAGAAAAAAATACGTTTAAAAGAAATGCGATTTTTTTTAGAGAAACATCAAAATTGCTATCATATACGGTATACCAAGTGATTCGCGCAACTTAGTCAATGCTATTTTCATCTGTACTCTTACAGTCGCGACATTGATATTCTGTTCCTCTGCAATCTCACTATACGATTTTCCTTCATATAGGCTTGCCTTAAATATAGCACGGCATTTGGCAGGAAGTTCTTCAACTTTCTTCATAATCATTGTATTCATTTCGCTATGTTCCAAAGCCTGCAGAGGATTATCAGAAGAAAGAATATGATTTTCGAGAAAAGCCCATATCTCTTCCATCTGCTCCGTCATCAGTTTCTCATTAAAATAAGAAGAACGGAGATAGCTGACACTTGCATTCTGGATGGCACGCCTCAAATATGGAAGCGGCGGATGAGTAATATGATGACGATTCTGCCAAAAAGAAACAAAAACATCATTCACAATTTCTCCGGCCACCCGTTTGTCATGTACATAATAAACAGCTATTGCACACAAGTACAGATAGTACGTATGATAGATTTTATCAAAAGCCTTAATATTACCATGATTTAATTGCTCTATTAGCTTTTCAGAGACTTCCGGTAGATTCATTCGTTGTTTTTCTTAAAGGAACGATTACAAATATAGCGAATAATTCAGAAATAAAAAATTCCGGCTGATGAAACCGGAACTTTGCAATCTATCTTTGTATTATAAACCCACCGGTATTTTCAGCAAATACCAAACGATAAACAGTAATGTCCAGGCAAACAAGATAGCCAATGAATATCTCCAGGTATATTTAAGTAATGTACCATACGTAATCTGCTTATCATACTGCCGCATATAAGTCAGCACCAAAGGCATATAAAATAAGAAAGGAGTAATGGCATTTGTCGAGCTATCTCCAATACGGAAAGCACATTGTGCTACGTCCGGCGATATTCCCATCTGCGCAAACATCGGGATAAAGATGAAAGACATGAAAGCCCATTTGGAAGTGGCAGATACCATAATCAGATTGATAAATGCCGTGAACAAGATAAATAAGACCAAAGCTGCCAATGGAGCCGGTTCAAAGGAAGAAACCAACTCGGCACCCATTATGGCAAGACATTTGTCCAAATGAGAATACTCGAAACAGGCGAACATCTGAGCGGCAAAGAAAGCAATTACGAAATAGACGCCTAGAAGTTTCATGGGCTGCGTCAACCCTTCAATCACATCATTGTCTGTGCGATAGCGACCGGAACTAAAGCCATACGCCATCCCCGTAATGCCCGCTCCCAAAGATAGAAGAAACAAAATACCGGCAATGAAAGGTGAATGCATCAAACCTCCATTCACACCCCGCAGAATTCCGTAAGAGGAAAAAGTAAGCCATAAAACAAGAGCTACATAGACAGCCGCCACCATAATAGAAATCATAATCGCACGTCTCTCTTTACGGGACAGGGGACGATAGGCTTCCACCTTCACACTTCCTTCATATTTACCCAATCTGGGAAGAAGCCATTTTTGAGTCACCCAGTAAACAATGGCAGTAATTACTATCGTAGAAGCACTCATGAAGAAGTAATTGCAAAGAGGTTCCGTATTTCCCTGATAGCCCGTTTGAGCCAACGCTGCCTCCTGTGTGGTATGAGCCAGCAACGGGTCCATCGTACTCAACACAATATTGGCACTATACCCGCAGGCAACGGAGACATAAGCCGTCACAATCCCCGCAATCGGATGAATTCCCACCCACTGAAACAGCATAGCGGCAATAGGCAATAAGATAATATATCCACCGTCACCAATAGCATTCGACAATAATCCTAGAACAATCACCCACAAGATAATTTTCCTCTTCTCCTTGCGGTTGCCCACCCCCATACGGATACATGCATCAATAAAACCGGAGTGTTGGGCAACTCCCAATCCGAACATGGCAATAATCACCATGCCCAACGGAGCAAACCCTGTAAAGTTCTTGATAGCGTTCCTCAACCACCAGCGAATTCCTTCCGGACTCAGCAGGCTTTGTACACGAATATCTTCACCGGTCTGTGGCAATGTCACCTTCAATCCATAGATATCACATATCCATGAAAGAAAGACCACTGCCATTGTCAGTAGCATGAACATCGTTGCAGGATGGGGCATGCGCCATTTTGTCTTCATCGCTTTTCAGGTTTGTTCTTCGTCAGTTTCCCTTTGTCTATTCCTCGTCAGCTTCCAAATTATCCAAATCAATAATGCGCAATTCCAAAGCACGAACAGCCAATCGGGTAGCATTCACTCCTACTCTTTCTCCATTTGGAAAGAGACGTCCGATAAGGTCGTTTTGCCTTTTTTCCAATGATTTCACACCAAAAGGCATACCTTTCAGGTTCGCAATCATCTCTTTCGTGTATCCCAATGCCAGATGGCGGAGAAAACGCTCGTCATATTCATCGATATCATAGCTGATTACTGCTTCCTGACGCTTCGCATCATTGGCAACTGACTTTTTGAAACGCTCTACAATCTTTTCCAAAATCGGATAGTTGAAAACCAGTTTCTTACCGTCCATCACAGCCTGTACATCTGTTTTGGTCAGTAATTCTCCCGTCTTGAGGATAATTCCGTCGGCACCGGCATTCAGTACATCCACCCATAACTTTTCATTCAATATTTCACCGGTGAAAATCAGTACGTGGACATCTTTATAGCGTTTGAATATATTCCGGCAAATATCCACCCCGATAGTAGTAGAACCACCCAGTCCCAAATCCAGCAATACCAAGTCAGGAAGCTGTGCCTCCATCAACGGCCAAAATTCACTCTCGGTCATGGCAGTACCGATCACTTCCGCATTCGGTATTTCGTGACGGAATATCTCTTCCGTACCTTTCAACTCCAGTTTTACATCCTCTACAATAATAACTTTAAACTTCTGTTCTTCCATTTCCTTATCTAATAACTTTTATGTGTTCTCTTTTTTATCTGCGCGGAACAGTGAAATAAACCGTAAATCCTCCACCCGCAGCAGGCTCGGCGTTAATGCGGCATCCCCTGCGTCCCGCAAATTCGTCATGGTCACGGATAATCTGCTTGCACACCAAATATTCCGTACCCCGCAACTCCCCTTTCTCACCGGAAGTCATGCGTGCCAAATTCGGGTAGAACAACTGATTCAGTTCCTCTACACTCCTTTCACGTCTCGTATCCGTAAAGAGGAAACGAATATATCCATCATCCTTGCGAACCTGCAAACGCAATACGCCATCTTGACGAACCGTCAACGCTTCGTCAATCAGATTTTCTAATAGAAAACGCAACTGGTTCACGTCTCCTATCACCTTCGCTTCTATCGGTTCCATCTCCAGTTCCATCCTCTCCGTCCGGTTCTTCATCATCTTCTTGAAATATTTTCCGGCAGCATCAAAAAGCTCCTGCACCGGAATCACCGTCCGCCGGAAAGTAACCTCTTCCAACTGACGGGAAGCACACGAACTCAAGATAGTAAATATGCCCTTATAATATTCAATCAGTTCAGTCATAGTCTCCACTGCTTCGCGCTCTTCCTTTTCCGAAAGACTCAGCGTATTCAGTCGTCCTACAATCTGCTTGATTTTATTCGGATAATAAATCGTTTCATGTTTAATCGTAGACAGACAGTTGTCAAGCACCATATTCTGTACATGCAGCATACTGTCTTCCCAGGAAGCCCGACGCGTTTCTTCATGCGCCGACTCAATATCCCTGTATTTCGTAGCCAGTTTCACTACCGCGTTAAATACCACAATAGCCACATAACGCGCCACCAGTTCAAAGAGCAAACGGTCAGTTTCCTGTTCCGAACCTTCCCGGCGCTCCAGATACAATACGCCGACACATTGATGCTCTCCTCCTGCTTCCACTTTCAATGGGATAGCCAAAAGATGTTGGTCGGCAAGATACTCGCCGGAGTCAAAACACTGTTGCACCATTTCCGGCATTTCCTGCCCGGGACGCGAAGCATATTCCAGCCGATGCGTCGTTTCATTATACACTGCGATTCCCATCCGGTCAATCGTCAATAATTCATTCACCGAACCGAATGCTTCATTCACAATACGCTGCGGAATTTCTTTGAGCGTACTCTCCTCACGTTGAAGCGCTTCCGCATCCTCTTGCTCCTGCAGTCTGACTATAGATGCCGCAAATACTTTCTGATTTATTTCAAGCACCTGTTCGAGGTTCAGCCGATTCTGTAACAGCTTCCGCATATACAGAAAATAATAACCAACCAAAGAAACAACCAACAAGACAAAGCATAGGATAATCCCCACCGTCTTATTAGTATTCGAGCGCTCCAACTGCCTGCAATATGCTTCCAATGTCTGGTCTTCCCCCTGCAACTTATACAAATCCGTAAAAGCCGAATTATTATAACTGTACCCATCCAGTTGCTTCAAAGCCAGGAAAGCGACCGCCGCTTCATTTCTTATATCCAGAATCACATGATAATCCGAATCAAATAATTCATTCCACCAACTGACTTCAGCAGGTATTCCTGTGCCTACAAGTTTCATATAACGATGCGGACTTTCCGGACGCGCATACTTTTCATAATGCTCATTCAGCAACGACATGGCAGAGTCCACATACTGCAAGGCAAGCTCGTAATTTTCATCCACATTGGCAAAATATGCCGCATTGGCATAGTCCGACGCTGCATCCAGCAAGTCTTCATAAGCAGAATCAGTAACTACCACTATCGAATCTCCCACCTGCGACATAGGTGGAATCGGGTCATGCAGGCAAGACACCATTCCCATAGGAAGCAACAGGCAAAGCAATACGCCAATTACCTTACGCACTCCCAAAGGCAAACGGAAATAAAAACGGCTTCCCTTTCCCAATTCACTCTCCACATCAAAGGTACATACCCGGAAGAGTTCATTCGTTTTCTTATATTTCTCAATGATTCCCTTACAGTTCATCAGTCCGAAACCACTGCCTTTATTTTCTTTCAATTCGTCGGGATTCTCCGCATTCTTTATTCCTATCACCCGCGAATCATATACTTTCTCACCAATAATACGCGCCACATCTTCCTCCGAAATGCCGTGTCCGTCATCTTCCACGGAAATCTCCACATACGTATCCGTAGTATGTGCATAGACCTTGACAATTCCTCCTTCCGGAGTATATTTACGGGCATTCTCCGCCAGCGTATTAATCATAAACAGAGTCAGCGCCCGGTCTGCCTTCACCATAACAGTAGTCGGCTCAATCTCCAACGTCTGTTTTTTCATCTCAAAGGCACGCCGTCCTTTTCCCAACAATTCAAACAACTCGTCAAGACTGAACGTTTCGATATTCAGGCTCAACGTTCCTTGCTTCATCTTGATCCACAGAGCCAGAATATCGTTATACTCATTAATAGTAGTTACCAGTTCATCAATGTACTGATACTTCTCCTTCTTTATCTTTTCATCATCAATATATCCCTTCTCCGTAAGCTTGTGCACCTCATTCAGAATACGGTCTATATAAGGATTGATACCATTCACAATAGCCATACAAGCCTTTTTTATCAGATTCTGACGCTTGTTTCCCGCAATATGCTGCTCATAGATATACCGTTGTTTTTCCAACTGCATCCGTTCGTCGCTCAATGCTTCCACCATCTGTTCATTGTCCGCCGCCCAAATAATATAAGGTTCAAGCACATGCACCAAAGCCTTTTCATCACGACTCAATCTATGCGCAGGAACAAGCGCCACTTTTCCCTCCTCGGGAATATCCAGTCTCATCCTACCCTTACCGAACAGATTGTCTATTCCTTCCTGAATCAACGGAACATTCATTGGAATGGAAGAAGTAATATCCCTGCAAAGCCCCAAAATCTGTTGCAGACGTTCCACATCAATCTGATTCCTTATCTTGGAACGCTTGTTGAAGAACCACCAAAGAATAACTACCAGCACCAATCCGACAATCACCAAAGAAAGCACAAGTGTCATCTGCCGCGAACCGGCTTCCAATGAAACATAACGACTCTCCAGTTCCTTATCCTGACGGGTAAAGTTTAGAATATCCAGATAAATATTCCGGTTGTAATCAGAAGCATATTTCATTCCTAATCCCGCATACGATACGCTCAATTGTTCCCGGATTCTCGAAATCCATTCGGGTACAGTCTTTACATTCTCCTGCGTAATCCACGGCACTCCCGTATAGGTTGTATCTCCTTCGGCAAACGTATATAGCTTATCCAGTGTATCTGCCTCATGGTGATAATAGAGCATATGATGGCGATTCACACAATCCAATGCCTTCGTAAGCGTATCCAACGCTTCCGAATATCGCCCGTGTGTATTCAGATATTTGCCGATAGAGACATACGCCCCGGCAATCTGATATAAATCATCGTATTCACGGAACTTTTCAAGCGCAAGCTGTGCCAGACGCAAAGGTAAAAGCGAATCTATCGAAAAGCCGAACTGGTCTAACGCATGTCCCCGTCTCACCTGAAAGAAATCGAAGTCATTGGGAGCAATCATTAGGTTGGCAAGCCCTTGCAGACCATTTCCTTCAAAATAGAGATGATTGCTCTGAACTGCCGTCCGCCAAGTATAATAAAGGTGGTCGAACTCGCGGAGCTTCCTATCTTCCGGTTTACCGGCTTCCACCAAAGAAGCTGAACCTTTGAGATAATGATAATAAAGCAATTGGTTCGTATCTGCCAATGCTTCATCTTCCGGTATCTGATTAAGCGAAGCAATCGCTTCCTGACGTTGCTGAAGATAATAATAATAAATAGAAGAAACGATGAAAAATTCTGTAAAAGCATAATCCAGCCGAAGCTTCTCGTGACGGTCGGCAAACAGGTCGCTTTCTTCACGGATACGCTTCATGCGTTTCAGTGCACTGTTCCGGTAATCATAAAACTCCTTGTTCATAGCCGTCCGCTGACAGATTTTCATCAGTCCGATGTCGGCAATCAGTAGTTCGAGCTCATTCTTGGTCAGTTTGTACACCTCTTTGTGCAAGGCTTCGGCACGGTCGAAATCCATGTTCATGTAAGCCCAGAATCCCAGATTGTTGGATGCCTCGGCTTTCCCCGACTTATATAAGTTAACCTTACGATAAGCCTGTTCAGCATATCTATAAGAAGAATCGAGATTCCGGTAACGAAAAGCATACGCTTTCCCGTTCAGTGAATCAATCAGACGCACTTCTTTAGTCGGCACCATATCAGTGCACGAGAAAAAAGAGGCGAACAACACTACGCCTATTATATATAGAGGAAAGCGTGAACTCATTTTATTATCGGATAATTAACGACGGATAATGGATATTCCCCATTATTTATTGCAAATCTACAAATATTTCCGATAAGTTGGAGAGAAAAATATTTTTTATACAATAAGTCCTTCTAAATAATAAGAGAAATTCCTACCTTTGCAGGCAAATTAACAAATAGGTAAAACATCTATTACAAAATGAGCGAAAAAGCACCCTTTATGGTATTCTCGGGAACGAACTCGAGATATCTTGCAGAAAAAATCTGCGCAAGCCTGGATTGTCCTCTGGGAAATATGAACATTACGCATTTTGCCGATGGTGAATTTGCGGTTTCATATGAGGAGTCAATTCGTGGCGCACATGTATTCCTGGTTCAATCCACTTTCCCTAACTCAGACAACTTAATGGAACTTCTCCTGATGGTCGATGCTGCAAAACGTGCATCTGCAAAGAGCGTTGTAGCCGTAGTCCCCTATTTCGGATGGGCCCGTCAGGACAGAAAAGACAAACCTCGTGTATCTATCGGAGCTAAGTTGGTAGCCGATCTGCTTTCTGTGGCAGGTATCGACCGACTGATTACCATGGACTTGCATGCAGACCAGATTCAGGGATTCTTCAACATTCCCGTAGATCACCTGTATGCATCAGCCGTATTCCTCCCCTACATCCAGTCATTAAACCTGGAAAATCTGGTGATTGCTACACCGGACGTAGGCGGTTCAAAACGCGCCAGTACTTTCTCCAAATATCTCGGTGTGCCATTGGTACTCTGTAACAAATCACGTGAAAAAGCAAATGAAGTTGCTTCCATGCAAATCATCGGTGACGTGAGCAACAAGAACGTTGTACTGATTGACGATATCGTAGATACAGCAGGGACAATCACTAAAGCTGCCAACATCATGCTAGAAGCCGGCGCAGCATCTGTACGGGCTATCGCCAGTCACTGTGTAATGTCCGATCCTGCTTCTTTCCGTGTACAAGAGTCCGGTCTGACTGAAATGGTATTTACCGACAGTATCCCTTACGCTAAGAAATGCGCAAAAGTAAAACAGTTAAGTATTGCCGATATGTTTGCTGAAACTATCAAACGCGTTATGAATAACGAGTCAATCAGCTCACAATACATAATCTAAACGAATCAATATCGTTAAAAAAAACGGTGAACAAATATTGCACTACGCAATTTGTTCACCGTTTTCTTTTTAGTATCTCTATCTTTTTATTGAAGTCTTCCTAACTTATAGGTTCCTTTTTTAATAACCTTTCCGTCCTTATCCGTTTCCACAAACGGACCGTCCTTTTTTCCCTGTTTGAAGAAACCGTCGAAGCGGTTGCCATCCTTGTCGACTTGCACACCTTGTCCTTCTTCCAGTCCGTCAACGAAACCACCTTTATATTGCATACCTGCGACAGTCTTTAAAGTACCCTGCCCGTTCGGACGATTATCTTTCCAGTCACCATCGTAAACGTCGCCATTGCTCCATTTGTAGATACCCTTTCCGTCACGTTTGTTGTTTTTCCAAGAACCTTCGTACACAGCACCGTTCGACCACGTGAAAGTACCTTTGCCGTCCTGCATACCATCCTTGAAGTTTCCTACATATTTATCACCGTTCGCGTGATAGTAAACACCCGTGCCGGTACGTTCACCTAAAAGATAAGAACCCTCATAACGATCACCCGTGTGGAAGAAGTACGTACCTTTTCCATGTTGAATGTCATCCGCCCAGTCACCATCGTATTTATCGCCGTTGGTATATTCAAAGACCCCTTTACCATGGCGGACATCGTCTTTCCAATCACCGTCATACTTACAGCCATCATCCCAATTCATGGTACCTTTGCCGTTCTTCTTGTCGTTCTTCCAGTGACCACTATATTTTGCGCCGTTCGCCCAGGTATAAGTACCTTTGCCTTCGCGTTTATCATTAACCCAGTTGCCTACATACAAGTCACCGTTGTGATAATACATCGTTCCTTCACCATGCTGGTAATCCTGAAACCACATACCGTCATAACGGTTATTATTCATAAAATAATAGATACCTTTTCCGTGCTGCTGGTCTTGAAACCATTGTCCTTCATACTTTTCACCGTCGGGAAACATATAAATGCCGTAGCCTTCACGTTTTCCCTTCACGTACTCCCCTTCGTAGACATCACCGTTCTTAAAGACTGTTTTCCCTTTTCCATTCGGTTTACGTCCTTTCATTTCACCAGTATAGACACTACCATCTTTGAAAGTATAGTTGCCAATCTTTATTTCAGTAGAGAATGTATCTTTGATTTTCCCGAAAAATCCGCTTTTTTTTCCTTCATTTTCTTGTGCCATCGCTCCCGCTTGTGCAAGGAGAGCCAATAAAAGTGTAGTATATAGATATTTCCTCATTTATTTTAGTAGTTACTCTTTTTTAGATTTACAATTTGGACAAAGATACAATTTCTCTCCCATACATTCCCCTACCGGAAAGCAAATTATGACAACTTTTTACCTGCGATGACCTCTTTTAATGTCTCTTTGCATAAATAGCGCTGTGCCAAATCCTGTATCTCTGCAGGTGTAATCTCATTCACAGCATGCAGGGAATCAGAAAAGTAATCGTCAGTCAGACCGGAAGTAGCTATAAATATCCATGCATCCGAAAGCGAGAAAGGTGACTCATAGCTCCGGCACATTTCGCCCAGCATATAGTTGCGCACCATTGTCAGTTCTTCCATAGACACAGGTTCCTGATGCAGACGGTCAATTTCGTGATACACTTCCTGTATCAGCGGTTCCACATATTCATTGTCCGTTTCCGTGGAAACAAGCAGCGTCCCGCTATCAGGATAGAACATGATACCTGCCGAAATCCCATAGGTATATCCTTTTTCTTCGCGGATATTAGACATCAGGCGACTACCGAAATAACCACCGAACAAAGTCATCAGTACCCGCAATTTCGGATAATCCGGATGTTCACGAGTGATAGTGGTACATCCCATTTTCACTGCACTCTGCATCGCATCCTCACGCTCTGTAAAAATTCTCTTTTCAGGAACAGCAGCAAACGGAAAACTTAATTTCGGCATCTGTAATTGATATTGTCCGAACGGAACACCAAAAGTATCCGTCACCCGGCGAATACTATCTTCTGTCACCTTCCCGGAAAGAAAAATGAAGCAGTTGCCCGAATGATAATGCCGTTCATAGAAATCACGAAGTACATCCGGAGTGATAATATGGTAATCTTCTTCCATCACTATCTTTCCGCATGGATGTTGTTCTCCGTAGAGAGATTTCAGCAGACTGCGATGTGCCAGGAAGTCAACTTTGGAAGTATTGACCAGATATTGTTGGATATTCGTATCCAGGATAGTCCGCAGTTCTTTTTCCGGGAAAAGCGGTTCCTTAATCATGGACTCCACCACCTCCAATGTTTTCGCCAAATACTTATTCAACGAATAGACTGTGATATAAGCATATTCCGAAGAGCTGGACAGTTCGAGCCACGAACCATAATAATCCAGTTTTTCGGCAATTGTTGCCGCCGTATATTTCGCAGTCCCCTCACGCAGCATCCGGTTGGTGAACAAAGCTTGCAGTTTCTGCGACTGCTGCCAGCGACCTCCGGCAAAAAGTATATCCATACGTACCACATCCTGCTCACCGGCATTGATAACGGTCAGCGGAATACCATTCGGCAAAGTAGTCCGGACAGGAGTAAGTATCCGGAAGTTTTTCAGGGTTTGTATTTCAGGTTGTATCGTGCGATCCATAAGACTATCCTCTGTTTTTCAAAAATTCCTCTGCACGTTCCAAGTCCTGAGGAGTGTCAATACCAATCGTTTCCACATCACTGATACCTACCTTTATCTTATACCCGTTTTCCAGCCAACGAAGCTGTTCCAACGACTCGGCTATTTCAAGAGAAGACTGCGGGAGAGCCGTAATCTCTTTCAGCACTTCCGTGCGATAAGCATACAGGCCGATATGTTTATAATAGGTATGTCCTTTCAGCCAATCCTGCTTTTCGGCATTACGCTGATAAGGGATAATAGAACGACTGAAGTAAAGTGCGTTCCAGTTAGTATTGACTACCACTTTCGGTGAATTCACATTTTCGAGTACGGCAAACGGCTCATCGGCAGTGAAAGGTTTCACCAATGTTGCAATTTGCGTAGTCGGATCTTCAAAACAAGCCTTTACGGCATTCAGCTGCGAAGGTTGGATAAAAGGTTCGTCACCCTGTATATTAACAACGACATCAAAATCACCACCAATCTTGCTACAAGCTTCGTAGCAACGGTCCGTACCGCTTTTATGATGAACAGAAGTCATCACCACCTTGCCCCCGAAAGCTTTTACAGCCGCTTCGATCCGTTCGTCGTCAGTAGCTACATAAGCGTCATCCAATACGCCCGCTACTTGTTCATATACACGTTGTATCACTGTTTTTCCACCCAGGATAGCCAACGGTTTCGCGGGGAAGCGTGTGGATGCATAACGGGCAGGTATTATTCCCAGAAATTTCATATCTGAATCTATTTTAATTCTTCTAATCCCTTCACGATATACTCCCTTTTCAAGTCCTCAGGTTTCAATACCCTGTCGTCAAAAGTGAGCAAATCAATATCCAGGCAAACTATTTCTTCTTTCTTATCTTCCGGACGACGGCCGGCAGATTTCTCGATGGCTTTCAACTCCTTCTTTACCATCTCTTCCCCGGCTTCGGAAAAGAACTGTGCTACCTGATTGGAAAATAACGCCGGGCTCCGGAAAAACAAAGGCTGCGTTTCCTGCTCAGACGTGAAACGAATGGAAGGAAACAAATCCGCCAGCTTTTGCCGCGCAAAAAACAGATTTTCCTTCCGGTTGTAGTTACTTCCAATGCAGATGATACACTTATGCATGGCAGGAGAAGAAGCTTAGTTAAACAAGTCGTCCAACCCCATTTCTTCCACTTCGCCATTCGGAGTTTCCGAACCGGCACAAGGGTCAAATCCCTGAGGAAGTTTGAACGTTTCTTGCTGGTCGTATCCCAAAGTCGGGTCATCGTATACCTTCTTCATGTAGAGTGCCCAGATAGGCAGTGCAGCAGCAGCTCCCTGTCCATAAGTCATTCTACCGAAGTGAATATCACGTTCGTCACCTCCTACCCAGCAACCGGATACCAGTGAGGGAGTGAATCCCATAAACCAGGCATCGGAGTTGTCATTGGTCGTTCCCGTTTTTCCACCCATATCGGCAGTGATACCATAACGGCGGACACGTCCACCTGTTCCTTCATTAATAACGGCACGAAGCATGACCAGCATCTTGTAAGCGCTCGAAACGCTGATTACCTCTTCCATCTGTGGTGCAAATGTAGAAATCACATTGCCGTCACTATCTTCAATACGGGTAACAAACAGCGGAGCTACACGAATACCTTTATTAGCGAAAGCTGTATAAGCACTCACCATTTCACCGACAGAGATTTCGCAAGGACCGAGACAAAGTGAAACAACCGGGTCGATAGCTTTATTACGTACACCGAAACTATGAATAAGTCTCACCAAATTATACGGATTCAGTTTACCCATCAGGTAAGCAGAAATCCAGTTGTCTGAATTGGCCAGTCCCCATTTTAAAGTCACCATTTCACCATAACGCTTGTTGTTAGCATTACGCGGTGACCACGGAGTTCCATTCTCGTCGATCAATGTCTGTTCTACGTGACGCACCTGGTCACAAGGAGAGAAATTATTCTCCATAGCCAGTGTATACAGATAGGGTTTGATAGTAGATCCTACCTGGCGGCGTCCTACCATAGCCATGTCATACTGGAAATATACATAATTCGGTCCGCCTACATAAGCCTTCACATGTCCGTTCATCGGATCCATCGACATAAATCCTGTACGCAGGAAAGACTTGTAATAACGGATAGAGTCCATCGGGCTCATAATCGTATCTTTATCCCCTTTCCAGGAAAAGACAGTCATTTCTTCCGGCTTGTCGAACGCTTTCCGAATCTCCTGTTCCGAAGCTCCCGCTTCCTTCATCAGACGGTAACGGTCGGTCTGCTTCATCGCCTTAGTCAGCAATTCTTCTACTCGTTTTTCCGGCAAAGACCTTGCATAAGGAGCATTCTTACTACCCTCTTTTTCCTTGAAGAATACCGGTTGCAGATAATCACCCAAATGCTCTTTCACAGCATCTTCAGCATATTGCTGCATACGTGAGTTGATGGTAGTATAAATCTTCAACCCATCAGTATAGATATTATAATTTGTTCCGTCCTTCTTTTTGTTTTTCGCACACCAGCCATACAGCGGATTGGTTTCCCAAGAAAGAGAATCTTCGTAGAACTTCTGCATTTGCCAACCGCGATAATCACTTTTCACCGGCTTCGGTGCGGTCATTACACCACGGAGATACTCACGGAAATAAGTCGCCAACCCTTCTTTGTGGTCTACACGATTATAAGTCAACTTCAACGGAAGAGCTTTTAAAGAATCACATTCGGCTTCTGTGATATATCCCGCTTTACGCATCTGCTCAAGTACCACATTACGACGTCCACGGGAACGTTCATTGAAACGTACTGGATTATAAAGCGATGGATTCTTACACATACCGACCAAAGTAGCCGCTTCTTCCAGTTTCAATTCCTTCGGTTCGCAGCCAAAATAAGTATGAGCCGCCGTCTTAATACCGACAGCATTATTCAAGAAGTCGAACTTATTGAGATACATGCTCAGAATTTCTTCTTTAGTATAGTAGCGTTCGAGCTTCACAGCAATCACCCATTCAATAGGCTTCTGAAAAAGACGTTGAAGAGTATTTCTCGCCACATTTTCCGTAAACAACTGCTTGGCAAGCTGCTGTGACAAGGTACTACCCCCACCTGCATTTTTCTGGAACATCAAACCGCGTTTCACAAATGCACGGAACAACGCCTTGGCGTCAATACCCGAATGTTCGACGAAACGAACATCTTCCGTAGCAATCAATGCATTAATGATATTGGGTGACAAATCCTTATAGGCAGTATATACACGATTTTCTTTACTGTAAGACCAAGTACCCAGTACCTTATCATCTTCCGAGAAAATCTCCGTCGCAAACTTATAACTCGGATTCTCCAATTCCTCTACAGGCGGCATATATCCTATCCAACCTTTCGAGATGGAAACAAATATAGTGACGACAGCCACTACTCCAATTGCCAATAAAATCCAGAGAGCTTTTATTATTTTTCGAATCATGTTTTTTCTAGCTTAAAAAACGCATTAAATTAAGACGCAAAGGTAGATAAAATCCAGTACTCAGCCAACGAGTTTGATTATTATTTCAGTTTTGTTAAATACCACATCCCTCTAAAACACAAAACAGGCGGGATTTTTCCCGCCTGCCATTCATACCTAATTATATCTTAACTACAAGATACCAATTACATCGTTGCCGCCTGTACACCAATCACTCCGGCGATTGCACCGGCAACAGCAATAATCACTTTCAAAATCATACTCCAAGTTCTTTTCATAGACATTCTACTTTTTAAATTAAACATTAAACAAACTACCAGACAGCCAATTGTGAGCTGTCAATTAATCAAGCGGCCGGATCAGGCGTTTCTCCGTCATCTCCCCCTTCGTTGCCGCCACCTTCATCACCGCCATCATCCGGATTTCCCGGTGCTACAGCAACACTGATTTTCTTCAGATATTCATCCAGACTGATCAAGTCCAGCTTCTCATCTGCCCGTGTTGCAGTCTTTGTGACACGCAGTTCCTTATTCGCTTGAAAAAAGATACGAACACTCTCCACACTTTTAGCAGTGATATCCTTCGCTAGATCCGCACCTTTCGAACGGGCAGCCAACATAAACACTCCTAACCCTTCGATATTCACCGATTTACCTTCCAGCAACTGTTCCTTCATCTTATCCACGAAGTTCTGAATCACACTTTTGATATCACCGACAGAAAGAGAAGAACGATCCTTCATCTTCTCAGCGAGATATCTCAAATTGACAGACTGGCCTAAAGTAATCAGATGCGGAAAAAATCTCTTGGGAGAATTAGGGACACGCGGATCTGTCGGTCGCGTAATGACTTTGTAAATTACACTCATACTACGTTTTTTTAAAGATTCAAATTCAAGTTATTTATTCACGTTTCGTTGATCAACGATGCAAAGGTGCGGCTTTTATCTCGCATAGAAAAGGAAAAAGCCCCTTGCGGAGCTCTTTTTATTCGTTCAAGTATATAATAGACTATCAGTCAACAATATAATCAGGCATTTAAAATCTTCCACCCTCCTATTGTACAACGTTCACTATCAAAGTTGACAGCCACCTTTACGATAGGTAATCCGCACAAAGCAAAACGTTCCGGATAATTCTTCAAGTCAATCTGTTCCATTGCCATATCCGCATCCTTATCCAACTTCAACTCCATCACATATAGCGTAGTCTTTGTACGTAACACCATATCCACCCGTCCACGGGGAGTGCGGACTTCCACGTCCACATAGTAACCTAACAGGCTGAATATAATATAAAATATCTGCTGATAATGCCCCTCATATTTTGTGTTATCACACTGAGGTATCGTAGACAAGAATGTTTGCAAGCGATGTAAAGCAGCATCCATATCACCATTACGGATATCACGGGATAGATAAGCCACCATAGTCGTAGTTTCCGGAGCTTTACTGCCGACATAATGCGGAAGAAGACTTTTCATCAAGCCTATTCTTACTTCCTTATTGGGGATATCCAATGCGTATAAGTCCAATTCCTTGTCAAAATCCTTTATTGTGATATAGCCACTTTGATATAATAACGGAAGAATGCTTGTCATTCTTTCCGTTGGCGCATCAAAGTCCTCTACAGCAGCCATTTTCCTCCCTATTTCGGAAGGCTCTACACCATATTTATCCAGCATCTTTATCAAATATGTAGGCGTGCCGCTACCAAACCAGTAAGAACCAATCTTACCTTTCTCCATAGCTGTAAGCAAACTGAATGGATTGTACATATCCGGCGACGGATAAGTAAAATGATACCCATCATAATTTTCTTTCAACTTCATCAAAGCCCCCTCTGATGTAACCTCCAATTTCTTCGCCAACTCATCCACATCTTCTTTCATTTGAGAATGTATCTCATCCTCGCTAATCCCACAGATGGCAGCATAAGGCTCATCCATACTGATGTTCTCAAGATTGTTCAGTTCACTAAAAATACTAAGTTGAGAGAATTTGGTTATACCGGTCAGAAACACATAACGCAAATAAGGATCACAAGCTTTCAACGGACTGTAGAAGTTACGCATAATGTTACGCAATACATCAAGAATTTTCGGTTCGTGCGCCACATCTAGCAAAGGAGCATCATATTCGTCAATAAGTACAACCACTTTTTTCCCAGTCTGCTCGTAAGCACGTTTTATCAATCCCATCAAACGTTGATTAGGATTAACTTCCTCATCCAACCGTCCGTAAATCTGCTCATAACCAAATAATTTCAGATTTAATTCTTGCAACAGTTGCTCCTTATCCGCATGCTTGGCAGTACTCATATCAAAATGCAGTACCGGATACTCCACCCACTCCTTCTCCAATTTTTCCATAGCTAACCCACGAAAAAGTTCCTTGCGGCCGGAGAAATAACTATGCAATGTGGAAGTAAGCAATGATTTACCAAAACGCCGCGGACGACTTAAGAACATATAACCAGAAGCCGAATGAGTCATCCGGTAAACATACTCCGTCTTATCAATATAGAGGTAATTCCCCTCACGTATCTTCGAGAATGTCTGAATCCCGATAGGATATAATCTTTGCAAATCTTCCATATCAATTATATTTTTCACTAAAAACTTACTTACTATCGTAAATCGTTCATTATCCGCTTTATCATCTGATGCAAAGATATGATATCCTCCTTACAAATACGATAGATTTCATCATGCCACTCTCACTCAGCAAAAGCAAAAAAGCCATGGAGTTGCCCTTCTATATAAATATCGACATCACTTGTAGCAGTATGTTCGTTGCGAGCTACCGAACCAAATATTCCCATACGCAAAATTCCATATTTAGATGCATTTTGTTGCATATAGTGGTGCAATAAGCTGACATATTCTGATAATGTTTTCATTTCTATATCTCTTTAATGGCTCTGAGTTACTTATTTACGCTATTTATACCACAAATATAATAAGTAAATTCGAGAATATATACTAAGCCATAATTATTTTCTCGTAAACCGATAGAAATAAAACGTTAATCAACATACCCCCTAAAACCAATATATCAACCATCTTCACAGAGAAAAGATATATCACCACATTCAAACCATTTATTTCACTACAATAGGAATCATTTTACTATCCATGCGATTATCCCATATATATGCGATATAAATTACAGAATCTTCTATAAAATAAATTATACGATGATGAGGATACTCTAATAAAGAACGGTATTGCTTCTCTCTACCTACCAATAGTTCTTCTACCTTACCTAATTGAGGATTAGACTGTAAAATACGAACAGCATTCAATATGCCATTTCGAAACTTATCTGCAGCTTTCTGACCTAAATTCTTCTTATACCACTGAAATATTGCTTTGAAAACATCTAAAGCTCCTTCATCCCATTCAACTTGAAACTCTACCACGACATTATTCTCTTTAAGGCTTCTTCATTACACACCTTTTTTCCCTGAGAAAAATTCTTCTCTACACGATCCAAAATAGTATGAAGTTCATCTATTGAGCAACAACCTGGTATAGATGTAGAACTTGAATAAGCTCCATATTCAGAAGTTGGTTCTGACACATGTGCAGGATATTCTTTCTTCTCTATATCATGAGATTCCTTCTTTTTCATTTTATGAGTTTTTTTATACCACAAAGGTAACAAGTAAATCCGAGAATATATACTAATCCATAATTATTTTCCCTTAAACCGATAAAAATAAAACGCTAATCAACATACCCCCTAAAACCAATATATCAACCATCTTCACAGACAGTTGATATATCTTACATACAAACACATATCAGCTTCAACGCCAATATGAGGGTATAAGTCAGGAATATACCGCTGTATTCTTCTTGACTCGTATAATGCAGGGAATTCATGAATATATCATGAGTTCAGGGACCTACATATTTCTTTGATATTCCTTTAAATAGTTCATAATACCTTCCAGCAATATATTAGTGACACACTGCTTCCCTTCTTCCGAGAGAAGGAACTCAACATCCTCCTTATTGTCCTGAAAGAAATTCTCGACCAGCACTGCCGGGCAATTCGTTTTCTGACAGATATAAAGATTGGCAGTCCAATAGATATCCTGTGGAGACGGATGACGGACTTTCACTTTTCTGTTCAAGGCAGCTTGCGCCAGTTGCCGGGCAAGCCGTTTGCTATTCATTGAAGCATTGTTACCAACAAATACGCTCCATCCGTTTGCGGACATCCACTCAACGCCATTCCCCATCGCATTGCAGTGGATTGATACCAATATAGCTTCTTTGCCGAATGCATTGATACGCCTCACACGTTCAGATAACGCCACATCATTTTCTTCCGGCACAATACGCATGGCATCAATGCCTTGATCCTGCAATCCGGCTACTACCCTGTCAGTAATCTCACGAGTATATGCGTACTCCTTCAAACGACTGTCTGGTGAACACTTGCCGGGAGTTTCTTTGCCGTGTCCGTTATCTATTAATATTCTCATATTATAAAATGTATTCTAAGAAGCTTACTATTCATAACTCCAAACATTCTCGCTTGTAACTGGAGCATAAGCCCCATCTTTGGCTTCAAAGATAACAGAAGGCTCAATCACTTCCACAGTATGCCAAGCTCCCATAGGGACTTGACATCCATACCTGGCTTCTGCGGGACAAAGCCGAATGCGTTGCACCTCACGGAGAGATGGAACTTCTTTATTTGAATCAGATTCTTCATAAATTACCTCATCCATCTTTCCACACAGACAGATAACCGTCTCACTGGTATTCAGATGTCGGTGAATCGGAACTACAGTTCCAGACAACAATGCATTAAGTATTCGCTGACTGGAATCGGCTGAAGATGTACGCAGGTCAAAACTTTGACGAAGGCGTGGACTCTCAATAGCCTGTTCAAATAATCTCTCTAAAAAATCTTTGTCAAAATCCATATTCATTCATTGTTGGGCAACCGTTTTACTTTTTGAGGCCAAAAAAGAAACTTACAAAAAATCCATATCGATTTAAGAACACTCTTTATCTTATTCATATTCTTAATAAAAACTGTAAGCACTCACTGTGTGACTATAATACCCGTAAAGGTATTGTAGCCCACTTTAAGTTATATTTTTGATTAATAATTAGGTTATTTTGCAATATTCATTGGCAGAAGTGCCATATAATCCATTTCTCCGGATACTAATTTTCGTAAAACATCCGCAATATATTTAACAGGACGAAGCCCGTTCATCTTGCAGCTTTCAATAATCGAGTAAATCAAGGACGTATTTTTAGCCGCCTGCTCCGAGCCACAGAACAAATAGTTCTTCCTACCCAGACAAACAGGCTTCATCATACGCTCTGCGGTGTTGTTATCAATCTCCGCCTGGTCATTGGTCACATAACGGCATACAGCCTCCCATTCGTTCACCGCATAACGAACCGCCTTGATGAAAAGATTGGCAGCAAAAACCTGGGTCTCATCAAATATCGGCTTGAGGTATTCAAAGCATCCACAAACTTGCACCGCACATGAGCCATACAACCGTAGCGGGTAATCCCTTTTCGATGACGGTCAAACAACTTGTAAACATTGTAGCCGTCAGTGGTGATACTACCGAAGAAGTTACGGAAAAAATTCTCGGCCACAGCCATGCTGAAGCTGCCATGGTCGTACAAATAGTAAGCGACTTTTAAAGCGGAATTCTTTATGCCCAAAATGTATTTCTTACGATACTCGAACTTGCCGGTTGACTTGTTAAAGACCTTGACTTGTTCGGTGGTTTCATCACAAAAAAGAAAACTGCCCTCAGTCAGCAGGATACTGCGCAAAGGAGCGTCAAGCTTGTCAAGCTCCCGGATATGCCTATGAACCCAATTCAAGACTGTAGAAGAGGAAAAATCCGCGTCAACATCCTTGAAGCGGTCGACCACACGTTCCAAAGACATGCTGTATTGATACTTGTCAACAAGAATCTGAGCAATCATATCAATATCTACATGATAACCGGGAAGCACATTCGCAAAAGGATGCAAAGTGTCGTTTGCTTCATCTGCTTTGTAATAATTAGAAATTGTGCCTTCTTTATCTATCAAACGAAGCAACTCTAAAACATGTTTGGTAACGCTCCAATCCAGTTTATAAAGAATCCAGTGGCGGACATCAAGCTTGCGGGCATCTGAAGGGATACCGCTTACATCACAATAATGCATCAAAACATTATCAACGCGGGTGCAACGCTTACTGTAATCCGAACGATGAGGACGGGATACAGAACTGAAGGAGGAAGCGGGTTCACTATTAGTCATTTCCGATGTAACAGGGGTTGATGAATCATCGCAAGATACTTTAGGAGGATTGCTGCCGTCAAAATCATCCTTATCACTTTTAAGGTCTTTATCCGGTACTTTGCGTAAGGAGGAAGACTTTTCAGACTTGCAACCATATAACTGATGTTTCTGTTTTTCTATTTCAAAGAGTTCAGAAGCGTGGAGATTTTTCAACTCTTCCAAAGCACTGGAAAGAAGGGCGGATTGCTTCTCAGACTGAGCCTTATCTTCCAGTGCTTGGGATAGTTGGTTGGAAAGATTTTTATTATCTCTACGCATACTTTGAAGAAGGTAAGTGAGGCTTTCCAAATTACAATTCTCTTTATTTATCTCAATACCGTTACTCAATTTCAAGTGGAAACAAACAACGTTCGCATCTTCCGAAGAGGAGTGAGACGACAACAACGGAATAGGAGAATGCTCCGGGGAAGCACCTGTTAACGTAACAGGACGCAAACGGATCTCTTCCATTTCTGACTCGCGGATACGCTTCTTGTTATCACGATACCACTTGATGAAATTACGGCATTCAACACCTTCTTGAATGCAATAAGCATTGATGGAAATCTTACGCGGAGCACCATCAGTTTGGTAACGGAATAAAAATTCACTGTAAAATTCACTCATGTTCATAATCAAATATGTTTAAATTATGAGTACAAAGATAAGACGCCAATAAAGATGGGGCAAGAGCCATACAATGAGTGCTTACGTTTTAAGACGTCATTTGGGGACGCTAACAACTCATATAATGCAGGGAATTCATGAATATATCATGAGCTCAGGGACCTACATATTTCTTTGATGCTCCTCCACATATTCTCTTGCTTATAATATTAATGGTTCAACTATTATTTTATAATCGCTTCTTTTATTTTCTCTACAATGTAATGCACATCATCATCAGTTACATACGGTCCGGCAGGAAGACAGAATCCGACCTTGAAGATTTCCTCTTCTACTCCATTAGTATAGAAAGGAGCATCCGCATAAACCGGTTGCTTGTGCATTGGTTTCCATACAGGCCGTGCCTCAATCCTCTTGGAAAGCATAAATACACGCAGTGCCTCCACGTTTGCATTGGGCTGACAATCCGTTGTGGCACTATCCACAGCTTTGATCACACCGGCAGCACCACCTACGGCTGTTTTAATAACTTCTTTATAAGCTTTTTCCTGACCAACAATCTTTACATCGGAGTCAATAGTGGCAGTACATAACCAGAAGTTTGCATCATAGCGAGAATCAGCAGGCTGCTTGTGAATGTGCACACCCACCACATCCGCCAATAGATCTTCATAGAGTGCCTGAACATGCTTGTGGTGAGTAATATGCGTATCTGCAACAGTCATCTGTCCACGGCCAATACCAGCACAAATGTTACTCATACGATAATTATAACCGATAGCTGTATGTTGGTAGTAAGGATAAGCATCACGAGCTTGCGTAGCATACCACATAATGGTATTTTTATCTTCAGCGTTTTGGCAAATCAAAGCACCACCACCTGATGTGGTAATCATCTTGTTACCATTGAACGAAAGAACACCAAATTTACCAAAAGTACCTAACACCTTATCATCGAACTTACTGCCAAAACCTTCCGCAGCGTCCTCTACAACAGGAATGTCATAGCGGTTTGCAATCTCCATGATTTTTTCGCAATCATAAGGCATACCATAAAGTGCCACAGGAACAATCGCCTTCGGCTTCTTACCTGTTTTAGAGATACGATCTTTTATAGCTTCCTCCAATAATACCGGGTCCATATTCCAAGTATCCTTTTCAGAGCCAACGAACACAGGCTTAGCACCAAGGTAAATTATCGGATGCGACGAAGCGCAAAAAGTAAAGCTTTGTACCAATACTTCATCACCAGCATGAACACCGCAGCCAATCAATGCGAGATGCACAGCAGCTGTACCGGCGCTCAAGGCAACAACCTCATTCTTGCCCCCAACAAAGTTCTTAAGGTCATGTTCAAACGCATTCACGTTTGGTCCCAAAGGCACCACCCAGTTAGTATCGAATGCTTCTTTTACATATTTCTGCTCAATCCCCTCTTCGCTCATGTGGGCAAGGCAGAGATAAATTGTTTTTTCAGGAATGTAACTCATTTTTTATATCTTATTTGATTGTTTCTACTATTTTGCAAGGAACTCCATAAGCCTTACAATTGTCCGGTATATCCTTTACTATTACGCTACCGGCACCAATAAAGCAGTTCTTGCCCACGTGTATACCTTGTATGATAGTTGTTCCCACTCCAATCCAAGTGCCCTCGCCAACATGTACATCACCGCTGATAGTGCATCCAGGTGCTATATGCACATAATCGCCAATCACACACTCATGGTCGATGCTCGCCTTTGTGTTGATGATACAATGCTTGCCTATCTGCACTTCAGTTTGGATAATGGCACCTTGCATTACCACTGTTCCCTCGCCAATTGTGGCAGTAGAAGAAATGATAGCAGATGGGTGAATTACTGTTGCAAACTCGCAATTAAGTCGTTCAGCAATCATCTTACGTATCTTGCAGTTGCCAATACTAATGATGAAAGGAGATAAACCGATAACATCATGCAACACAGGAATACCCCTCAGCTCTTTAAGGTCAGGATCATCATCCACCACACCTTCCACTCCCCCGCCTTGTGCCTTTATAATATCAATAATCACTTTGGCATGACCACTAGCACCGTATAAATACATTAGTTATTTCCGTTAAAAGGTTTCATAGTAGCGTTGCCCTCTTGTGAGATACCATCACGAACAAGCACCTTTTTGACTGTTATGAAAATTACCTTAATATCCGTAATCAGTGTACAGTGGTCTACATACCACACATCCAAAGCAAATTTCTCGTCCCATGACAATGAATTACGTCCATGACACTGCGCCCAACCGGAGATTCCGGGACGTACTTCATGACGACGAGCCTGCTCTTTACTATACAGGGGTAAATATTGCACCAGCAATGGACGGGGACCGATTAGTGACATGTCGCCAATTAATACATTCCAAAACTGTGGTAATTCATCAATACTTGTAGAACGCACAAATTTTCCAACTCTCGTTAACCGCTTCTCATCAGGTAGAAAATTACCGTCAGCATCGCGCTCGTCGGTCATAGTTTTGAACTTTACAATCTTAAATAGCTTGCCTCCTCTGCCGGGACGCTCCTGAAAGAAGAATGCTCCGGCACCTTTATTGGCAAAATGTAACCAAAGCGTTATGATTGCCAGCGGAATAAACAGAATGCTCAATGCTATAAAAGCAATGCAGACATCAATCAACCTTTTGAAAAAGTGTTTATACATATTATAATATACTATCGTAGAAATCATATAAACATTTACGCACAAATCCCTGCTCATATCTCGAAGCTATCAGCTTGCGAGCATTCTTAGCAAGGGCATTACGGTAATTAACGTCAAGCATACGTTTCATGGCATTATAAAGAGCATCAACACTTTTGGGAGGAATGATAATTCCATTCTCACCTTCTATGACAATTTCACGCGAACCATTAATATCAGTCACAATCTGAGGTAGACCTATAGCACCGGCTTCTATCACAACATTGGGAAATCCCTCCCGATAAGATGCGAGCACAGCAATATCCGCCGCCGCAAACCAGGGACGCACATCACTCTGACTACCCACTGCACTAATAGCCGTGCACTCAGCAATGACCTTCATTGTTTCAGGCTTCAAAGGGTCAAGTTCCTTTTCCTCAGAACCAACAAGAACCAAGCGTGTATCAGGATGCTCTTTATTTAATTTAACGAAAGCCTCAACTAGTTCATTAATTCCCTTGTCACCAACTAAACGACCAACAGCAACAAAAGTGCAAACACCCTCTTTCCGTAACTTCTCAGCTTCAGCCATAATTTCTGGGGTCTTATCAAAGCGTTTAATATCTATTCCACGACAATTGCCATAACCAAGAACTTTAATAGGTTTCCGGGTAATTCCATTGTTTAAGAGATCGTTCTTCACACCTTCGCCTTCTGGAATAATATGTGTAGCGCAGGCACAAGTCAGCCAATCAGCCGCCATCAGAATCTTCCTTTTCAACCCCACGGTAGTGGGGAATACTAGCCCCGTGAACGTATGTGCGCGCACTGGAACACCGACCAACCACGCAGCCATCATACAGAGTAATCCGGCCTTAGGAGTCATGGAGTGCACCATTTGTGGTTTCTCCTTGCGGAATGTGCGCCACAGTTGCCACAATGTTCTCAAGTCTTTAGTGAGTGATATGTGACGCTGTATATTTAATTCTATACACTTTACATCAGGATGCAATTGATGCACTTCCTCCCACTCGGGACCCGAGGATGAGAGCAACACTACCTCGTACTTCTTCTGAAGGTCTGGAAGCATACCATTCACAAATACCAGTGACATGGGTACTGTGCAGGCACGAATTATTTTGTATCTCTGTTGCATAAATTATTTTGTATTCACTTTTAAAAAAACATTTTTACCACCTTTAGTTCTTCCACCGTATCAATTGAGAATATTCTGTAAGTCTTATACTCAACTGCTTCATAAACCCTTGGCGATGAAACAATTGAGTTTAATGAACATCTTCTTACGTGAAGCATTATTATGCTATCGCTTTATTTATATGGTCAAGTAGAATCTTTGCAAGATTATCCCAGGATAAGGAATTTATGTAATCTTGAGCTTTTCTAATCATTGTTTTATGGTCATCAAAATTTTCTACAGCATTTTTCATCTGCATATAAAGTGAAATCATAGATATATCAGAAATCAATGCTAATTGGCCATCTAAAGTCTGTTCCAGCAGTCCTTCATTATTTGTTACAATAAGAAGTGAATTTGCACGCATAGCGATAGGAATTACCCCTGATTGTGAAGCAGAAGTATATGATATTACCGTAATAGTGTTAGGCATTGAGAAATATTTACAGACTTCATTATCTCCTACAAATCTGTTTTCCACAACTGTGTTTGGGCAAGATGCAAGTGCCTCCTTATATTCCGATATATCGCCAGAACCTATTACACGCAGTGATATATCGTTACGTTCCAATGCTAATTTTCTATATGCTTCGGCAAGCATTTCTATACCCTTATATTTTGTTATTCGACCAAAAAACAGAAAATTGTATTTTGCTATTGGAAATGTTGCCTCCATGTTTACATAATTAACATCATCATAGTGTGAAAAAGCACCATGAGGAATCACTACAATATTCTCTCTTTTCTTCTTATAGTGTTCTACCATATAGTTGAAAAAAATTTTTGATAGAATCACAACAGAATCGGCCATCCATATAGCACAACGTTGTCCAAGCACAGGAAGTAACGGTTCATTAGGATGAACAATTGGATCATGACAAGTAAACACAAACTTTGCATCCCTAAAAACGAGATAACGCATTACCAATATCCAAGGATGCCCCATCGGGGCATATAACACATCAACTTTAATATTTTTAAAGTACGATTTTATCTCTCCAATATACTTAAACAAAAATTGCCATGTGGCTGAAATTAAATCTTGATAGTGATTAGATGTAGGTATCAAAAACAGTTTTTTCACCGGAAGAACTTTCCAAAGCTCTAGATTATCCACTTGTGCAGATATAATTACATATACATTACAACCATGAGCTAATAATCCTCTAGTCATTTCAAAAGAATATTCTGCACCAGCTCCATGTCTCCCCAAATATGATACTATGATATTTTTCGCCATTCTTTATAGTGTCTTATATCTTATATATATATTTAGAATTATGCCTCCAGGGATTGCTAAAAAGGTTATAAATGGGCGAGGTGAAGTAAAAAGCATATCCCATTCGTGCCCAAAAATACAACTGGACACATAATGCATCGCATTACGAAAATGTTTAGTCCATGTGAAATATGTCATTGACATATACAACCTGCGAAGTTGTGCAAAACTATGTGGGGAGTTTTTGAACTGGTGATAAAGATTTGCCGACATACCATCAACTTGATAATCCACAAAACAAAGATTCTTATTTATAACAAGAAACTTGTATTCTGCATCAACCTGCAAATAATAGTATATAGGATTAAAATTTTTCTCACCTTTAAACACAGGCATCGGAGGTAACGCCTTTAATAAATCAGTACGACAAACTTTCTTGTCATCGCCAATATGAAATTTCGCAATTTCATGGAAATGAAATGGTCCTTCTTTAACAAACTCACCTCCATTAGCTGTTCCGTCAAGCCTGTAGTCCAAACCAACTATACCAGCTAAATTCTTACCTCTACATTTTTTTTCCCAAGTACTTACAATAATTTCCACAGCATTGTCAGGCATATAGTCATCGCTATCTATACAAACATTCAACTCTGTATCCATATTTGCTATGGCTGTAGTATAGCCAGTATGTAGACCTCCATTTTCTTTCTTTATATAGCGAATAGGGAATTTCTGTTCTTTCAACCACGGTTTCACAACATCTTCAGTATTATCTGTAGAACCATCATCTATAATAAGCCACTCAAAATCATCACATGTCTGGCGACACAAACTTTCATATAGCCTCACCAATGTATCGCTCCTATTGTAAGCTGGAGTAAATACCGTTAAAGTTTTCATCTTGTTTTATTAATTATTATATTTATACCAATGTTTATGGATACCGATATTATTACTATAAGTATTCTTTATATTGGATTCATATCTGATAAGTAAAATGCAAGTACTTTCTAAAACATCCTATATAAATCGAATCTTAGTTACTTTAGATAAATATTATTCCTCTCAAACATATACCTAGTTGAAGTACGAGGTGTTTGACAGGTTTGCTTGTTATACTCCACAAGTTGCGGTATTCTTTTGTGAGTAATATGTTTGAAGTTATACATATATTAGAACTTTAATATTACACCACCCCAACTTAAACCCACACCAAATCCTGCACACATTACCCACATACCTTTGTGTATGGTACCAGCCTCTATGCAATCCTTTAAACCTATCATCACAGTAGATGATACAGTATTGCCTGTTTCTTCAAGATTCACATAGAACTTATCCTTTGGCAATACGCACACCTTGCGGATAGTGTTCAGCATGAACTTGTTTGCCTGATGGAATACATAGTAATCCACATCGTCCTTCTGCATTTGGTTCTTCTCCAAAATTTGAGCCATCATTGCAGGAACGGCATCCAGCGTGAAATTGAAGATGGCACTACCATTCATATACAGGTAGTCATCAAAACACTGGTGACCGTCCTCATCCTCTACTACAACACCAGTAGCCTGCTTACAACGAGCCGCACCAGTCTTTACAATCAGGTTATCTGCGCCTGAACCATCAGTTCCTAATACGCACTTTCCAATTTCTGCCATACCCTCGATTGAGATCAGACAAGCAGCAGCACCATCACCAAAGATGGAACGATTGCTCTTGTCGGATGGATGGAGATACTTCTGATAGGTTTCTGCAGTCAACACGAGTACATTCTTTGCAAGACCACTCTTCACGAAGCTGTTTGCCATAGCAATACCATATACACAACCGCTACAACCCAAATTATAGTCGACAGCACCTGCTGTTGTAGGGATGCCCAACCGATTTTGAAGGATGCATGCAGTTGAAGGCAGGAAGTAATCAGGACTCTGGGTGCAAAGCATCACAAAGTCGATGGCCTTTGGATCAATGTTATATTCCTCAAACAACTTGCGGGCAGCCTTCTCTGCCATATCGCCGGCAGTCTCATTTTCGCCAGCAAGGTGTCGGCTGTTCACACCCACCTTGGCTGCTACCTTGTCCACACTCCACTCAGGAAACTCCTGAAGCAGTTCTTCGTTGGTCACTACTCTCTCAGGGAGATAGTAACTAATTCCTTTAATAAATGCCATTATTGTTGTTCTTTTTGATTATTCTATACCAAAACGCCTTCACCACCTCCGGAGATGTCAACACATGAACCTGTCATCCAGCCTGAGGCATCACTCAGTAGATAGATGGCAAGGTTTGCAACATCATCGGTAGTACCGAAGCGTTTCAATGGATATCTGAGTTGGGCTCCTTCCAGCGTCTCTTTATCAACATCATTGGTGATGAGATCTGTCCATACCATACCTGGGCAAACACAGTTGACACGAATCTGACGAGAAGCGAGCTCCAAAGCCAAACACTTGGCGTATGCCACAATAGCACCCTTTGAGGCACTATAGACGGCATTACCCATTGAAGGAGATTGGTATGCACGTGAAGCTATATAGACAATGGACGAAGCCTTGTTGATTTTCTTCTTTGAGAGCAATGCAGTTTGCAACAAAATTGGAGCCTCCATATTAGGCTGCATCACGTGAGCAATATCATCCTTGCTAATCTGCTTGCAAGGAACACGACTACCCACACCTGCACATTGCACCAGACCATCCAGTTTAGGCAGTTCGCTAACCAGACGATCAATATCCTCTGCTTTAGTAAGATCAGCAGAGATGGCTTTGTGGTCACCTTCGGACATCAGACTCAGAGTCTCGTTCAGACGCTCTACGTTGCGACCTGTAATGATAACAGTAGCACCCATCTTGGCACAAGCAAGAGCGATTCCCTTGCCTATGCCTGATGATGCTCCAGTAACAAGAATCTGTTTGCCAACAAGGGAAAACGGATTGAATTGTTCCATGGTTACTTTACTTTTCGTTTTAGTTTTCGTCTTCGTTATCGTTTTCGTATGAAGTCAAAGACTGAGTTCTTTACTTATTGTTGATGAGGTTGAATACGTCCTCTACGGTTACGCAAGCACGAAGATCTGCACCTGTGATTACCTTGCTGTACTGAGTCTTAGCGAGAGCGATACATCCCATACCAGTGAGTGAAGACCACTCATCGAGGTCGTGGAATATGGTAGAAGGCTGAATTTCACTTACATCAGTGTCATCAAAAAGGTCAGCAAAGTTTGCTACAAATTCATTGAGTTCCATTACAATAAAAAATTAAAAGTTAATACTATGATAATTGATCTTTGATTTCAGTCATCGTACAGGACTGCATTCCATAGCGTTCCTTGCACTTTTTATAAGTCTGGAGGACTCCTTCGAGAAATCGAAGGTTCTCCTCCATGTTTGCACCAAAGTTATGCGGATGCCACCACAAGTGGTACATCTCACTCTTCTTGGCGGCATAGGTCATTTCCTTCTTGATACGTCTAAGACGAAGCTCCTCTAAGAAAAAAAGACGAGAGCTATACGGACGAAGCATACGGCTGGCACATACATTCAGCATTCCCTCCTTGTATTCCAACTTTTCGTAAGGAATGGAGGTCATGCCACCCACATTGATATAGGCATCGAGCAGTCGGCAGATGCGGTTCTTGATCTCCTCAAATGTACTCTTTGGCTCATTGAAGAACTTGAGCGCATTGCCACGATAAGACGTGATACCATATTTTGCACAAATCTTCAGATGTTCGTCTGATACCTGATTCCTTGGGAAGACAATGCTCTTGATTTCAATACCATTACGTTTAGCAACCTCTACCGCTTTCTTCGTGTCGGCATCAAACTGTTCTGTTGTCTGACCCTCTGCCCAACAATAGTAATGGCAGTAGGTGTGAGTACCAAACTCCATCCCCTTGTGTGAGTTAATTCTTTTTGCCACCTCCGGTTGGAAGAAAAGACATTCTTCTTCAGCAGTAATCTGAGTTATGTAATCGTGCTCGTAAGGTGACTTGACCGTTTGCTTGTATGTAGGATGTACCTGAGGGATGTCTGCAAGCAACTCCTTACTGTTGGAGTACATGATCATACCCACAGTAGCGAAGGTGGCATGCACGTCATATTTCTCAAAGAGGGCTATCATCTTGTTGATAACATCCGGTACCTGCTTGACATGCGTCTGCCCATAACCGTCCTTGGTAAGAACATCTATGATGCCCCACATCAACTCATAGTCGAGGGAAATTACGAGAGTGCCTTTATTGGGATTGTTCATTTGTCCTATCATTTAACAATTATACCCAATTGGTTTCGCCATCGCTATCTGCAAATGTAGTCAGCAAGAAGGTGCGAGCCTCCACATCTGCCTTTCTATCCTTCACCTTCACAAAGCCAATAACAGGACGAGGGCGACCAATAGACTTGCACCCATGACTCTCCAGCACGTCATCCACAACTTTCAGCGAGCTACCAGCTATCAACATACCAATATGCAGTTTGCTCATCACCTTCTTGGCTGCCAGATAGATATTCTCAAACGCCTTGGCATCACTCATATCGCAACGATAGTCAACAAGCAGCATCACGGTCATGTGCTTCTGGATGGTGGTTCGTACTACAAAAAAATCATCCGACTGCTCATCCTTATAGAAAGCGTATGGATGCAGGTCATTGAAGTAACGCCATTGCAAGAATTCCCTATTGCGAGCAATCTCTAAAAGATTATCGTTATATGGCTTTGTCAGTGCTGGCATTTCCTCACGCGAAAGTTCACGGAAGGTCTTACCATTGACAGTAACTGATGAGGGGAACTTCTCTGCTTTGATGTTTGTCCGGAAGAGAGAGATAAACATGCTCAAAGGATTAACAATTCCCACATACTTGCGAATCTCTCCCAACATCTTATTGCCCATCTTCAGGTGGATAGGTAGAGCAGTAGGGCCAGAACCTGTAGAACAAGAACGAGGATGCTTATCCATACAAGCCAGTAGCACATCCACGCCCCAACCTGTCTTTCTGAGGTCTTCATCCACAATCAGGTCGAAAAGCCAAACGGTATCTGTTCGCTCCTGCTTATAGTAGTACGACATCTCCGATGCCAACACCTGACCATGTACACTTCCATCCTCTTCGCGAAGGATAAGGCATTGGTCAAGGGCACGCTCATTTCTATTGAACCAGAACTCCAGATAATCCTTGGCAGGAATCACTTTATCTGGATATATCTTCTTATTATAATCTTGCAGCTGCTGCAAGTCTGCTTTCGTTAATGTTTTCGCTTCCATATATTAATAATAAACAATGTGCATGAATAATGTAAATGCCAGATGCAATGCTGCCACCCTGGCAAAGAACTTATACCTATCATTTCCCCATTGCTCAAGGAAGAGCGGATAGATAAGAACTATAGGATACATAAACCAACTGAGGTAGGCAATACGGTTGGTAAACGATGCGTACATACAAAGCATCCATACTGCATTTACTAGTGTATATGTACAAAAGATGATGTTATACCACTTGTCTTGTATCTTTCTCTTAGTGATAGCATACCATCCCATCAGAATGGGCATAGCGGAATAGATGATAAAGTCCAGACGGAAACCACCTCTATCAAAAATCACATCCTCTGATCTATCACTCAAAAGATAACCAGCACCCTTATCATCAGTCAAACCCGCAAACAAAAGTTGGAAGTAGGATATGTGCAAAGCTGATAATATGAAGCAAACAATCCAGAAGTAAATATAGTATTTTGGTTTCTTGTTGTAGAACAATGTTGCCACCATGGCAGCAATAGGAACCTGCATAGAATGATGGAAACCATAAGACAGCAGCACAAAAGAGATGCATATTTTCAAATTGTCACGATAAGCAAGAGCAATCAAGAAGAGAGAACCTGCAGAACCAGCCTTGATACCATTTGTGCCAGCCCCAAAGGTGGAGAAAGCAACAAGACAAACCAAAAGAGCAGCATAAGCATTTCCGGGGAACATCTTACGACATGCCACATACATGCCACCAAAATATATGAATGCTATATACAGATAATAGATGACGGGCTCAAGACGAATATTTGCAAACCACATCATTTGGTTGTCATAGAGAAGATTCTCCACATCCCAGTTGAAGGTAAAGCTTCCTGACCATCTGGTATATATACCATAATACTGAGTCATGTCAGCAAAATATTCGCTAATAGGACGCACACCCACAAAGATAGCAAATATAAAGAATAGCCAGAATGCCTTTTTGTTTTCTTGATTGACATTCAACGAAAGGGATACATCTCTTCTATTATAGAACGTCAAACAGGAAAATGACAGCAATGTTGCTATCACAAGATAGACATCATAATAATATTGAGCAGGAATAAAATCCATAATCTATTCTATTTTTCGTTCTTCTTAGAGAGATATTGTAACAGAATATTGATAAATTTTTCTGCAATTACAGGACCACAGAAGTTTTTGCGAACAAACTCGCAACCTGTCTTTGCTATGCGTTCAAGTTCTTCTTGGTGTTCAGGCATCTGATAATAGGCTATCTTATCTTTCAAGTCTGCTATGCTACCATCATACCCAATATAATGAACACCTTCCTGCATTCCGTAATCTTCATAGTAGCCTTTGTTCTGACCAATGTAGGCACAACCGCATGCCATACCCTCTACGAAACCGACACCGGGGATACCCATTATCTCTTCACCAACAAGACACATTTTGTAATCGTTGAATTTCTCAACCATATTGAAGGAATAGTACTTCTTTTGGCGACCTGTAAACAACTTGGAATAGACCACATTATAAATTCGGGCACATACGTTATTTGCCTTCAAAAGACCATCAACAGTATCCTCGGCATAGTCACTATTATAGCAATCAACAAAAGGAAGAAGTTCCTCCTTATGAGTCATAATTTGCTTACGTGCTGGTTGTGCACAAGGGTCGCCATAGTAAGGTGTGATGTTATGCATATAGGTAACAGTACCTGTTGAAAAGCACTTGTTCTGACGTTCGTTGAAAGGCTTGACATTCTGGAATCGGTCGGCAAAAACGAATGGGATGACTTCAAACTTTTTGTTGAACCAGCTGTAGAATTTGTCGAAAATAATAGACCCATGAGAAAAGTTTGCCTCGTTGTACAGCACGTCTGGATCTATTGCACGCATCTTATCCGCATTACTTGTATTGAAATGGATATGACTTATGGCAATCAGACAGTCTGGACGCTTCTTGAAGTCATATTGATTAGTATAGTAGTTGTACATAATCAAAATGTCGTCTTTCATTATCTGGTCTTCTTTCGTCAGAATTGTAATCTTGCTTGACGGAATGCCATTCTTCTTCAAGCAATACTTATGTTCTAATTTAACAAGCCACTTTGGTATTATACCTGCGTGAGAATACGACATAGAGAAACTCTTATCATTAAGATATGTGCACACCTCAAATTCATCGCTCTGCAGAAGATAATCCAATAGATACTTATGTTTGATAGCAACAGACTGCTTGAATATGATCTTATTAAGTGTCTTCAATAGAAACTCATTTCCATGAAGGTTTGCAAATATTATTCTTTGCATATTATTATTAAAGTTTAATCATTCAACTTATATCTTACCTGCCAACCAATAGCTTCTGCAAGCAAGTAAGGCGTATATTTTCATTTTGAGAGAGGTGATGCTGACTTTGTTCAAACAAGGCCAGTGCTTCTTGATTGTTCGCTGGAGCATCTTCACATTGTCCATCTTTTTATAGCCACAATGGGCAGCATCACGAAGGAGAAGAGTCGTCTCTACACAGAAACGAGCATGTGCCACATCTGAATACTGAGGATAGAGACGTGCAGTCTCATCGCATAATATAGACCATACTTTGTGGCCACTTAACTTCCTAGGACCAAAGGCACAATGGGTCAAACTGTCCATTAACATTCTGTAATGATAGAACTGCCGGTCGGTATAAACAACTTTTTTTGCCTCCTTTAGTAGTTCCCAACAGAAGAGAGCATCTTCTCCATAACTGATATCCTTCAAGAATTTTGGCCTATTGCATAACAATGTACTTTTCGTTAGTTTATTGCACAATGAACCTCGAAACTCTAAATGGTAGAGAAAGCGCTCAACTGCCTCATCTTTGCTATATATCTTTGAAAAATAGTCCGAACTTACCTTTGAATCATTAATAACGATGTCACAGGTCGCTATATCGGCTCTTTCTTTCTCAACTCTAGTAAGAAGGAACTCAATCATATCCAACTCTATCCAGTCATCAGAATCTACAAAGAAAAAGTAATCGCCCTTGATCTTGGACAGCAATGCATTGCGAGCAGTAGCCACCCCCTGGTTCTCCTGATGATAAACCTCTATGCGGGAGTCTTTTGCGGCATACTGCTGGCATATTTCTAATGAGTTGTCCTTACTGCCGTCATCCACAAGAACCACCTGCAGGTTCTCATAGGTTTGTGCAAGCACAGAATCCAAACACTGAGGCAAGTATGCCGAAGTGTTATAGACTGGTAGAAGGATTGAAACTAATGGGTTGTTCATATTTTCAACGATAACGTCAACGAAAATAATAACTTATATCTATAAAATATTAACTAAAAATCTTACTAAAAATGTTAGGTCGAGTTTTTACGATGGTAGTTTTGCTCAAAATCCTCACCTAAGATCCATTAGATAATCTCAACTAAAATCTATATTAATACTCCACAACCTTCTTGATCACTACCGAACAGATGTAGGTGAGTACTATTGTCCAAAGGGAGATGATCCAGAGATTGGTGCTGACCATAATGAAGGGCTGATAAACCGAACGGATGACAGCTGTGAAGAACAATCCATGGAAAAACCACATATACACGGAATTGCTACCTAACGAAACCATAACCTTGCTGAGCTTCGGCATCTGAAACTGATTGAAAAGATAGAGAATGCAAGCTATCATCAGAGGGGCATAGAAGAAATCGAGATTGAAACCGACTATGGCATCTATCTTTGAGCGGATAAAGAGGATGACAAACATCATTACTACTATACCCAAAACAACAAGCACCTTAACCCCTATACCCTTCAATTCCATAATTGAAACCTTTTGGAAGAGTCGCATACATGCAAACACATAACCAAGTATCATGGTTGGCGTCTGTGTAAGACAGTTGAATAGTGTCTGTAGATAACAATTATCCTTATATGTAGGCACTAACTGATGTAAAGCAACTTCTCCTGCAAAAGCAGCTATTATTACTATACTTCCAAAGAGGTATGGCTTTTTATTTATCATCTTTCCTACAAAGGGCATAATAATCATTGACCAGATGTAGAAATGGATGAACCAGTTCACCCAACTAAGATTACTTTGAAGACCAAACGCATTGTTAATCAAGCTTTTACCCCCACATATTAAGTTTAAACAGAATGGAACAGTAAAGCCAAACAGTATAATCCAATATGGAATAAGGAGTGCTTTAATGTGGTGCCAACTGTAGGAGAAATCCTTTGTCTTGGAGAAAGCGTAACCGTAACCCACCATGAAAGTAAAAATACCTACACAGATTTTCAATGAAGGCATGAACGCCATCAAGAACTCATTGTGATTCATTGGCAGATCTGCATCATACCAACCGCTGCCACCAAAGCAATGTAGCACTATCATAAACACTATGGCAAAGCCCTTTATGATCTGCGTATAATCACGTGTAAACTGCAAGTTTGTTGTATTCATGATCTCACTTTTGCTAAAGCATTCTCTATAAACAATCTCGAACTATCAACACTCCTATTCAAGTTTTGATAAGCATTTGTGTAATCAACATCTGTATTATCAATAGGCGCACCCATATCGATAAAACGATTTTGAATTCCTACCACATTCAGCAAAGATTCTATTCTTATATCCGAATTGGTATACTGACGGAAACTGTAAAACTTTTTCTTTAGAATAATAGATAATGCTGTACCATGAAACGAAGTAGTAAAAACACATTCGGCATGTCGGATATAGTTTACAAAATCCGAAGGTAAAGCCTCCTGGTCTCTAATGTCCAGATCAGTTGTCATTAAGTATGCACTCAACAAGACAACCTTGCAGCCATGGGACTTTGCGTACTCTCTTGCAGTACGAATAACCTCGGGATGCTCTACCACCTCATAAACCAAAACATATTCATCCTTCACAAGACGTTTGTCCTCGATACCATCCGTTAGTAAGGAGCCTGCCAACAATGTAGGATCAACAGTATGTGCAACCTCTTTGTTTGTGAGCGGTTGGAGCAGTTCCTGCAATCTTTTCTCTCGAACACCAATGGCTGTAAATCGTTCCAGTCTGGATTTGAAGTAAGCTTTATCCTCATCTGTCAATGAAGACATTTTGTTGCTTGCAGCATAAGAAATGATACAACAAACTGCTTTCTCACCAAAATATACTGGTTCAAAAGTGCCTCCACAGATAGCCTTATCCCACACTTGGTCACTACCGATAAAGATAGCATCATATTCGCTGAAATCCATATCCTTGCTATAAGGAGCAAGATGGAATTTCTTATTGATAAAGTCATCAAACTTGTCGAATCTGCGTGTTCGTGCCTTGTGTACCTTTAGCTCGTAGAAGAACTTGCTAAAAATATATTTGGGAGTGCGCGAAATCCAGTAATGGAGTGAGCTTCGCAGATAACCAGATACTAAGTACCGTGGGCGATAGTCAATGACTGAGACATCATGACCTAATGACTTGAGATATTCCTGAAGTGCATAACATTGTAGCAATGCTCCGTAATTATGTGCACAATGGAATGTAAGTATGCCTAACTTCATAATCCTAATCTATTTTTAATTCTACCTATCACTCTCTTAACCTTACGAATACGCCAATAGGGATCCTGAACACATTGCCTGCATTGACGAAGAGCGTTACTTTCGTCCTCAGCACTTGTAAAGCATTCCACCACCATCGCTTTATCATTTTGCGGAGAAACGAGTTTTCCAATAATACTGGAAAAATCTTCTTTTGAAGAGATAGCGTGATAATCAATATTGGCTTCTTTGCAAAGATCAATGATGGCACTATTCTGCTGATTGCCAAAATGACCAGCTGCAGCTACAAAAGAGTCAACAGATTTGCCGAACGCCATTGATGCTGGATGGCAATAATTTCTGAATTCAATGCCTCTTCCGTTGTTGACTACGATTAATCTGAAGTTCTTTGGTAAACATTTATTAAGTAAAATATTTACATCATAGTAAAATGTCAAATCTCCAACAACGCCATAAAAAATCTTATCAGGCGACATCATAGCGGCTCCTACCAAGGAAGAAACACAACCGTCTATACCAAATCCGCCTACATTAGAATTGCCTTCAACACCTTCCGGCAAATCAAAGAAATCCCATGAACGCAATGAATTCAAAATACCAAGGTGGAGCTGTGAACCCTTCGGAAGTTTGTCGTGCAACTGACTTGCTATCCAGATATTACTAAATGGAATGTCTGGTCTCTTTTGGAAAAACATCTCACGCTCTTTCAAGCAAGATTCATAGTAGGAATGACCTGACGTACATCCATTATTATAGTGATTGAAGAAATCTGCTTCCTGCATTTTGAAGACAGCCGTCAGTTTCTTGAAGAAATCAGAATATACACCATCTGTATTTACACGCCATACCATCTTCGGTTGAAGACCGCCAAAAGTGTAATAATCGCCAGAGATCTCACCAAGATGAATAAGAAGTCCCACTTCCCGATTTTTGGAGAAGTAAAGTTCCTGACTAAATGGCAAGACCATATTCACTCTATATCTACCATAATACCCACTTGTATGGTCAGCCATAACAACGGCATTATGACACTCACAAAACTTTTCCAAAGCTGCTGTCTGCTCAGCCGAAAATCTTTTATGCGATCCAATAAACACGCAGATATTGGTGTTGGGGATGGAAGGCAACTCTGAACTTAAGGAGTAAGTAGGTATATACTTGACACCAGATAATTCCCTTACTACAAAATTCAAACTATATGTAGTGCACACATTGATGAGAACAGGTTTCCTATTAAGCAAGAGTTGTGTGATAGCTTCATTAGTTTTCACATTAACCTTCCAATCATCCTCTGCATCCTTAATGTTATCAAACTGATATGACTTTAAAATCATATCCACCGGTGAGTGCTCTCTGTCTGTAACCTGAGCTTTCAGATGTCCTACTGAAGCCAACGAGAGACTTGAAGTTATGACCAATATAGGTATATTACGCTTGAAAGCATAAGTCAATGCTGCCATATAGTTTCTTGAGGCAGTTGCACCCGTACAAGAAAGGACTACAGGTTCATTGCTCTTCTCTGCCATACCAATTGCCATATAAGCAGCTGCACGCTCGTCAACACAAGAATACATTTCGAAAAATGAATCGTGCTGCATACTGCCAACAAGCGCAAAATTGGTAGCTCCAGGAGAGACAACAACCCTCTTTATGCCATATTTTTTCAGGAGGAATATGATGATTTGCTTGTTGCGTTCGTTTGTGTAGAAACAGCCTGTCTTATATCTAAGATCATCATATTGTTTTTCTATCTGACTCATAATTCTACTTCTATATATTGAGGTTTTTCACTTGTAACAAGACATCCTTTAAGTGATTCCATCTCCGAGATAGCTACACGCCTGCATTCCCAAGCCATTCTATTAGCGAAATTGTTTATTGCTGATGACTGACCACCAGACATTACGGAAAAGACTATAAGATTGTTTCCCACATGCCTGTTTCCTAACATATTCAAGTCGTATGCTACCTCATCACTCGTAAAGATGCCTATGTGCAACTGATCTTTAGCTACTACAGAGGAACCTATCAACATCGAGAGATTGCCATCCTTGGTACAATGCCCCTTTCTGGAAATAGATTCTATAAAATGACCACATTCACAGGCTATGTTGTATCCAAGATGCAAGCACGTATCGGATGGGATAACAGCAGTGATTGCGGTAGCATCAATCATATTCACAGGTTCTTCGATAAGGGTACTGTTTGTATTAACGGAATTTGAACCTAATGACAGAAAGACTGGTCCTTTTACGTCTGCAAACAGATAATCAATAGCTGTTTCAACATCTGCCTCTACCCCCTTACTGCCAACAGTAGAATTGTTGGCATAATATCGGATAGTGTCATACGGATTTATGGATTGATTGATAATAGAAACACAAGCAACAGCAATAACAAGTATCGGCAACTTACGGTAATAGGCTTCAGTAAGTGCTGATGTGAGATTTCTATAAGCATCGTTATCAGCACACCATACCACAATAGGTTCATCCATCTCCTCGCACATACCTGTTGCTATATATCCAGCTGATCGTTCGTCTATTATCTCGACAGCGTTTTCAACGCTTTCGGTTAAATCCTTAATCGCAAAACTTGCAGAAGGGCAAACAATATGTTTTGAAATATGTTTCTCTTCTAGTTTGCGTAACAATAAATCTATTGATTTCTTCATATTAGATAGTATAATCGATGTCACCATTATTTATGTTACCAGCGCCACCGGTCATGAATACAGTATCGCCAACTACCAATCGTGCCATGCTACTCACAAGAATGACCGCCATATTTGCAATTTCGCAAGGCAATGCGTATCTACCAGCAGGAGTTCTAAGTAACGAGATATCATCTGCATCGGCATCCTTTTTGAGTAATGGGGTTGCTGTAGGGCCAGGAGCCAATGCATTAACAACAATACCGTATGGTAACAAGGTACGTGCAAGTCCCATAGTAAATCCACGGATGCCCCATTTTGAGATAGTATAAGCACATGCCGCAGGTCTGATGCTTGATGCTGAAGAAATATTCAGAATGTTACCGTGAATACCATTCTTTACCATATATTTACCTACAATCTGAGAAAGGAAGAATACGCCCTTCAGATTGGTATCTATTACAGCATCAAATGCCTCTGGAGTTGCATTTGAGATTAATGCACCTGAAACTCCGGCATTGTTGACAAGAATATCTATCTTCCCATATTTTGAAACAGCAGTATTGAAGTCATCCTGCAATGTTTCTGTCTTCGTTATGTCCATAACCACCCCACAGCATTCACCATAACCCTCCAAATCATCAACGGCTTTTTTTAGTTTGCTCTCTGAGCGTCCTGTAACAATGACTTTTGCACCAGCTTTGAGATACGCCTCTGCAATAGCAAAGCCGATACCGCTGGTTCCGCCCGTAATCAATGCACAACGATCCTTGAGTAATTCATTCGGAGCTAATTGTGATATATTAGCCTGAACGGCTGTTCTTGGTTGAACACTTCTCAAAATGCCCTTTACGACACTCTTTAATTTGCTTATGACACTCATATTACTTTCTTCCTGTTAGTTTTGAAATAATCACCTTGAGATAGTGAGAATACTGACCGAAAGCCAGCAATCTCTTCATCAAAGTAGGTCTCGCCTTTTCCACTGCACGCTGGTGATACTCTTTATAACCGATTGACTTCAACCAATGCAAGAGTTCATCGCAATATGGGTAAGTTCTGTCATCCTGGATTGTATCTATATTATCCCATATCCAACAAGGATTGCTTTCATTATACTTGTAAGCCTTAACATACAGAGAAAACTTTTTCTCTGAGAAATTTTCAAAGCCCCACTCTTTAGGATTTTCGCCTGCACACAAGATATTCAACTGGGTACGTAAACACTTTACGCATAAGCCGCATTGAACAGAATCATTAGAGAAGCAAACCCATATTTTCGTGGTTGTATTTTTTGACTTACACCAATTAATAATATTGAGGACTTTTTGGGTGCGACGAACAGTGAGAGCATCCTGTTCCGCAAAAGTAGTATCACAGAATCCTATAGTATCAGATAACTCCGGACTTGCTCCATCATAATTATTCTGCAACTTATCCTCAATCTGTTCAAATGCTGAACCCATTACGAGCGACCTTATACTTGTTAAATATGCGACAGGTGCCACACAACACATATTAGCCAAATACCTTATGCCACCCCATCCGTCATATTTGTAAGCATCACTACAAAGGCCTATCTCAAAACTCAAACAATTATATATTACTTTTTCATTGAAAAGCGAAGTATTGAAATTATTTAAAATCAAGAGCCAATCACTATCTACTACTTTAGAGAAATTCTTGATTAAAGAGTACTTTTCTTCACGCAAAGGCCCTTCGCTAACCGCATCACGCTCAATATCTGGAATACTTACCAGAAGAGATTTTTTGCCTGGATTATTTATACCAGCATGACAAGCATCTACACCTCCCGAGAAGAATACAACTTTGTCATACTTAGCATTCTCAACAGGTGTATTCTCTACAACTTTCTGTACAGTTACTTTGCCCCTCCAATCTTTCTTGAATGGACCATAAATCTTAGAATAAGCTTCATATATGGTGGGCAATTGTCCGTAAAGAACCTTGTCCATCTCAGGTATTACCAATTCTACGTCATTGAAGAAATATGTTATTGGCAACATATATAGAGATATAGGCGTAAGCAATATTGACCTATGGACCTTGGATAGGTCACAGTCATAATTGCTATCACCATGGTAGCGGATGAACAGGTCAACAATCTCCTTTTTCAGCAATCCAAGACCTGCATCTTCGCGGACTTGGTAATGGATAGTGTCACCCTCTACATAAGCTTTGATTAATTCTATTTTTTTCATTACATATGTTATTTCTTATTTACAAATCTATTCAGCACCTTATTTATTATTGAACGAACAGCTAATCTCTCGGAACTGTTTAATCCAAGTCTATATGCACATATCAGCGTCCATAACATCGACACAGAAACCACAATAAAGAAGCGTAAAGTGGTTTGCGGCATCAGATACACGAGAACTCCTGGTAGTGCGAATGCTAGTGCAGTAACAGCCGTACATCGCAGAACGCATTGTCTCATAAAGCTATTTACAGGAAAATCAATAAGGCGTTTTAGTTCGTAAAGAGTGAATGCTTTTGATGTGGTGTTCAGAAGTACAAAAACGATGCATGAAGACCATGCTGGAGCTCCTGCCAAGAAACACAACCATGTAATCGGGAAAATCAAAGCTGTATAAAGCGCAATTTGCAACTGTACTCTCTTCAATTTTCCTATTGCCAATATCGTGTTGTGAAGTGCAAAACTTACGACCATTGACCAACTTTCAAACAAAGCAAAACGAAGGAATAAATCAGAATACTTTGGAGGGTTACCAAGCCAAAGTTTTAGCAAAGTTTCTGCTTCCCAAAAAACAGGAATGATCAATATAAACAAGAGATACCATGTTATCTTGGTGCCTTGAAACACCAGGAAAAGCAAACGATCTTTATCTCCCGAAGCATAACTCTTGGTAATTTGCGGAACAAATGCTACAGTGAAGTTGTTTACGAATGTATTGATAGCACCAGTGACGGTTACAGCAACTCCTCGGGTCGCATTCAGTACAACACCAAAGAATACATTGATAAGCATATTAACGCCTTGTGTGTTAAATACCCACACAGCATTTCCTACCATATACCACCCTGTAAACTGAGTCATTTCCTTTAGGAAGGACTTGTCGAACAGCTTATGACTGTATCTTGCTTCTTCGAAATTGCGTTGGCAATACCATGAATAAAACAATCGAATGCCCAAAGCAATAGCAGCAGTCAGTATAGCAAACAGAATCAAGCGGTCGCCACCAAAAGCCATAATCGCGAAGCATACACCCAATTTCAGCACTACCTCAACAATACTCACATAGGCATAAATAGACATGTGCTCGTGTGCTACAATGGTAGCATTATAAGGTGTACTGATGAGATTTAGCACAAGCGTAATGATTGAAAATTGCAGCACCCAGTTTGCTGCAGTCATTCGTCCATCAGGGATGTCCGCTTGTGAGTTAAGGAACCACACTCCAATAATCTCAAGTGCTATGACTGCAACAATTGACATAGCTATCATCACATTGACACTTGTAGAAAAAACAACTTTCATACGGTGTTTGTCACCATCACCAAGAGCATACGTGATAAATCGTGCGATAGCAGATGAAACAGCTCCTGTCAAAAAGGAACTCATTGCAACAATGCCACCTACAACATTGTTTATACCATAGTCGTCAACACCAAGCGCTTGTAGCATAATACGGCTTGTGTACAATCCCACTATCATCGTAATGAAAGTACGGAAGTACAATGCAAGCGTATTTTTGGCTATTCGTTTGTTATCTGAAATACTGTCTGCCATTATTTGATAATAAAGATAAAATTCCGTACAAAAAGTAAAACAGATTACTTCTTCTCAAACTTAAGCTCGAAGTCCTCATACTCCTTGGTCAAAACGGGACGGAAGGTGTGTTTGTCGAGGAGCATGGAGTAGATGATGTGAGAGAGGTAAAGACCTGGTTGCTGCCGGAACTGCTCGTAGTAGCGGCAATAGGTATCGGCACTCTCAAAACTATAGCCTCCGGCTGTGAAGAAGTGAAATACAATGCGTTTCTCAATGATGTTGGTGATATAGTACATATCATCAACGCTCACATAACTCTTGTTCTTAGGGTTGACCCAATCGAGTTCTTCGAGTGGATAAATGGCGATAGCATTGCCGATGGTGTCGTCACCACAGAAGCTACAATCGGCATCCTTGACGAAGATGCTGCCATGGATATCCTTCTGGAGAATTGTCTGGTAGATGGTATCAGGTTGCGAGGTGGTAGGCTGGTCGAGGACTACAATCTCGGCATTGGTGATGCCATTAATACGGAACTGGAGAATGAGGCGCTCAGTAAGGGCATACTTCTCATCGAGATGACGGAGGATAGTGATGTAGATGTGATCGTATCGTGAGAGGTTGAGACTCTTGAGGGCTCGTATGCAATGCATAACGCCATCTTCGGCAATGAGGAAGACGCGAGGGAGACGGGTTTTGTACTCACTCTTATCTGCCGCTATCGGCATGATAAGCGTTCGTTCTGGAGAAGGGTTGTCGTTGGTACATTTCTCGTTTTTCATTTCTCCATTCTCGTTACCTTCACATCCTTTCCCATTTCCCGTTTCTCCTTCAACGCTCGAGAGAAGGTCATTGAGTACTTGAACCAAATACGAGATGACCTTCTCCTCGTGTGCATACGGCAGAATACGGAGAATGTTCATGAGCTGCATGACGCGATAGTTGTCGGTGTACCATTGGTACTTGCAGGTAAAGTACTGGTCGATCTCTCGGTCTATCTTGTCACACACGATACGGAGGCGGACAGCATCATACTTCTTGGTGTACATGAGTTGTGACCAGCGGTAAGCAGTATCCTGACGTATCTTGACGATGTCCTGAAGAGGAGTCTCAATGAAGGAGTCAAGGAAGTCGATGAGGTAGTAGTTGTTACCGTTGAAGAGGATGTTGCTGAAGGTGAGGTCGCCATGGCATACGCCCACAGGGATAGTCATCTCCTTGAGATTGTCGAAGACGGTTTGACAACGAGTCATAAGATCTGCCATTGCAGGGTTCAAACGGTTCAAGCCGTTTTGGTTTTCGTTGTAAAGTGGATTGGATTCCACTTTAGTTCTGATATCCGCAAACTTCTTCTGGAAGACGGCGGGAGAGACCTTCTGGAATTCGCTCTTGGAGATTTCGTGCTCTACGAAGTACTCCAAAGCGCCAATGAGGTAATCGACCTGCTCAAAGCCTGCCTGTTCAAAGAACTCTATGAAGTTCTTGGAATAGACATACTGCATCTTGATGATGGTGGTGTCGAGATTCTCCTGCAGCTCGTACACTTTAGGTACACGGATGTGCTGGTACTCCACATCTGCAGCAGCCATCTGCTTTTTGGCTTGCAATGCGAGACGTTGCAGATACTTGGGATCTGCTGTCGATTTATAAACGTAGATTCCTCCGTCTTCATTGACCACATCAATCTGACAGCCGGAATGACCTCTAACTTCTATTTCCATAGTTATAACTTTTACATTTCTTATTCAGTAAACCAGTCGGTGGTAACGGGAATATACTTAGCACCACTGGCTTTGGCTGCTTGGAAACCTACAGGTGAGTCCTCGAAAATGAGAACCTCCTCGGGCTTTACTTCAAGAGCATCCATTGCTTTGAGGTATATCTCTGGTGAGGGTTTGCCTTGCTTGACATCGACTCCGGCATAGATGAGGTCGAAGTGATGAGCAATACCCAGGTAGTTGACAGCATTCATAAGGTTTTCCTTACGAGCTGTAGAGGCAATTGCGGTCTTGGCTCCCATCTGATGGAAGGTGGCAATGAACTCAATGAGTTTTGTGTTGGGAATAAGGTGGCTGAAGTGCTGAGGGTATGCCTCTTTCTTCAGTTCGTTGATCTGGTTGGCAATAGTCTCATCGGTTACTGCCATAGCCAGCATGAAGCGGTCGAAACGGTAGCCGAAGCACTCACGATATTTCTCTGCTGTGAGTGTGATGCCCACCTGATGGAAAGCCTCCTGATAGGCACGGAGATTGGCCTCGAAGGTATCAACGAGCGTGCCGTCAAAATCGGTGATTATTGCTTTTATCATAACTATGTACGAAAACTAATACAAAAACTTAGTTTGAATTTTCTAGGGGGATTTTGAGTAAAGATTTTGAGCCCTCCGACTGTTTCAGGGGCAACCATTTAAGGGAAAGACTCCAAGTTAGCATCCAATTTTGACATATAGTCCAAGGAAAGCCGCCATAAAGCGATTTCCTTGTTCAACTGAAACTATAACTAAAACAAAAAGTGATTTTTAACTATAACGATAACTAAACGAGCACGGATTTGGACTTTGATTTTTCGCTTCCAACCCCACAGTTTTAGTTTTCGTTTAAAGATATCGCTTCAACTCCTCAGGAGTTCCATATGAATAGTATTCCTCCATTGGTGCAAGACGAACTTTCTCGCCATCGGCAAGGAGGTAGTTGTAGAGGAGTGAGACATAATACTCAGGTTTCTTGAACTCGGGTTCGTCAAGGAGTTGGTGGGCAATCTGCTTGAAGCGCCTGCCGGTGGAGAAGAAATAGGCTCCACAGAGAGCATGATTGCTGATGACTTCCTTCTCAGCAGTACGAGTTACGAAACCGTCTTCACCCAAAGCTGCATAGGAGTAGCGAGGCTCGTTGCTTTCGAATGACACTAAAGCACCCCCGTTAGCTTCCTCCATAGGCTGAGAGAGGATCTCCTTTATGATCTCGACGAAGCGGACACTTCGGAACTCGAGGTCGCAATCCATCACTATTACGGCATCGTCATCGGCAATGGCCGATTCGGCCATAAGGCAGGTCTCTACTGCACCTAGGGTAGTCTTGAGCACCGAAAAGATGTTGGCATCGGGCTGGAAGGACTTGATGCCTTCGTCAATCTTGTATTCATCGATATGCTCTTGACGCACTATGAAGGAGTACTTGAGGTTGATACCCTTGGCAGAGACACTACTGATAGCGTGCTTGAAGAGAGGCATACCGTTGAGTTCGATGAGTGGCTTGGGGGTTGTCCAGCCTTCTTTCTTGAAGCGGCTTCCCTCGCCAGCCATGGGCATGATAATATGTAGGTTTCGCATATTTTTTTATTTCAATGAATATAAGTCTAAGAGACATAGGGGGCTAAAAGACTAAGAGTGTTGTAATCAGGCACAGATTCGATCTGCAGCATCACGCCTTGTTGCCAGCTTGAATATTGTTATGCAATAGCTTCCTTGATACACTCTACGATATACTTCACGTCATCGTCTGTTACGTATGGACCAGCAGGTAGACAGAAACCTACTTTAAAGATTTCGGTTTCCACTTCATTGGTATAAACAGGAGCGCCTTCGTAAACTGGTTGTTTGTGCATAGGCTTCCATACGGGACGGCACTCAACCTTTTTGTCGAGCATGAAGACACGGAGAGCTTCTACGTTTTCGTTTGGCTGGCAATCGGTGGTAGCAGAATCTACGGCATGGATTACACCTGCAGCACCACCTACGGCAGAGGTAATGACTTCCTTGTAGGTATTTTCCTGTCCCTTGACGTGAACATCCTTGTCGATGGTGGCGGCACAGAGCCAGAAGTTGGCATCATAACGAGGATCTTCTGGTTGCTTGTGGATATGTACACCAGGTACGTTCTTCAGGAGTTCTTCATAGAGTGATTGCACGTGCTTATGGTGAGCGATATGGTCATCAAGGACAGTCATCTGTCCGCGACCGATGCCTGCACAGACATTACTCATGCGGTAGTTATAACCGATGGCGGTGTGCTGATAGTAAGGATAGGCATCACGAGCTTGGGTCGCATACCACATCACTTCGTTGGCTTCTTCCTTTGAACGACAAATCAAAGCGCCACCGCCAGAGGTGGTGATCATCTTATTACCATTGAAGGAGAGTACGCCACACTTACCGAAAGTGCTAAGCACCTGACCATTGAAGCGTGAGCCCATACCTTCGGCAGCATCCTCAACAACAGGAATACCATACCTGTCGGCAATAGCCATAATCTTCTCGCAGTCGTATGGCATGCCATAGAGGGCAACAGGAACGATAGCTTTAGGGTACTTGCCGGTCTTCTCCTTGCGGTCAATAATGGCTTTTTCGAGTAGCACGGGGTCCATATTCCAGGTCGTAGGCTCAGAACCTACGAATATAGGCTTTGCACCAAGATAAGTGATTGGGTGGGATGATGCACAGAAAGTAAAGCTCTGTACGAGGACTTCGTCACCTGCCTGTACGCCACAACTAATAAGTGCAAGGTGGACTGCGGAAGTGCCCGAACTAAGACATACAACGGTGCAGTCGAGTTTGCTTCCGTCGCTATTGCAGTTAGCGAAGTTAGACAAATCTTGCTCAAAAGCATTGACATTTGGTCCCATGGGGACTACCCTATTGGTGTCAAAAGCTTCCTGAACATACTTCTGCTCTGCGCCACTGGGACTCATTGATGCGAGGCACAAATAGATATTTTTTCTTTCTTCAGACATGATTGTATTGTTAGCGTCCAATTTTGACGTGTAGCCCAAGGAAAGCCGCCACAAAGCGATTCCCTAATAAATAACGTCAAAAATGATATTGATTTTTAATATTCGTTATTGATTCAGTCCGATTGTCAAAGGCAATAAATGTTCATAATCCCTACGTCCTTTAACAATTTCACTGAAGAATCTCTTGAAATAATCCAACTGACATACCCTGCATCTTGCAGGTTGAGATGATGGTATGATATACCGCTGAGACGCGGGCAATCAGTTCTATGAGTATTTTCGTTTTTTTGTCAGGAGTCATATCTGAATATGGGTCTTCAATTGTATTTACAACGTATATCTTGTACTATTTTTCAAACAGGTTATAAGTGACTTTGTTGGCTATGCAGTATTTCTCTATTGAAACTCCTGCCGGTATGCCTTCTAATTTATAGAACAAAAACAGACGCTCAAAATCATTGTAACTATACATAAACTTTGCTTTTTGATTCTACAAACACAAAGATCTGATTTTATTAGCGGGTAGGAAATATGGCAAAATTGGACGCTTACTTTTAATTAATTAGTCTTGTCTTTTTACCTTATTTTCCCCATACCCGTAGCCGTATCCATAACGTTTTCCATAACCATAGTACTTACCGTATTTGCCATAGCCATAATAATAACCATATTTCTTCTTTTGAAGGTCCAAGCCATTAATAGCAATACAGAGATTAGGCAGTTTGTTATTGTCGGCAAGTTCGTTAATCAAAGTGAACTCTACCTTACGGGTGTAATCAGCACGACATACATAAACGGATAAGTCCGCCACACGTCCTATAAGTAAAGTATCTGTCACCATACCCACCGGAGCTGTGTCCAATATCACATAGTCAAAATTCTTCTTTAACGTTTCGACAGCTTTCTCCAACCCGTCACGAGCCAACAATTCTGTAGGATTAGGCGGAACTGTTCCACCAGGAAGAATAAATAGATTCTTGTTTATATCAGAAGATTGTACCAAGTCCATCAGATTCGTAGTTGGATTAGTCAAGAACTGAGTAATACCATGATCCTTTTTAGGAATATTGAATACTTTATTCAACCCCGGTTTACGAATATCAAGTCCCACAATCACAACCTTCTTTCCTAACAAAGAAAGACTGATAGCTAAATTGGCGGATATAAAAGACTTTCCTTCACCACTGATGGTAGAAGTCACCAAAATCACATTCTTACCATTCTCAAGCATAAACTGAAGGTTGGTACGAACATTACGGAAAGTTTCACTCATGAGATTGTTCTTATTCTCAAAGACAGCAATAGAACCAGACTTTTCATCCGCTAATGGAATATCTCCAATCACCGAAAGCGAAGTTAATCTTTCTATATCGGCACGACCTTCAATCTTGAATTTAGTTAATCCAATCAGGTAAATGGTACCTATCGGAATTCCTACCCCTAATACTAAAGCAGCAAGGTAAATTATCATCCGTTTAGGAGAAACAGGACTATCATCTGCCAATGCCTCGTCAATGATTTTGGCATTATTAGCGGTAGCAGCAAGAGTTATTGCATTTTCTTCCCGCTTCTGAAGCAACATTAGATAAAGCCCTGCCTTAATTTCCTGTTGACGGGCAATACTCACAAACTGTCGTTCCTGAGTAGGGGCATCACTGATACGACGGGAATAGCGGCTTGCCTCACGAGCTAAATCAGCTTTCGTTATCTCCAATCCTTTCAAAGTGGCATCCAAAGTTGCCTGTACATTGGTACGCATAGCACGGATACTGGTATCCAAGTTAACGATAGTCGGATTATTTTCCGTTGATGTACGTAGTAAGCGTTTACGCTCAATCAACATCTCATTATAACGGTCAATCGCTCCGGAAGACGTAGCATCACTCAAGCCGATATTTCCAGGCAGCACTTCATTATCATTGCCTTGTATATATCTTTGCAAATCCACAACTAGATTAATCTGTGTCTGGTTCTCCACACGTTTCTTTTCATATTCAGCATTACCCGTTAAAGCAATCTGCGCCTCGCTAGTCAAGTCCGTAATACCGGCACTACGTTTGAAATTCTCCAAATCCAGTTCCGTGCTGCCCAACTCTTTTGAAATAATGCCAATACGCTCATCTATAAATTCAGCAGTTTTCTGAGCCACCTCATTTTTATCGTTATTAGCATTGATATTATACACTTCAAGTAGTTTGTTGATGAAATCCTTACCGCGTCGAGCATTCGAATTTTTCAGTGACACCACTGCAACCGAAGTGTTCTTTGACGTGGGAGCTATTGACAGAGAGTTAGCGTATCCTTTTGCTACTGAAAAAGGTCTGCTAATAAAAGCCGTAATATGACGTTCCTTGATTACTGTCTCCGGACGAACCGATGTCAAAGTGTCATTATTGGCAAAAAGAGCAACCGTACCTTCATCGGTTGGAAACACAGCAGGCAACTTTTCAAAACGTTTCTGATAAACTTTATCTCCTACTGTTATCTGTATATCCATTGTACCAGTAGACTGTAAAGTCATACCTACTTCCATGCTACTAGAAAGCTTATCCGCTTCCTGAGGAGTCAGGCTAACCAAAACGGGAGAAGTACGATAGAGTTCCCTAACGGGAAAATCGTCTTCATCCATATAAGTCACAAACAATCCCAAACGGTTAACTACTTCCCGTGCCAATGACTTTGAACGAAGAACCTCGATTTCATTATCCACATTACTCGATGAGGAGACAAAACCATCCAGTCCCATTTTTTCCAACTCGGAGGACATGTTTGCTCCCCCGCCCTTCTTGTCATCCTTTATCATGACTGTAGCGGAAATATTATAAATAGGTGTCGCTATGCGTAGATATCCCCATGCGCAAGCAATACAAATGATTACCGATACTACGAACCATGGCCAATGAATCAGATAACGGAAAATGATTTCCTGAATATTAACCTGTTCTTCGGTCTGTTCTCCGTATTTTTCTTTTCTTTCCTCAATCATATGACACTACTATCTGAAAATTGTTACTAATAAGCTTGCCAATGATACCAAAATGGAAGTAGCAGAGAACCAAAGGCTCGTACTGTTACCTATATCAGAGTTACGCGCTTTCGCCTTGTTGGGAGTCACATATACTATATCATTCTGTTGCAGCCAGTAATATGGGGAAATGATGGTCTCCGCCTTATTCAAGTCCAATGTTATAATCTCCTGTTTGCCGTCAGCACCTTCACGAATCAATTTCACATTGTCACGAAGCCCCCAAACTGTCATGTCACCCGCCATAGCAAGGGCTTCCAACAGATTCACTTTCTCGTTACTGATGGTAAAAGTTCCCGGACGGGCAACTTCACCCAATACGGAGATTTTATAGTTTACCATACGGACAGTGACTATCGGAGTTTCTTTGATATAGGGTTTCAACTTTTCCACAATCAGTTGCTCTGCCTCTTTCTTGGTCAAACCACCTACTTTCAACTCACCTAATACCGGAAAATTGATTTTACCATCATTATTGACCAGATACTGTTGCAATACCGGTTGGCTAGTCGTACTTGTTGTTAAATTTGTTTGAGTAGCCACTGTTAAATTAAACGGGACTGCCAGTTCCGGACTGGTACATGACACTACAATAGTAAGCAGATCTTTAGGCATTATTTTCGCATCATACAGATTTTCCAGTTGAGCGGTCTGCTCTACGACCTTTACATCCTGTAAATAAGGCACCTTCTTATACGACTGACAGGAAGCGAACAGCAATATCGCAACCAGGCAAGGAAGCAATACCCTACCCTTTCTACTTGCGCAAATGCAAAATAAATTATTCATAAATTTCTCAAGTTTATTATTCTTTATCCAGAACCTCAAATCGCGGAGAATTCTTCGATTTGAACTCCGGAACTACTTTCTTCATCAATCTGACCGTATCCATAATCCGCACAGCACGGGACAACTTCTCAAACTCCTCATAGGTGTCAACGATATCGGCATATTCATAACGACGTACTTTAGCTATCATAATTTTCTGATTTTCTGTCGGTATCGTATTTTCTTTATCACTCAGCACCTCTTCATAAAGTTTCTCACCGGGACGCAAGCCTGTGAATTCAATCTTTATATCCTCATCCGGACGATAACCGGCAAGTTCTATCATACGGGTAGCCAAGTCTACAATCTTCACAGCCTTACCCATCTCAAAGACAAAGATCTCATTCCCTTCTCCCATTGTGGCAGCTTCCATTACCAAACGGCAAGCCTCAGGGATAGTCATAAAGAAGCGGATTATATCAGGATGAGTCACCGTCACAGGACCGCCATTCTCTATCTGTTCCTTGAAGCGCGGGATAACAGAACCATTACTACCTAATACATTACCGAAACGGGTGGTGATAAATTTGGTATGACCCTTCACTTTTCCCTCACGGATGGCACAGCCCAGACTCTGTACATAGATTTCAGCCAGACGTTTGGAGCACCCCATTACATTGGTAGGATTAACAGCCTTATCAGTAGAAACCATTATCATTTTTTCTGCACCATATTCTACCGCCATATCAGCTACTTGACGTGAACCGGTGACATTGGCAAGCACAGCTTCGCAGGGATTTTCTTCCATCAATGGGACGTGTTTGTAAGCAGCAGCATGAAAGACGATTTGAGGATGGTAATTTTCAAATACCATGCGTACACGCTCTTTCACACGAACATCACCAATCACTGGAATAAAATCTATAGTAGGAAAATTCTTTTCAAATTCGAGACGAACATTATGCAAAGGGGTTTCGGCGGAGTCAAACATGATGAGTTTCTGAATACCCATCTGTATCAATTGACGACAAAGTTCACTGCCAATACTACCAGCAGCACCTGTCACTAACACTACTTTTCCCCTGAACTCTTCGGCGACCTGACGAAGATTGATATTGATTTCAGCACGTCCCAGCAAATCTTCAATCTTAATAGGACGTATCCATTGATGGAAGTTCCCATCAGAATCTGCTTCACTAATAGTAGGTGCAATCAGAGTTTTAAGAGCATTGCTTTTACAATATTCCAGAAGACGGTTTTCCTCCAAACGGGTATCTTCATAACGGGCGAACAAAATGCCACGAATTCCCCGTTTACGCATTATATACTCAACATCTGATTCTTTTTCAAAGTAATAAATGGGAAGATCCGTCAAGCGACGCCTGCTATTGCCTTTACCATAGGTATAGAAACCTGCAACTTTATAATGCCCACTGTCGCGGAGACGAAGTTTCAAAGCCACACTCTTTTCATCAATACCATAAATAAGAATACGGGTATTCTTTTTATTCATCCAATCTAGCAAAGAGTCATAAACAATAATAAGCAATACACGAAAAACCGTCAATACAACCAGTGTTAATAAGCCATCAAACAGAAGATAGGATATTTTATAATTGTATGGTAATTGAACTTCATATATAATCCAAAAAGAAATCACTAATAAACATCCAACTTTGAATAGTACAGCACACATAATACGCCAAAGTTCACGCGCCTGAGAAAAACGGATGGTGTTACGATAGGTGTGAAATAATAAAGCACCTGCAACACTTGCCACTAAAGAGACGCCTACAAATTGACAAAGCATCCAATCACTCATTGGAACGTGTGCCATATAATGAATGACGGCATAGGCTACCAACGAACATAGTACGGATATTACCGTATCAATACCTAAAATTACCCAATAGCTAAAATAATTTTTGCGGGCATATTGTATTATGCCCTTCAATGTCTTTTCCATTGTAGTATGAACGAATAAAGTTGTGTATCAGAAATACAATCACATATTCAAAGTTTCACCGGTTCTACATACCCCATCGGCATGTCAGCACAAGCACATCCAAGCATATTAAGCCGAACGGCAATCTTGCTTTTACCTTCTACATTAACCAGTTCACCTATAAGTCCCGTTAGAGGACCTTTGATGACGCGAACCTTTTCGCCACGTGCCAAGGGAGCACTGTTCATGGATATGACATCTTCTGAATAATCAAGCATAAAGCGGAAACGAGCCATCTGCTCATCAGGAATTACAGTCGGACTACTCTCGCCACGCATTACCAGATACCGACTTACTGTAGAAAAGGAAAGAACTTCTTTACGTTCTTTTGCATCAGCATGTACAAATACCATCATTGGAAGCAACACGGATTGGACCATCTTACGCCGGTCACTCCATTGATGAATTTCTTGTTGAACAGGAACAAAATTCTCGATTCCGACTTTTTCTAAGAGTTCAGAAACTCTCTTTTCATGATGCATTCGAACACAAGCGACATACCAGCGTTTAGAGTGTGCTACGCCTTCCCCTGTCCCATTACTAGGCCCAGCACTAATCGATTTTGGCTTTGTTAAAATCATGTTTTTTTACCCCATATTTGTCCGTTACTTCTTAGGTAACGGATAAGTCACATGCAACAATGAAAAAGGAAATTACACACATAGACAGGGGAGAAAAGATGAAATTGTCTAGTAATCAACGAGAAGACTCTTCGGATTAGGCAATAGAAATGATTGAACATGAGAAATCTACGATTTCATGTTCGGATAGTTTTTTGCCCTGTATTTCAGATAAAACTAAAAAAAGTGAAGAAATATTTGTATGTTATCTATGTTTTTGTCTATCTTTGCGTCAAATTTAAATCCGTTACCTAAGAAGTAACGGGCGATTATTATCACTGATTTCCAATATATTACACTATTCTTATCTGCTAGCGCAGTAGTTCTTTACGTAAGATAAATTCCCTTTATTTACCTTTGTACGTTCTTCAAGCCCGAAGCCTTTCAAGTAGATTTGTGTGGTTTTTATAGATTTATGCCCCAATGATTCGCTAATCATTTCAATCGGGACTCCCCGGTACTTCGCAGTAGTAGCCCAAGAATGGCGAAGCGTGTAGGAAGTGACCGGAGACTTCAAACGCAATGCCCTTGCCAACTCCTTCAAGCTATTATTAAACCGACGGAGAGCGGACTGATATTCCCGGTAAGCTGCTGCATCCTTCCGCTTTTTATCACCACGGAGAATATCGAAAAGATAATTAGGGCAATCTGATTGCGAATCCTGGTTGTTCCGAAGCTGGTTAATTATTTCTATGGCACTGTCCAGCACTTCCACGCTCATGGACGTTTTTGTCTTGATACGATTGTATCGAAGCACATTACTGTCTAAAGACGATTTCTCCAGATGAGCCAAGTCGGCGAACGACATTCCGCAAAACTGGAACAACAGGGTGGCAATGGCTTGCGTACGGCGTAAACGTTCCGACTTCGGATCCGCATACAAAAGTTTGTTCAGTTCGGCAACAGGCAAAGCTTTTTTCTGCCGGACATCAACTCCCGTATAAACATCATGAAACAATAGCGGCACATAAGGGGCACTGCCCGCTTCCACTCCCCGATTGTAAATGCTACGAAGCATACGCATATACGTAGAAATCGTATTGGGCTTCAACCCACACTCGTAAAGATACTGCCCGTAGCGTCGTAAACGCTCACGGGTGACTTGCCTGAACGACACACCGTATATGCCGCAGAACTTGCTGAAAGAAAAGAGGGCGTTCTTGTAAACATGCGCCGTAGAGTGGCGGCCCTCTTCTCGCAAACGATCGATGTAGAGTTCTCCACACCGGTTAAATCCATTTTTACTTGTCATTTGCATCACTAGTTATTTTATATATATACCATTTGGCAAGCGGCAAAAAAACGAATCTTTTTGCAGCTTTATCGCACACTTGCCAAAGTATGTTTTAATATTTAGTATTTTTAACCAAAGTAAAAATTAGCAAATTATGGCTAGTAAAAAGACACCCAAAAGGGAAGCGAAAACAAGAGTAAAAAACAATGCCCAAAATCGGAAAAAGAGTGGCGGCAGATGTAAGAAAGCGGAAATCATCAGTGAGGAAGAACTGGAAAAAAGAGGCGGACTGACCGGAGATGAAACTGCACTTTTCACGGTATATCTCCAAAAATTTGACGAGGGAGATGTCCATATGAAGCACTCCAAAAAGCTAAAAGATTTAGCCAAACAAATTTATGAAAAAGAGCACTTGTACGTCCACAAGCAAGGTGGGTATAAGTTAATGGAAGTCAGCAGTATAGAGACAGAACTATCCGTGATCAGGGGAGCTCTCCGGGAGCAGCGGAAAGAAAAAGAAAGACAGGCTAAAGAGAAAGCTTCCAATAAGTATTTACAAAAATAATTGTGCAGGTAAAATGCAAGCTTTACTTTTGCCGCCGTTTTCTGCCGGCTGAAAAACAGTAAACTTCTACCTAAAAAATAGTGACGCTATCCGGTCGCGATGGCGTCACTATAAGGCGAGGATAGTGACGCTACATCTGCAGCATACCGTCACTATCCCGGAAGGGGGAAATTTATGCAATAAACACGAGTGATTTTAATTAAATCTTTTAAACAATGAGAAGGATAAAAAAAAGGTCTGACGACTGCATGTCAATATGGAAAAAACGTATTGCCGCTGAAAAAGGAATTTCGGAAGTTAGTGCGGAAAAGATTGTACTGAAGTGCATGGAACTGGTTAAACGCATGTTGTATGGAAATGTAATGATAGCTTTTCAGAAACAGGACGGAACATTCTGTTTGGAAAAAGGCACTCTGGTGGGATACGAAAAATTCTTTCATAGGGAGTTCAAGTTCACAGTAAAGCAGGAGTCGGTCATCTATTGGAGTGAGGAACAACACGGATGGAGAAGATTCAGAATCAGCAACCTGATGGAATGGAAAGCAATCGTTTAATTTACAGTAAAACATATTGAACTATGAGTATGATTAACAAAGGGATATCTTATTTCCCTACACCGGCTAACTTTTTCGATGAAGAAGTTATGGAATTGTTGGAAGCGAAATTTGGCGTTTTAGCTTCTTATATCGTTCTGCGATTGCTTTGCAAAATCTATAAAGAGGGATATTACATCTCCTGGGGAAAAGAACAAAGCTTGATTTTCGTCCGTAAAGTGGGCGGCGGGATTAATAAGGAAATGATGGAAAAGATTATGGAACTATTATTGGAAAAGGGATTTTTCCACAAGGAAACTTACGAGCAATACGGTGTCCTTACCTCGGAACGGATTCAGGAAGTGTGGTTTGAAGCAACCACGCGACGAAAAATAGATTTCTCCCAATTACCTTATATATTAGAAAACAAAAAGAAAAAAGGTAAACGGAAAGATGACGTGAATGAAGAAAATGCAGACATTTCTTCAACTCAAGAGGACGCGAATCCGGAAAATGAAGACATTTCCGGACAAACTAAACTAAAGCAAACTAAACTAAATCTTGAGGAAGAAGAAATAAGCGATGCTTCGTTTGAAATTCCGGGGTATGCCTACAATCAGGCTACACACAACATGAACGGGCTGATAGAAAGCCTGGAACGCCACAAAGTGACGAATCCGAAGGAGAGGCAGACGATTCTCCGGCTGTCGGATTACGGGAGGAAAGGTACTCAGGTGTGGAAACTGCTTTCCAATACGTCCTGGAACAAGATCGGGGCGCCGGGGAAATATATCATTGCGGCATTAGCCGGCGGACGGAAACAAGCCGGCTGATAAAAAGGTGATAAAAAAGGTGCGAAAAATCTGTGCTTCTCACAAATTCTTCGTACCTTTACACTCCGGTAAAACAAGTTCTATCCACATAAAATATAACAAAATGGAAAACAGAAGTTTAGTAACCATTGCCGAACATTCTAAAGAAAAAATCCTCTACATGCTCGAAATGGCGAAGCAGTTTGAAATGAACCCCAACCGCCGGTTATTGCAAGGAAAGGTTGTAGCAACCCTGTTCTTCGAGCCTTCCACCCGCACCCGCCTGAGTTTTGAAACAGCTGCCAACCGTCTCGGCGCACGGGTTATCGGATTCACTGACCCCAAAGCAACCAGCTCTTCGAAGGGGGAAACACTCAAAGACACGATTATGATGGTGAGCAACTATGCGGACATTATCGTCATGCGCCACTATCTCGAAGGAGCGGCACGATATGCCAGTGAAGTGGCTCCGGTGCCTATTGTCAATGCAGGAGACGGAGCCAACCAGCACCCGTCGCAGACCATGCTCGACCTCTACTCTATCTACAAGACGCAGGGTACGCTGGAGAACCTGAATATTTTCCTGGTAGGCGATTTGAAATACGGACGCACCGTACATTCACTATTGATGGCAATGCGCCACTTCAACCCCACTTTCCACTTTATCGCTCCCGAAGAGCTGAAAATGCCGGAAGAATACAAGCTCTATTGCAAGACTCACCAAATAAAATACGTTGAACATACGGACTTCTCCGAAGAGATTATCGCTGATGCCGATATTCTATATATGACCCGTGTGCAACGCGAACGTTTCACCGACCTGATGGAATATGAACGGGTGAAGAACGTGTATATCCTCCGCAATAAGATGCTGGAAAATACCCGTCCGAACCTGCGCATTTTGCACCCGCTGCCACGTGTCAACGAGATTGCATATGACGTGGATGACAACCCGAAAGCATATTACTTCCAACAGGCGCAGAACGGTCTGTATGCTCGCGAAGCAATCCTTTGCGATGTATTAGGTATCACATTAGACGACGTTAAAAACGATATTTTATTATGAGCGAAAATAAGCAAGAACTGCAAGTAGCTGCCCTCGAGAACGGGACAGTAATTGACCATATTCCATCCGAAAAGCTCTTTACCGTAGTACAGTTGCTCGGCGTGGAGCATATGACTAGCAATATCACTATCGGATTTAATCTCGAAAGTAAGAAGCTGGGCAAGAAAGGTATCATCAAGATTGCGGATAAGTTTTTCTGCGATGAGGAGATCAACCGTATTTCAGTGGTTGCGCCTCATGTCAAACTGAATATCATCCGTGATTACGAGGTAGTGGAAAAGAAGGAAGTGAAGATGCCGGACGTGCTTCGCGGAATCGTGAAATGCGCCAATCCGAAATGTATCACGAACAATGAGCCGATGGCTACGTTATTCCACGTGATAGACAAGGATAATTGCATCGTAAAATGCCATTATTGCGAGAAAGAACAGAAACGTGAGGAAATTACCATCCTCTGATTTCTTTGATTCCTCATTTTTTAATCTTTATTCAAATTGAAACAGGACTGGAAACCAGGAACGATGATTTATCCGCTGCCGGCTGTACTAGTCAGCTGCGGAAAAGAAGAAAGTGAATATAACATTATCACTGTGGCATGGACGGGTACGATTTGCACAAACCCGCCCATGTGCTATATATCCGTACGACCGGAACGACATTCTTATGAGATTATCAAACGGAATATGGAATTCGTTATCAATCTGACAACTAAAGACATGGCTTTTGCCACCGACTGGTGCGGGGTTCGTTCGGGACGCGATTATCATAAATTCGAAAAGATGAAACTCACTCCGGGACGATGTACTGTGGTCAACGCACCACTGATCGAGGAGTCTCCCCTTTGCATCGAATGTCGTGTGAAGGAAATTGTTTCTCTCGGTTCGCATGATATGTTCATAGCAGACGTGGTGAATGTACGCGCCGACGACCGGAATCTGAATCCCGAAACCGGAAAACTTGAACTGGCGGAAGCTAATCCGTTGGTATACGTACATGGCGGGTATTATGATTTGGGAGAGAAAATCGGTAAGTTCGGCTGGAGTGTAGAAAAGAAAAAGACATAAACTAAGGACGATATGACCATGAATATGCTGCGCAAAATCTTTCTTCTCGGTTCGTTATCCATAGCCTGCACGGCTTTCGGACAGAACTTTAACGCAGATAGAGTAGACCGCCCCAATACGAAGAAAATAAATTTCGGTATCAAGGCGGGATTCAACTCGTCCATGTTCATGGTATCTGAATTGAAGATTAAGGATGTGACGATTGACGAGGTGCAGAATAACTATAAAATCGGTTATTTCGGAGCACTTTTTATGCGTATCAATATGAAGAAGCACTTCATTCAGCCGGAAGTATCGTACAATGTGACTAAATGCGAGATTACTTTTGACAAGTTGGGATCGCAGCATCCTGCCATCGAGCCGGATTATGCTTCGGTGCAGTCTGTACTGCATAGTATCGACTTCCCTGTCTTGTACGGGTATAATGTGGTGAAGAAAGGGCCGTATGGGATGTCTATCTTTGCAGGTCCCAAGCTCCGCTATTTATGGGGAAAGCAGAATGAAATCACTTTCAAGAACTTCGACCAGAAAGGTATTCACGAAAAACTGTATCCGTTCAATGTCAGCGTGGTGATCGGCGTAGGTGTCAATATTTCCCGTATCTTCTTCGATTTCCGCTATGAACAGGGAGTGGGAAATATTTCCAAGTCCATTGTGTATGATAATATCAATTCCGACGGTAGTACGGGAGTCAGCCATATTACTTTCCGCCGCCGCGACAGTGCGTTAAGTTTTTCGCTGGGATTCATCCTTTAGAAATAAAATATCATTAAATCCCGCTTTTTACTAACATTTTTCTTGCACTTCCTTCATTCTTTATTTATTTTCATTAACTTTGTGCGCTTAAAAATAGGTATCTCGAATTAGAAATTTAATCTTACTTATAAAAGAATGAAAAGAGACGACTTAATTTTCGACATCATCGAAAAAGAGCATCAACGTCAGCTGAAAGGTATCGAGCTGATTGCATCAGAAAACTTTGTGAGTGACCAGGTAATGCAGGCAATGGGTTCTTGTCTGACTAACAAGTACGCAGAAGGTTATCCAGGCAAACGCTACTATGGTGGTTGCGAAGTTGTAGACCAAAGCGAACAAATCGCTATCGACCGTCTGAAAGAAATCTTCGGAGCCGAATGGGCAAACGTACAGCCGCACTCAGGAGCGCAAGCTAACGCAGCGGTTTTCCTGGCTGCCCTGAATCCGGGCGACAAATTCATGGGATTGAATCTTGCACACGGCGGACACCTCTCTCATGGTTCACTGGTGAATACTTCGGGGATTATCTATACTCCTTGCGAATATAACCTGAATCAGGAAACAGGACGCGTTGACTACGACCAGATGGAAGAAGTCGCTCTGCGCGAGAAACCGAAAATGATTATCGGCGGTGGTTCTGCTTACTCACGCGAATGGGACTACAAGCGCATGCGCGAAATCGCTGACAAAGTAGGCGCTATCCTGATGATCGACATGGCCCACCCTGCCGGTCTGATTGCTGCCGGAGTACTCGAAAACCCGGTAAAATATGCACATATCGTCACTTCTACTACACATAAAACACTTCGCGGACCTCGTGGTGGTGTCATCATGATGGGTAAGGATTTCCCCAATCCGTGGGGTAAGAAGACTCCGAAAGGTGAAATCAAAATGATGTCTCAATTGTTGGATTCTGCCGTATTCCCCGGTATCCAAGGCGGACCGTTGGAACACGTGATTGCTGCTAAAGCAGTAGCTTTCGGCGAAATCCTGCAACCTGAATTTAAGGAATATGCAAAACAGGTACAAAAAAATGCGGCTGTACTTGCACAGGCTCTTGTAGACCGTGGCTTTACCATCGTTTCCGGTGGTACTGACAATCACTCTATGCTGGTAGACCTGCGTAGCAAATATCCTGACTTGACAGGTAAAGTGGCAGAAAAAGCATTGGTTTCTGCTGATATTACTGTTAACAAGAATATGGTTCCGTTTGACAGCCGTTCGGCTTTCCAGACTTCCGGTATCCGTCTGGGTACTCCTGCCATCACTACCCGTGGTGCTAAGGAAGACTTGATGATCGAAATTGCTGAAATGATTGAGACTGTATTGTCTAATGTAGAAAACGAAGAGGTTATTGCACAAGTACGTGCACGTGTCAATGAGACAATGAAGAAATATCCTCTTTTTGCTTTCTAAAAAATATTTTTTATTTGATAGTTGCTAAGGCTATCAATATTTGATTTGTGAATTTTCATGGGTCTGTTCTTTGTGAAAAGAGCAGACTTTTTTTATATTTATTAACTCCGCCATCCGAACTATCTGTCAGGAATCTCGTTTTTATTATTACAAAAAGGATATAAAATATCTCTTCAACAAAGATGAATTCAATCGTACGGTATGCTAGAAGAGATATAAAAAAGGTGTACCGGACTCTATATACAAGCATCCCCGTCTTTCCCTATTGGTTTATAAGGAAAGACGGGGATTTACCATATATTATTTAGGCACGGATTACACAGATTTCACGGTTCCAGTTAAATAAAACCGTGTAATCCGTGCCTAGTTTATTATTGACACACTTTTTAACTCAGCCCCTCAATTTCTCCATCTACAATGTCGATATGTAATGCCTGCGGTTCTTTCGGAAGTCCCGGCATACGAAGGATTTCTCCTGCTATCGCAACAATCATTTCCGCACCGTTATTGATAACTATATCCTTGATATGGAATTCGAAGTTATTCACTGCACCATAAATTTTAGGGTCGGCAGAGAATGAGTATTGTGTCTTGGCGATGCAGACGGGATAATGGGTGATTCCCATTTTCTCAATCAGCTTGATACGGTTGCGGGCAATGCTGCTGTAAGTGATAACACTTGCTCCGTAGATATTAGTAGCCACTTTTTCAATCTTTTGCTCGATGCTGTCTTCTTCTTTGTATGTATAGCGCAGGGACTCGGAAGGTTTATTTTCGATAGTATCCACTACCAGGCGTGCCATGTCTACTGCCCCCTCTCCGCCTTCACTGAATGCGTTGTTGATGGCAAAGCCTACACCCAGTTGTTCGCAATGTCGGCGAAGAAGTTCCATTTCTTCGTCCGTATCGGTAGCGAACTTATTGAAAGCAACAATCACTGTCTGACCGAAAGAACGTAGATTGCGGACATGCTTGTCGAGGTTGCGCAATCCTTCTTTCAACCCTTCCATGTTGGGCTCCTTGATGCGGTCGAGACTGACGCCACCATGCATTTTCAGTCCTTGCGCAGTAGCGACGATTACTGTCAGGCGTGGTTGGAGTCCACTTTTACGGCATTTGATATTATAGAATTTCTCCGCACCGAGGTCGGCACCGAATCCGGCTTCTGTGATTACGTAGTCGCCGAAAGACATTGCCAGTTTGGTAGCCAGGATAGAGTTGCAACCATGGGCGATATTGGCGAACGGTCCGCCGTGTACGAAAGCGGCAGTGCCTTCAGTGGTCTGAACGAGATTGGGGTGGATAGCATCTTTCAGCAATACGGTGATGGCTCCTGCCACTCCCAGGTCTTTGACTGTGAAAGGCTTGTCATCGTAAGTGAATCCGAGCAGGATATTTTCAATACGGCGGCGCAGGTCGTTCACGTCTTTGGAGAGACAGAGAATTGCCATAATCTCCGAGGCGGGTGTAATGTCGAAACCGGACTCTTGTGTGATGCCGTTCGATTTCGGTCCCAGCCCGACAACGATGCTACGCAATGAACGGTCGTTCACGTCGAGCACACGACGCCAGAGGATTTCTTTCAGCCCGAAACCTTTTGCCTGGTTCTGATAAAGATAATTATCCAACAGGGCGGAAATCATGTTGTGCGCAGAGGTGATGGCATGAAAGTCTCCGGTGAAGTGGAGATTGATTTTGTCCATCGGGAGTACTTGGGCGTATCCACCGCCGGCTGCTCCACCCTTCATGCCGAAGCATGGGCCGAGAGAAGGTTCGCGAAGCGCAACAATCGCATTCTTTCCTATTTTATTAAGTCCCAAGGCAAGACCGATAGATACTGTAGTTTTGCCGATACCCGCTTTTGTGGCCGTAATGGCAGTCACCAGAATGAGATTACTTTTCTTTACTTTCTCTTCATCAATCAGTTGTTCGGGAATCTTTGCGATATAGCGACCATAATTTTCCACTTCCTCGCGAGGAATTCCGATACTTTCGGCAACCTGCTTTACTTTCTTCAGCTCAATGCTGCGAGCTATTTCTATGTCTGATTTCATACAGAATATGGTTAGTTTTATTTTGAAAATGCAAAAGTAACAAATCTGCGTCGAGTAACAAACTCTTTCCGCACAATAACTGTTGTAAGTAACATAAACCTAAACAACAACTTAATTATGGAATGGATTATTAATCAACTAAGGGTACACCCTGAGCTTGCCATTTTTCTCACTCTCTTTGCGGGATTCTGGTTGGGCAGGCTCAAGATAGGGAAGTTTTCTTTAGGTACGGTGACCAGTGTGCTTCTTGTAGGAGTATTGGTGGGACAATTGAACATTACCGTAGACGGTCCGATGAAGGCCGTATTTTTTCTGCTCTTTTTGTTTGCCGTCGGCTATAAGGTAGGGCCGCAATTCTTTCGCGGACTGAAAAAGGATGGGCTGCCTCAGGTAGGATTCACCGTGCTGATGTGTGTCGTGAGCTTGGTGGCACCGTGGATTCTTGCTAAAATCATGGGGTATCATGTGGGCGAAGCTGCCGGTTTGCTGGCAGGGTCACAGACTATTTCAGCGGTTATCGGTGTGGCTAGTGACACGATTAACCAGTTGGGTATCAGCGAAGCACAGAAAGCTACATATATCAATGCCATTCCGGTGGCTTATGCCGTAACTTATATTTTCGGTACGGCAGGCTCCGCATGGATTCTGGCTTCCCTCGGTCCCAAGATGCTCGGCGGACTGGAAAAGGTGAAAGCTGACTGCAGGGAACTGGAAGCACAGATGGGGACTTCGGAAGCCGACGAACCGGGCTTCTCTCCCGCCCTTCGTCCGGTGGTGTTCCGTGCCTACAAAATCACGAACAAGTGGTTCGGCAAAGGAAAGAAAGTCAGCGAACTGGAAACTTATCTGAACGAGAAAGACAAACGTTTATTTGTGGAGCGGGTTCGCCAACAGGGGGTTGTGAAGGAAGTCAGCCCCGACATGATTCTTCAATCGGGAGATGAAGTCGTACTAAGCGGACGACGGGAATTTGTTATCGGCGAAGAGGACTGGATTGGACCGGAAGTGATTGACGCCCAATTACTCGATTTTCCGGCGGAGACTCTTCCGGTAATGGTTACCCACCGGACTTTCGCAGGAGAAAAGATTGCCACTATCCGGGCACAGAAGTTTATGCATGGTGTCAGCATCCGCAGTATCAAGCGTGCGGGTATCAATGTTCCCGTGCTTGCGCAGACAGTGGTAGATTCGGGAGATGTTCTCGAACTGACGGGAATGAAGCACGAAGTGGAAGCCGCCGCCAAACAGATGGGATATGTAGACCGTCCGACCAATCAGACGGATATGATTTTTGTCGGGCTGGGTATTCTGCTCGGCGGACTTTTCGGTGCGCTTGCCATTCATCTGGGCGGTGTTCCCATCAGTCTTTCGACGAGTGGCGGAGCATTGATTGCCGGACTTCTATTCGGTTGGTTGCGCAGCAAGCATCCTACATTCGGTGGTATCCCCGAACCATCTTTATGGGTACTGAATAATGTGGGATTGAATATGTTTATTGCGGTAGTCGGCATTGCCGCAGGTCCTAGTTTTATAGCCGGGTTCAAGGAAGTGGGAGTTAGCCTGTTCATCGTCGGTGCACTGGCAACAGCTATTCCTCTTCTTGCAGGGTTGCTGATGGCAAGGTATCTGTTCAAGTTCCATCCTGCCCTGTCTTTGGGATGCACGGCGGGGGCACGTACCACAACTGCCGCGCTAGGCGCCATTCAGGATGCGGTGGAAAGTGACACGCCTGCCCTGGGATATACTGTGACGTATGCTGTCGGCAACACATTGCTGATTATTTGGGGAGTGGTCATCGTGCTGCTTATGTAACATCCCGTTCAATCAACTCAATTATTTCGAGAATATATAAATAATATCATTATGGAAAAGAAAACAAATGGCCCTGCCATTACCAAAAATTATGCCAGGAAAATGGAGTCCATCAGCCCGTTCGAGCTTAAGAACAAGCTTATCGATATGGCGGATGAAAGTATTAAGAAGATAGCACACACCATGCTGAATGCCGGAAGAGGTAATCCGAACTGGATTGCCACCGAACCGCGTGAAGCATTTTTCCTGCTGGGGCAATTCGGGCTTTGCGAATGTCGCCGGGCGTTCTCACTGGAAGAAGGAATCGCCGGTATTCCGCAAAAGGCAGGGATTGCCGTACGCTTCGAGGCTTTTCTGAAAGACAATGAAAAGGCGGCGGGTGCCGATTTGCTGAAAGAGGGATACAACTATATGTTGATGGAACACGCTGCCGACCCGGACACGCTGGTGCATGAGTGGGCGGAATCCGTTATCGGTGACCAATATCCCGTGCCCGACCGTATCTTGCATTTTACAGAAATCATCGTACAGGATTATTTGGCCCAGGAAATGTGCGACCGCCGTCCGCCGAAAGGGATTTTCGACCTTTTCGCAACCGAAGGGGGAACGGCTGCCATGTGTTACCTGTTTGATTCGCTGCAAGAGAATTTCCTGCTGAACCAAGGAGATGCCATCGCCTTGATGGTTCCGGTTTTCACGCCTTATATCGAGATTCCGCAACTGCGGCGTTACCAATTCGATGTCACTGAAATATCTGCCGACCAGATGACGGCCGACGGGTTGCATACGTGGCAATATAAGGATGAGGATATCGACAAGCTGAAAGATACGCGAATCAAGGCACTGTTTATCACTAATCCGAGCAATCCGCCCAGTTATGCGCTCAGCGCGGAGACTACCGCCCGTATTGTCAACATCGTAAAGAGTGACAATCCGAACCTGATGATTATTACGGATGATGTGTATGGGACATTTATCCCGCACTTCCGTTCGTTGATGGCGGAATTGCCGCATAATACGCTTTGCGTTTATTCTTTCTCCAAATATTTCGGAGCTACGGGATGGAGAGACGCAGTTATTGCTCTACACGAAGACAACATCTACGACAAAATGATTGCCCGCCTGTCGGCGGAGCAGAAAGCAATCTTGAACAAGCGCTATTCCAGTCTGAGTTTGCAACCGGAAAAGATGAAGTTTATCGACCGCATGGTGGCTGACAGCCGGCAAATTGCACTGAATCATACCGCCGGGCTTTCGTTGCCCCAACAGATGCAGATGAGTTTATTCGCAATCTTCTCGCTGCTTGATAAGGAAGACCGATATAAAGCAAAGATGCAGGAAATTATCCATCGCCGCCTGCATGCACTATGGGATAATACCGGTTTCACACTGGTGGAAGACCCGCTGCGTGCCGGATATTATTCTGAAATAGACATGCTGGTATGGGCAAGGAAATTTTATGGAGATGACTTCGTATCCTACTTGGAAAAGACATACAATCCGTTGGATGTAGTGTTCCGCCTCGCCAATGAGACTTCACTCGTGCTATTAAACGGCGGCGGTTTCGCCGGCCCGAAATGGAGTGTCCGCGTATCGCTTGCCAATTTGAATGAAGCCGATTATGTAAAAATCGGGCAGAGCATCAAGCGGGTGTTGGAAGAGTATGCCGAAGTGTGGAAGACATCCATATCATAAGTTTATTTAAAACGGGAAGTATCAATTTCTTCCCGTTTTTTTTCTTTATATCCCCCGAACTTATAATTGAAGGAGACGCCGAACGCACGGGTGGTCCGCATATAATGATTGTTTACGTTCTGCTGACCGTAGTGGACACGTGTTGATATGGTGGAAGTATTGAATATATCATCGCATTTCAATGTCAGTTGCGCTTTTCCTTTCGCAAAGGTATAGCGGAGTGCTGCGTCCAGGTTTCCCGAACGGGGCAGGTCGAAGATACCTTGTATGGCTTTATTTTGAAAGAATCCGGTCAGGGTAAATTTCAAATCGGGTTTGGTGGAGAGGGTAAATGTATTGTTCATTGTCAGCACAAATGTATAGAGCTTACGGTCGAAGGGAATGTCCCAGAAATCACTGTCTTTCTGGCGGTAACGGAAACCGATTGCGGTGATTCGGGAATCCAGCCATTTCTTTATTTTGAAAGGAATTACGGCTACCAGTCCCGCTTGTTCTGAAAAGTCAAAGTTGAAGCATTTGTAGATTTCCACCAGGCGTTCGGGCGACTGGTAGAGGGTCTGCATTTCTTTGTTTTTGGTGTAGCTGTAATAAGCGGAGAAGACATATTTGCCTCTTAATATATAGCTGAGGGTGGTTTCGTAGTTCGTTGCAGGTTTGAGCAAAGGATTTCCTTGGATTTCGGAGTAGGCTCCCATGTAAGAGGTGGAATTCTGCACACTCCAGTATTCAGGATATTCTTTGTCACTGCTCAGTGATAGTTGCAAGACGTGTCCGGCAGCAGGCATATATGTAAAATTGGCTACCGGATAAAAGCTCCATTCATTCCAAATGTTTGTGTGGTATTGCTCTGCGGCCAAAGATATATCAGCGGAAAGTTTCTCACCGAAACTTTTGCTTAATCCTGCGTAAAAATTCAATGTTTGCTCACGACGGCGGGATTTCATGTTATTGTCCGGTAAGAGGTCGTTTGTTTGAGGGTCGTAGTACATTTGATAACTATTGTCTAAGGCTGTGGTATAAGCCATACCGTAATTCAATCCCCAGTCTTTGCCTAATGTGTGCTCTTGTCCGGCGTAGAATCGCCATTGATTGATTCGTTGATTATCCCGGCTCAGGAAGTTCAGTGATTCATGTCCCAGGGTGCTGTTCAATAGTTGTTCGCCCGGAGAGCGGTAGTAAGTAAATGATGCGCCTGCCTTTAGTCCGAAAGGTGCCTGATAGTCCAGTTTTACATTATGGAGCTGGTTATCTCCGTATGAATCGGTAACAGAATTCTGTGCACCGACAACGGTGGCATAGTGTTTGGAATCGGTAAAAGCGGTTGTATAGACCAGACTCAACAAATGGTTTTCCGCTAAGTTATAATCCATTCCAAGGCGTACCTGATGATTGTTATTACGGGAAAGCGTGACATCGTACATATCCATTTGATGCACCGAACCGTCGGCAAGCGTGTGAAGGGCTTCTTTGTCCGTCACCCGTCGGTCACGGTCGTAAGTGTAAGAGTAAAGAAGGTCAGCGGAGAATTTACGTCCGGAATAGAGAAGGCTTCCACGCTCTGCCAAAGATTCGTAGTGTGTTTGTGCATAGGCTGTATAAAGTTCTCCTTGCAGAGAAGGTTCTTTTCCTGTACCAGAAGCGAGCACCAGATTAATCATAGGGCCACGTACCTGATAGCGTGCCGGGGCGGAATACATCACTTCCGCCTTTTCAATACGGCTGACAGGGATTGATTTCAATAAGGCGGTTAATTGCTCGATGGATAAGGTGGTCACTTTCCCGTTAATGACAATAGTCACCGGCTGTCCGCCCAGCATCAGGGCATCGTTCATGTCGATGACGCCCGGAAGATTTTTGACTGCATCGTAAGCGTTGTCCACGGGCAGGTTACCTACCAGTCGCGGAACGTCATAGACTAATTTTCCCTGCTCCGCTTTCACTATCGGGCGTTCGCCGGTAATCATCACTTCGGGAAGTTCCTGATATATGCTATCTATGTAGGCTATGTTTTTCACGCTATCGGCAGGTTCTTGTACCTGTTTGTTTTCTTGTGCGGCTACGCGCATCCAGATACAGAAAAAAGAAAAGAAGAGTATGTTAATCCGTTTCATATCGCATTTATTTTGGTACACTGCAAAATACGGCAGAAAAAACGGAAGTTTACGTTATCGTTGGGTTATCTAGTGTTATTTAGTCTTATCGCTCACTATCCAAACAAAGAAGAATTAGATAATAACACTTATAACAGACTGAATAATAATGAATCTATAAATACTGTTTTTTTTAAAAGAAGGCTATTTATGGTAACCTTTAGCGCAATCTATTGATTAACTTTGCATCCAAATAACAGGATATTTATGAAAATCAATGATGAAACAAAATACTGCCAGACGTGTGGAATACCTTTAGATATAGATTATACAAATCTAGAGGCAAACAAAAATGTGGAATATTGCGACTATTGTCTGCACAATGGAGTTAAACTCTATGATTTTTCAATGGATTATCTCATTTATCTTTGGGGACTTTTCCCCGAAGAATATTATAAAGAGACAGGAGTTAATCTCACTTCGGAAGAGTTGAGAACGGAAATGTCCAACCGACTTCCGAATATCAAGAGGTGGAAACAAAAAATCAATACGGCTCATGTGCAATATGATTTGATTATAAGAGTTCAGGAATATATTAACCGCCATTTGTTTGACGACCTTAATTCAGACAAGCTATCCCATGTTGCAGGTATTTCCAAATATTATTTCCACAAGCTATTCAAAGCTGTTTGTGGCGAAAATATTGGAACTTACATTCAACGACTGAGATTAGAGTACATTGCATTTAAGTTAATAACGACTGATATAAGTGTCCCGAAACTTCTCGGTCAAATCAATTATCAAAACAAGCATACACTTTCGAGGGCATTCAAAAATTATTTTAATTGTTCCATTCCGGAATTTCGTAAAAGACATTCAAACGTCAATCTCGAGAGGAAGAATCCGATACGAATTGAACCAAGCATTAAAAAAGTACCAGATATCCGAATCGCATACTTGAAGTTGGAAAGAACAAATAATGTCATCCATAGCTTCTCTGTTTTGTGGAAGCAGTTGCTACAATTCTCCGAAAAATATGAATTGTCTTCAAAAGGATGTAAATACGTGAGTTTGGCTCTCGATTATCCATATATCACGCATGAAGAACAAAGTCGTTTTATGATTGGGGTAACATTGCCGCAATCATTTGAAACGCCGAAAGGCTTTGGCGTTTATGAAATTCATGCGGGAGAATATGCAATCTTTCGTTTCAAAGGGTTTTATCATGAATTGAATAAGGTGTACCGCCATATTTACCTTGACTGGTTGCCAACAAGCGATTATACACTACGGGAGCAGTTCACCTTTGAAACTTACATCAACACTCCCGAAAAAACTCCGACTTCGGAGCTTATAACAGATATTTATATTCCCATTGCAAAAAAAGAAATATGAAATACTTAAATCAAGAAATAGAAAACGAATTAAAAAATCAAGGAGCAGAACTGATTCGCTTTGTCGGCATATCGCATTTGGACGAAAAGCAAAACAGACAACTCCCGAACGCCATTGTTTTTGCACTTCCGCTAACTGCAGAATATGTTAAAACGGTATTTAATATTCCCGACTATGTACAAGCACGGATAGCGGATAATTACAATTTCGACGATGATGAATATTCGCTAACCGAACATAAGGCGGGAGAAATAGCAGACGAACTGGCCAAGCTCATTATCGGGAAGGGCTATAAAGCCGTTTCGCAATCCGATACGGCTTTATTGACCGATGGCGTATTCGATTATGAAACAAAAGAATCAGTATTACCCCATAAAACCGTTGCACTACTTGGCGGATTAGGGTGGATTGGGAAAAACAACCTGTTAATTACCCCTGAATATGGAGCAGCACAATGTCTCGGTACGGTTTTGACTAATGCTCCACTGGAAACGGTATTGCATGAACCTCTATCTCCAAAATGTGGAAATTGCATTACTTGCGTCAATATCTGCGAAAGAAAAGTCCTTAAAGGTAAGATTTGGAGTAGAGCTGTTTCAAGAGATGAAATCGTTAACATACACGGATGTAGTACCTGTTTGAAATGCCTTGTGCATTGTCCCAGAACACAAACATATATGAAGAGGAATATTGTCTGAGTATCCACATTGTTATTTAGTCTTATCAAAGAGAAGAAAAATTAGAGTTTACCATTATCTTTGTGCATATGAAACTGCCGTTGAAACATATTGTCATACTGGTTATCTGCTCGCTAACCGGAATCTTCGTTTACCAGGCTTATTGGTTGACAGGGCTTTATCGTACGATGAAACAGGAAATGGAAAGCAATATTAGGGATGCCATGCGTACGAGTGATTTCAATGAGATAGTGCTTCGGGTGAATGAATTGCAGAAAGATAATGTGGAACATGGTTCGGTGACTGTTTCCGCAGGATATGGGGCGGATGGTAACTCATTGGTGACAAGCCAGACTATTTCTTATACGGACAGTACTTATCAAGATACGCTACATTCGCGCACGGAAACAATGGTGGATACGCTAAAGACCGCCACCGGTGATGGCGCGATAGCAGAAGCCGTCGCGTCCAGTGAGAGCGGGCTCGATGTGTTATTGAAGAAACAGGATTCTTTGAAGGATTTGCTGGTCAGCATCCAGCAGGGGATTCATTCGGGAGTAGACACTTATATAGATGTCAATCTGCAACGATATGACAGTCTGCTTATGGTGGTATTAGAGGAACATAATCTTTCCGTTCCTCATCGTACCTTATTGATTTATACCGGAAGCGATGCAGATTCTACCGTAACATTCACAGATACATTAGGCATAGCGGGAGATAGTAGTTATATCCCCAGTCCAAAAGCAATCCGTTACGATTATGAGTTCAACAGACATCGAAGCCAACGCTATCAACTGATTATCGAACCGGTTGGCGCAATAATATGGAAACAAATGACGGGGATTCTGGTTACTTCATTTATTATCCTGCTTATCCTCGGATTTTCATTTTGGTTTCTTATTCGTACGCTCTTAAAACAGAAGACGCTGGATGAAATGAAAAGTGATTTTACCAATAATATCACGCACGAGTTAAAGACGCCGATTGCCGTGGCTTACGCTGCTAACGATGCTTTGCTCAACTTCAACCAGGCGGATGAGAAAAGCAAGCGTGAGCAATATCTCCGCATCAGCCAGGAACAACTGCAAAGATTAAGCGGACTGGTCGAACAGATTTTATCCATGAGCATGGAACGCCGTAAGACTTTCCGACTACATCCTGAAGAAATTGAATTGAAGGGGGTGATAACTCCGCTGATGGAACAGCATCAGTTAAAAGCGGACAAGCCCGTGAATATACAACTGGAGATTGAACCGGAAACGCTAACCATCGTTGCCGACCGTACGCATTTCGGTAATATCATCAGCAACTTGATAGACAATGCCGTGAATTATTCGAAGGAGCAGGCGGAGCTTACCATTTCCTGCCGACAGACAGGAAAAACGGTTATTATCAGCGTTGCCGACCGGGGAATTGGTATTCCTTTTGAGAAGCAAAAACATATATTCGATAAATTCTATCGGGTTCCGACCGGGAATCTTCACAACGTAAAAGGGTATGGATTGGGACTTTTTTATGTGAAGAGCATGGTTGAGAAGCACGGGGGGACTATCACAGTGAAGAGTGAGCCGGGCAAAGGAAGTACATTCACGATTACTTTATAAACTTGCAAAATCATGAGCAAAAATGATATCACAGTATTATTGGTAGAGGATGAACTGACGCTCGCCATGATTATCAAAGATACACTCGAAGAAAGTGGTTTTATCATCTATACGGCTGGTGACGGTGAAGAGGGATTACGTCTTTTCTTTGAACTGCGTCCGGACGTGCTCGTTGCCGACGTGATGATGCCGAAAATGGACGGGTTCGAAATGGTTCGCCGTATCCGTCAGACGGACAAACAAACCCCTGTCCTGTTTCTGACGGCGCGTTCGGGCATCAATGATGTGGTGGAAGGATTCGAACTCGGTGCGAATGATTATCTGAAAAAGCCTTTCGGCATGCAGGAGTTGATTATCCGCATCAAAGCATTGCTGGGAAAGGCGTTCTTATTCACGGAAAACAAGACTTCCAACCGCTTTGAAATAGGAAGTTATCTGTTCGATCCTATTACTCAGACTTTGATGCATGCCGGGATGAAGCAGGAACTCTCGCATCGTGAATCGGAAATTCTGAAACGGCTTTGCGAGAATAAAAACCAAGTGGTCAATACACAAGATGTACTGCTCGAACTTTGGGGAGACGACAGTTTTTTCAATTCACGGAGCCTGCATGTGTTTATCACCAAATTGCGGCATAAATTATCACAGGACGAGCAAATCCGTATCATCAATGTGCGGGGAATCGGTTATAAGTTAATTGCTACTTAAATCTGCATATGGATGATGCCGACTTGTCTTAATAAGTTTTTCTCTAAGAAAATATAACGAAAGCGGATAGTCAGGCTGAAATATTCTATCTTTGTCGTAAATCAACCTTTACGAAGATGAAAAAACTGATTCTATTTCTTTCGTTGATATTGTCGGTCGGTTTTGCATCCGCACAGTCGGAAATTCCTTCTGATAGTATCCGTCGTGCTCCTTCGGCTAATATCAAGGAATTTGGCGGCTTTTTGCTGGATATGGGATTAATGAATGTCACTGCTCCGCAACTGCCTAAGTTTGATTTGAGCATGCCGGATATGAGCAAAGATTACAACCAGATATTCCGTTTGAATACGGACGCCACCTACTCACAAGGATTTACGGATGCATTTTCTTCCTCTTATTTCTCCGGTTTCGGATACGGTTGGGGGCTGTCGTCTTCTCCGCAGTTCATGCAGATGGGGTCTTTCAAGTTGAAAAACGGAATGAGAATTAATACATATGGAGATTATGATAAAGACGGCTGGAGAGTGCCTAACCGGAGCGCTATGCCTTGGGAAAAGAATAATTTCCGGGGAGCATTCGAGCTCAAATCCGCTAATGGCAATTTCGGGATACGGATTGAAGTGCAGCAGGGGCGCAATGTCCCCTACTAATCTGCTGCTGATAAATTCTATGCTGAAATCAACGCGAGTTCTTTAAAAAGGCTTCGTCCGCCACACGCATCGAATCAGCGATACGGTCACACCATGAGTCAAATTCCAAATCGGGTGTCTGAGTTTCGGGATGAGCAAGCATAAATTGCACGGCTTGCCGCAAACCGTCCGCCATTGATATATTACAGACAAAATCCGGGACAAGTCTCTTTATCTTCGAATTGTCAAAAACAACAGTAGAGGCTTTGTCTCCTAAGAGTTCGCCTTTAAAATCGTAGTTTTCTCCATGTCTGGCGAGGAAATCGGAAGGGATGTGCAATGCGTTCAAAGGTTTTCCCAATGCATCGGCAATCGTTTGGTAAATCTGATTCCAAGTCATACTTTCATCGGTAGTGATATGAAAGGCATTTCCTATGGCGTGAGGATTCGCCATCAATCCTACATATCCTTTGGCAAAGTCCTTGGAGTGTGTCAATGTCCACAGAGAAGTCCCGTCACCGGGAATAATCACAGGTTTCCCGTCGAGGATACGTTTCAAAATTTGCCAGTTACCCTTACTTCCATGCACACAGACAGGCGGTTTTGTGCCGTTATAGGTGTGGCTGGGACGGACAATAGTTACCGGAAATCCATCTGCCCGATAAGCGGACATCAACACTTCTTCCGCTTCTATCTTATTTCGTGAATATTGCCAATAGGGATTCGATAAAGGAGTGCTTTCCGTTATGCGATAATCAGCCAATGGTTTCTGATAAGCAGAGGCGCTGCTGATAAAGATATATTGCTTTGTCTTATTCCGAAACAGGCGGATATCACGCTGAACGTCTTCTGCCGTATAGCCAATGAACTGGGCAACTACATCGTAATTTTCATTTGCAATGGCTTTTGCCACGGCTTCTTCGTCATTTATATCTGCAATGATACTGCGGGTTCCTTCAGGCACCTTTTTCGAACCACGATTGAGAAGGGTAATCTCCCACCCTCTCTGTTGCGCCAACGCAACGACGTCGGTACTAATCGTACCCGTTCCACCAATGAATAATGCTTTCATAAAAGTTGGTATTTAAATTCTTGGAACAAAGATATTAATTCTGCCATTCACTGCCAAGGTTGTATATAAATTACTGAATCTTGTACCTATATTACTGATTTGCAAATGGGATATAGGGAAGATGTTCTGAAATGTTTTATCTTTGCCTTCAGATAAAACTGTAAGCCGTATGGATGAAATTACCAGAATTGAAACTATTGACCAGTACGACCAACTGTTCGGACTGGAGACTTTGCACCCTTTGGTCAATGTGATTGACTTTTCAAAAGCAACAAAAACAGTGGAATACTATCACATGAACATCGGATTCTACTCTCTGTTCCTGAAAGACGCAAAATGCGGGGACCTAAAGTATGGTCGTAAATATTATGATTATCAGGAAGGGACGGTGGTTTGTATGGCTCCGGGACAAGTAATCGGAATAGATAACCGGAAGCAGGCACCAGTACGTACCCAATCTATCGGTGTCTTGTTCCATCCTGACTTAATCCGGGGAACTTCTCTGGGACAGAATATCAAGAATTATTCTTTCTTTTCTTATGAGGTAAGCGAAGCCTTGCACTTGTCCGACCAGGAAAAGGAAATCGTAACGGACTGCATACATAAGATACAAATCGAACTGGAACATGCTATCGACAAACATAGCAAGCAGCTTATCGTGCGCAACATCGAACTGTTACTCGATTACTGTATGCGTTTCTATGAACGGCAGTTTATCACCCGCAACCAGGCAAATAAAGATATTATCGTAAGGTTCGAGCATTTGCTGGATGAATATTTCCAAGGGCAGGCGGCGATGACCGAAGGGCTGCCTTCCGTAAAATACTTTGCGGACAAGGTATGTCTTTCTCCCAATTACTTTGGTGACCTGATAAAAAAGGAGACGGGTAAGACTGCACAGGAGTATATCCAATGCAGAATCATTGAACTTGCCAAAGAGCGGATATTAGAAGGTACGCAAACGGTCAGCCAGATAGCCTATGAACTGGGATTCCAGTATCCCCAACATTTCAGCCGGCTCTTTAAGAAACATGTCGGACATACCCCGAATGAATATAAGCAACTGAATTAAGACGTATATAATAGATACAGGAGAACGTTAACGTCATGGGAGATAAAATACTCAAGATAGGAACCGTGCATCAATGTAATTGTTGCCTGGGAAGCAAGACACTGCACCCGCTGGTCAGTGTCATTGACCTCTCAATGGCGGACTTATCTCCACATACGGACATTAAATTCGGATTTTATACACTTCTGTTGAGCGAATGTAAATGCGAAGCTTATACATACGGACATCAGTGCTATGATTTCTCGGACGGAACCCTCGTATGTCTGGCTCCGGGAGAATCAATCAGCATGAAAGAGAATAACAAGAGATTCCCTTCCAAAGGATGGATACTGGCTTTTCATCCCGACTTGATTTGCGGTACCCCTCTGGGGCTTAACATACACAATTATACGTTCTTCTCTTATCTTCCCGAAGAAGCGCTGCATATCTCGCAACGTGAAAAACAGATTATTCTGGAGTTTCTGGAGAAGATCAATCAAGAACTCCAACGCTGCATCGACCGGCATAGCAAGAAAATCATTTCAAAATACATTGAGCTGTTGCTGGATTATTGCATCCGTTTCTACGAACGGCAGTTCATCACACGCAATGAAGCTAATAAGAAGATTATCAAAGAATTTAATCGTCTGCTAGATACTCATATCAGTACGAAAGCTATTCAGTCAATCGGTATGCTTTCCTATGAATATTGCGCTAAGTTCCTTCATTTATCACCTGCATATCTCAATGACCTGCTGATATATGAAACAGGGAAATCGTTCAATGAGTATATCCAGTTCAAACGTTTCGAGATTGCAAAAGACTGGTTGCAGAATACCGATAAACCACTTAATCAGATTGCAGAGGAACTGGGATTCTCTAATTCACATTATTTCAGCCGTCTGTTCAAAAAAATCACAGGCTGTTCGCCCAATGAATTCAGAGTACCCAATTGATGATGTTTATCAAACGGGGATTCCCATCCCCAATAAAGTATTATTAAAGCATTGCGAAACGAGAAAAAAGTCTTAATAAAATTTGAATTGAAATATCAAATTCTTAATCTATATTATGAAACATACTTTTTTTCTTGGATTATTTGCAGATTTCGCAAAAGTGCGTACCTTTGCAATGTGTTTTTCATAGTATTAGATTTAAGGTTAACAAAGGTTGGAGCAAGGCGTTGCTCCTTTTTTTATGCCCAATAGTGAGAATTCCCCTAATTTTCAGTAACTTTGCAAAAGAGAGAGGTACTAAAGCTAATTTTTCTCTTGATAAGGAAAATCAAAAAGTTCTCTTTTTACGTTATATATAAAAAGAAAAATTTAATCCCCATAGAATCATGGAGACAACTCACAAATATTTTCGACTGATACAATCAGTTATCTTCATACTACTTCTTTCCTTCAGCATGAGTTCGTGTGAGAAAGAAGAACCGGTTTCCACTCCCCCGAGTACAAGACAAACAGATCCACCGGTCGACGACTTGACGGATTTTGAAACTAGTGACCCGATTATACGTCCGAATAATGAACAAACCGTATTCATGTATCTTCCCTGGTCTACTAACCTTACAAGTAACTTCAAACAGAATATTACCGATCTGAGAAAAGTCGTTGCAAGGAATATACTGAAGAATGAACGGATTATCGTGTTCATGTGTACCAAAGCGACAGAAGCTTCCCTTTTCGAGCTTGTCTATGAGGACGGAAAGGAAGTACGAAAGACTTATAAAAATTATAAGTATCCAAGTCCTTCATATACAACAGCAGATGGCATTGCCGCTATTCTGAATGATGTTGAAACCTATGCTCCTGCCAAACGATATGCAATGATTATCGGGTGTCACGGACTGGGATGGATTCCTGTATCCAATACTCAATCCCGCAGTAGATTCAGTGCAACCAAGAGACATTGGGAATATGAAAATGTACCTATGACACGTTTATTCGGCGGACTGTCTCCCGAATATCAGACGGATATAACTACGCTTGCCGAAGGAATAACCCGTGTCGGCCTGAAAATGGAATATATACTTTTTGATGATTGCTATATGTCGGGTGTAGAGGTAGCTTACGATCTCAAGGATGTAACGGAGCATTTAATTGCATCTACCAGTGAAGTTATGGCGTATGGAATGCCTTATGCAGAGATTGGAGAGTATTTAATAGGCAAAGTCAATTACGAGAAGATTTGTGAAGGATTCCATTCTTTTTATTCAAATTATACAACAATGCCATGCGGTACGCTTGCTGTTACTGATTGCTCAGAATTGGGAAATCTGGCAACCATAATGAAAGACATTAATAGCCAATATACATTTGACCCGACATTAGTCGGTTCTTTGCAAAGACTGGACGGCTATTCGCCTGTTATATTCTTCGATTGCTGGGACTATGTTTCAAAGTTGTGTCCTGACCAGGGATTATTAGCTCAATTTAAAGAACAGTTGGACAGGACTGTTCCATTCAAAAGAAATACAGATTATTACTATACAATGAGCGGAGGCGGAAAAAAAATAAAAATAGATACTTTCTCGGGGATTACTATTTCCGACCCGAGTACCAGTACGGAAGCTGCCAGGAAGAAAGAAACAGCCTGGTATGCCGCTACACATTGAAGAGACAGGAAACTGTCAGAATAAATACCATCACTTTGGCGACTTCCGGCAAAATCTCTTAATAAAAATTGAATCGAGAAAACAAAGTCTTAATCAATGTTATAAAACATACTTTTTTTCTTGGATTATTTGCAGATGTCGCAAAAGTACGTACCTTTGCAATGTGTTTTTCATAGTATTAGATTTAAGGTTAACAAAGGTTGGAGCAAGGCGTTGCTCCTTTTTTTATGTCCATACTCCAACTCTATTCTATCGGTTCCTTCGTATATAGCAGCCATTATCCTTTAATCACTGCCATCGGAGCCAGTTCCACCAATGGTTTTACCAAATCCCGTTCATTGGCTATCACTTGATCGATATCTTTATAAGCTCCCGGTGCTTCGTCAAGACCATCCTGTGTACGCAGTCCGTGAATGATACCTTGTTGATTCATTCGTTCCGTTTCTTCTTCCAGTGACAAACGACGGCAGGCATCTTTTCTTCCCATCAACCGACCTGCACCGTGCGAGCAACTCTTGAAACTCTCCGGATTACCCAAACCTTCGACAATATAAGACTTAGTACCCATAGAACCGGGAATAATACCAATCTCGCCTTCATAAGCCCGCGTCGCTCCTTTTCGGTGTACAATTACATTCTGGTCGAAATGATTTTCCCAGGCTGCATAGTTATGGGCAATATTAATCATCGGCTCGAAGTCCGTATCCGGCTTCACCGCTTGAATGGATTCACAGATACGTGTCATCATCAACTGACGGTTGGCAAAGGCAAAAGCCACACAGAAATTCATTTCATGGAAATAATCTTTTGCCATCTGTGTCTCCATAGGCAGGTAAGCCAATCCCGGTATCATTTCAGAGTACCATTTCTCGTTCCAGTATTGCGCTATCTTATTATAATGATTGGCAACCTTCAGACCGACATTTCGGCTTCCCGAATGAATCATCACCCACACATCGGAAGTATCCGTATCTTTCTGAATCTCTATAAAGTGATTACCACCGCCCAACGTACCTATCTGCTTCAAACAGGCTTCGTACTGATTCTTCACAATCGGCATTTCTTCTAAATCAAATCCTTGAGGAAGCAGTTCTTTATCCTGCTTCTTATTCTGATGGTCGAATCCCAAAGGAATAACTTTACGAATCTTCGACATAATGGAAGTCAAGTCCGTATAATTGAAATCCTCTGCTTTACGATTTGTCTTAATCGCACACATTCCGCATCCGATATCCACTCCCACAGCATTGGGAACAATCACACCTTTCGTAGCTAGCACACCGCCAATGGGCATTCCTTTTCCCGCATGGGCATCGGGCATAATAGCAATATGCCTGAATGCGAAAGGAAGTGAAGTCAAATCGCGGATTTGCGACAGACAGGATTCTTCTACTTCACTCAACCACAGCTTGGCGGGTACACGTGTTCCCATAATTACTTTTTCCATACTTTTTTCTTTTATCAATTCATGTAAATCTTGTTATCGGGTGCAAAGTAAAAAGGGAAGTACGAAATCTATTTGCGCAATAGAATTTATTTTCTACTTTTGTGGATATATCAAAAATAACAGCCCCTAATTTCTTATAAAAGGATTCATGAAAAATATACTGATTATCGGCGCTAACGGGTTTACCGGACGCCAGTTATTGAATGATTTGTCTATTCATAAACAATATAACGTCACCGGATGCTCCCTGCACCCGGATATTTTTCCAACTCCGGACAAGGCCGGAAACTATCATTTCATTGAAACTGATATACGGGACGTGGCGGCTGTGAAAGACCTTTTCAAAGAAGTTCATCCCGATGTAGTCGTCAACTGTTCTGCTCTGTCCGTCCCCGATTATTGCGAGACACACCACGAAGAAGCCTGTCTTACCAATGTTACGGCAGTAGAGCAACTGGCACATCTCTGTGAAGAATACAAAAGCCGCTTCATCCATCTATCTACCGATTTCGTCTTTGACGGAAGGATGAATGAGCATACCGGACAATTATATACGGAAGAAGACGTTCCTGCTCCCGTTAATTATTACGGATTTACCAAATGGAAAGGCGAAGAAAAGGTTGCCAGGATTTGTAGCAACTACGCAATAGCACGTGTAGAAATCGTCTATGGCAAGGCATTGCCAGGTCAACATGGAAATATCGTCCTATTAGTGATGAACCGTTTGAAAGCCGGACAAGAGATTCGCGTTGTATCCAATCAATGGCGAACCCCAACTTATGTCGGAGACGTATCAAACGGAATACAACTCCTGATAGAAAATACGACCAACGGAATATTCCATATCTGTGGGGATGAATGTATGACTATCGCCGAGATTGCTTACCAGGTAGCAGACTGTATGAATCTCGACCGTTCGCTTATCCGTCCTGCCACTACGGAAGAGATGAAAGAAGCCACTCCCCGCCCCCGTTTCAGCGGAATGAGTATTGAAAAAGCTAAAACGATACTTGGATACGAACCACGAAAACTAAAAAAGGTTCTTTTTGATTGGAAACTTCTATAAAGGAAAGAACACATTACCAACTTATTACAACAGTATTTTCCAGCTTCAACCTTTCAAGAATCTATCTTTATTGCATATTTATTTTGAAAATATGCAATAAAGACTTATCTTTGCACCAAAATAAAAAAAAGACCAGTGATGAATCAAATATTACAATTACATAACGCTTCTCCGACTCTTGCAGGGATACCTTCCTTCTGCAACTCTAGTTGCGTGCATGTGCATTGGTTCAGCGGATTCATCTAAATTCACCCATCCTTTTTTTAAAGGAACTGCCTATCGACTTATTTTGTTACTCATAAGCAGTATTCCTACTTGATTTTCAACAAGATGCATCATCTTTTTTGGAAATATGCAGTGTGTAATCTAATTATTCGTTTAACCTAACCAAAAATATATACAATATGTTCTCTATTATATCTACTATGTTCTTAGGAATCGGCATCGGTTATGTATTGCGTAACTGGAGTATTCTGCAAAAGACAGAAAAGACAATTTCTCTTACAATATTCTTGTTACTCTTTATTCTCGGTGTGTCTATCGGCTCTAACAGTCTGATTGTGAACAATCTCGGAAAGTTCGGATGGCAAGCTGTTATTCTTGCTTCATCCGGTGTATTGGGAAGCCTGATTGCTGCCCGCTTAGTATTACAACTATTTTTCAAGAAAGGAGGTAAACAATGAAAGGAAGTCTGATTGTTATATTATTCTTTTGCGTAGGCTGTGTCATGGGACTTTTCAATAAGTTCCAATTTGATACACACACCATTTCCATGTACATATTGTACGCGCTGATGCTACAAGTAGGTATCAGTATCGGTTCCAACAAGAATCTGAAAGCTATCATCTCACATCTGCACCCCAAGATGTTGCTGATTCCGTTGGGCACTATTATCGGTACATTGTTGTTCTCTGCCCTGGCAAGCATATTGTTAAGCCAATGGAGTGTATTCGACTGCATGGCAGTGGGAAGCGGATTTGCTTATTACTCGCTTTCCTCTATCCTCATCACCCAGTTCAAAGAGCCGTCTATCGGCTTGCAACTGGCTACTGAACTGGGAACAATCGCCTTGCTGACTAATATCTTCCGTGAAATGATGGCACTTCTCGGAACTCCGCTCATCAAGAAGTACTTCGGGAAATTGGCTCCCATCTCTGCGGCGGGAGTCAATTCCATGGATGTACTATTGCCTTCTATCAGCAGATATTCGGGAAAAGAAATGATTCCTATCGCCATCTTGCATGGTATCCTCATTGATATGAGCGTCCCGGTATTCGTTTCTTTTTTCTGTAATCTCTAAAGGAATCAACGTTGGACGTCGTTGGCTGCGAATACAAACTTTATATCGGCATAGGAGACCTCGTCTCCTAATGCCACTTTCACATCCACCACTCCGGAATGTCCGGACTTTTGCTGCTGCCGGCGAATCTTCTCTATTTTTTCTATCTTTTCTGCCGACACCACTTGCTCCAGCTTTATCTTTCCCTCACGAACATAATGCTCCAAATGCGTAGCAATCGTCCCCGTCACCAAATCACGCGCTTTGGCAATCTCCTCTATGCCCATCCCCTGACAGAACATTTCATAGCTCACCAGTTTCGTTTCTTTCTTGGGTTCTTTTTTCTCTTCCTTTTTCTTATCTTTCTTATGTTCCTTCTCCGAAATAAATATCTCCTTGATTTTCGGTCGTTCCAGTTGGTTTTCTTTCATATACTTACGAACAATCCCCAAAATTTCAAGTCCGTATTTCTCCACGCCTTTCACTCCGAAATAAGGCACAGCTTCCAAAGCTTGCGGAGTATCTGGCAATAGGTTCACAATTCCCATCAATGCTTTCTGCTGCATAATGACATAAGCAGGCAGATTGGCTTCACGCGTCTTTTCTGTTCTCCATTCCGCCAAAGCACGATAAAGCTCGGGATGCATAATATCCGTAGGAACATCCACTTTCACCTTCCCGGAACGACTGCTTGCCGCACGTTCTTTCCGTTCTTTTCTCTCTCTCGGAGCTTTGGAAGACGAAGCAGAAGTTGAAGAATCTCCTTCGAGGCTTAACATTACTTTCGCTTTCTGCTTCAGATAGTCAGAAACGGTGAAACTTGACGTACATATGATGTCCAATAAAGATTCTTTAATCCACAACGCATCATCCAGTGTTTGCAGACGTTCATTCAATTGTTTCCTCAGTTCCCTATTGTCAAGAGGCATATTTGTCTTATCAAACAAGGCACGAACCGGTTCCAACTCTTTACGAAAATATCCGGCACCGGAACGGATACGTTCCTGCAACTCCTGATTTCCGGCATAATCTTCACTTTCATTCATCAACCGGGTATATTGGTTGCGGAAACGATGGGCAACTTCCACTATCTTTTCCTTGATATGGGATTCCAATGCCTTGTAATCGGCAAGTTGCTTTGGAAAGAGTCTGTAAAGGTCTTCATCCATCATGCGGAGCAGCCGCTTATAAGCCTGGTCGATAGAATAGAAGTTAAACAAATCGCTCAACAAATCAAAGAAATAAGCCTTCTGCATATCATTCAACTGCTTGCTTCCCGGTTTATTCTGCTCCACTGCCTTTGTGAAGTTATCGACAACACTGTCGCTAATGATAGCTTCCCGGCGCAAAGGAGATTCCAATACCATTCCTTCCAAAGTCTTGCATCGGCTTAAAGCTACGTACGTCTGCCCATGTGCAAAAGAACTACGTGCATCAATAATAGCGCGTTCAAATGTCAGTCCCTGGCTCTTATGAATTGTAATAGCCCAAGCCAGTCGAATGGGATACTGACGAAATACTCCCGCTATCTGCTCTGTTATTTCTTTCGTCTCTTCGTTCAATACGTATTTATAATTCCCCCATTCTTCCTGCAACAGTTGAAACTCATGTTCGCTATCCTTTCCACGTACAAACATGCCCGTTTCGTTAACAGTCACCACCTCTCCAATCATACCGTTATAATACCGTTTTTCTGAAGAAACATCATTCTTGAGGAACATGATTTGCGCTCCCTCCTTGACAGTGAGAATTTCATCCGCAGGATAAGAATATTCGGGGAATTCGTCTTTCACCTCAGCACGAAAACTGTAAGCCTTTCCGGGCAAAGATGCCAGTTCACGGTCATTGACCTGCTGTGCCTGATAATTATGTGTCGTCAAACGAATATATCCTTCTTCTTTGAGAGGCTGAAAACCCTGTTGATAGCGTTTATTCAACTCATTCAAGACTTCATCATCCGCCTTATTCTCCCGTATCTTATTCAACAGGGAAAGAAAAAAAGTATCACTTTGACGATATACCTTTTCCAGTTCAATCGTCATATAGGTGGTTTCCCTCAGCGCACGGCTGGCAAAGAAATAGGGCGTTTCGTAATAATGCCGCAGCATCTCCCACTCGCTGTCTTTCACAACGGGCGCCAACTGCTGCAAATCTCCAATCATCAACAACTGTACCCCGCCGAATGGTTTCTCACGGTCACGATAACGCCGCAAAGTAGCATCCACCGCATCCAGCAAATCCGCACGTACCATACTGATTTCATCAATGACAAGCAAATCCATGCTCCGAATGATGTTACGTTTCTCTTTATTAAAACGGTAGTGTATCTGTGCCGAGTTAAGAGTTGTATCCGGCACGAACGGTGCAAAAGATAACTGGAAAAAAGAATGAATTGTCACTCCCCCAGCGTTAATAGCCGCAATACCCGTAGGAGCCAATACGACCATGCGTTTGGGGGTATGCTCTCTCAATCGTCTTAAAAATGTAGTTTTTCCGGTTCCGGCTTTTCCGGTAAGAAACAGGTGTGTGCCTGTATTTTCAATGAACTGCCAAGCAAGTTGCAGTTCAGGATTATTTTCCATGAAAGTTTGTTATTTTTGGCAAAGGTACAGAAAACTATACAGAGATTGAAATAAAAGCAGTAAACTTTTCCAATAAAAGTCGGCAGGTGACAATCTGATATAAAAAGTCCCGGCTGTTTCTCTCCTGAAAACAACCGGGACGATAGATTTAATTAGAACAGCAAATATTGTGTTATGTGTCGCAAAAGTTACTTCTTATAACTCTTGTACCAATCCGTATATTCCTTTCCTTTTGAATCTGCCCAAGCCTTAAAATAAGGATACTCGGTATCAATACTGGATTTTTCTGTAACTGGAATAAAATTCACTATTGGAATATCAATAGCAAACGGATAGGCTCCTGCCTTATCAACATAATAAGCATCTTTGCCGGAACCTATCAAGGACAAATCCGCAAAAGATGTCGCCTCATGCTTGGGAAGATGAACTTCCGTACGACTTCTCTGTCCTTCGGCATACTTCACGATAATATAAGGATTATATGACTTAAAATCTTTCTTATTGAAAGAACCACTTGCAAATTCACGGGTTACAGTGTATGCCTTCCTGGCAGCTTGTTTCACATTCGAACAGACAATAATAGAAGACGTTTCCGTTTCTGTACGTATTCCTTCCGTAGTAGCAGAAGAAGTTATTTTGCCGAATTGTCCCTTATCTATCTGATAAGCAAAAGCATTCGCAAACACCGCACCATCATGTACAGGAGTAAATGTATCTACAATTTTAGTTACCTGATTCTTTTTATCAAAAGACACGGCACAATTATATTCTACGATTACGTCATTCATATCATAATCTCCACCGTCAGGCCATATATCTTCAAAAGCCAGCGTACCGGTCTTCGTTTCAATTACATCCGGTTTTTCCGGTTCATTCCCATCATCCGGAGTTATAACAGGCCTGTCAACGGGATTCTCAATATCTTTTGATGCATTTACATAGAATAAGAGGTCACAATAGCTATTATTTGCCCCATCCTCTACTCCAATGATAATCTTGCCGCTCTTCTCGTCCTTTACAGATACAAAATTATTCGGTCGCTGCTGCCCAGATACCTGATTAGAAGCCAAAAGATTGGCGAAGCCTGATACAACTTGTTTATTTGTATCAATTTCGTTCTTATTCTGATTATATCCATCAGCATAGATGAACCATCCTACCGTATATCCTGCCGGAAATTCCTTTTTTGCATTACCCTGCTCATCAAAATAAAGCAAACGGACTTTACTACCACATTTCAAAATTGGCAATTGACCTCCATATACAGAGAAAGAAACATTCGGGAATACAATATATTTCTTCATATTTGACATATTAGCTCCCTCGGATGTTTTATAATAATAATATCCAAACGAATTATTATACTCTGCATCCCGATTAAGGAAGACAACGTCCAATGCAGTACCATCTTGCGCCACAGTAATATTCGTAACCTCAGATTGTGTGACTAAATGCATATTATCAACATTAGGAATTCCATCAGGATTAAAGAAATTCTTTAAACGTTGTGTCAAACTTCCAACCGTTTCATCGCCAACTTGCGTTTCAAGCGACATATATTCACTGTTAAGGCTTCCTCCTTCTCCCCATTTACATAAGGAATACAGATTCGCATTTCTGTTCAGAACATAGGGAACCGTTCCCTGAAAATCATAATACCGCGTATTATTTTTTGTTTTCACAGTAGAAGCCCCTAAATCTGCCATATTAAAATTAACCATACCATCCTTAACTTCCAACGACATACATCTCGGCAGCCCCCAGCTTTCAGTATACAGATATACTGATTTTACAGAGGTAGGAATATTCATCTTTCCATTAAACTTTCCGCTTTCATCCGTGTAAATCTTGAATAAAGCTTCCACTCCTTGTTTTTTTACAGGTGTATTACCCACAATTTCCATCGGATCAATATCATAGACTTCAATAAGAGCCGCAAATCCGGGTAATGCATAATTCACATTAAGCGACACATCTCCACGTGTTTCGAATCCGAAATATTCTTCAGGACCTTTTACAGGTTCTTTACCATAATTAGGATCATATAAATCCTTCTCTCCACATCCCGTTGCCATACCTATGAATATTGCAACAACGATAAAATTAAATAAATACTTGATTTTCATAATTCCGATACTATATTTTAGAGTTTGTTTTGTCTATACATCATATGCCCGAGACATTTTATGACGCAAATATATATACAAATATCCCATTTTTAAGACAAAGCTTAAAAATGGGATACCGAATCAAAAAATTGTATTATTGATTATTAGAATCTACTTCATGGAACCACCCACAATATCCAGTAACTCATTCGTAATCGCCTGCTGACGGCTCTTGTTATATTGCTTTGTCAAATCCTGAATCAGCTCATTTGCATTATCCGTAGCTACCTGCATCGCCAATGTACGCGCAGCATGTTCAGAAGTATTCGAATCAACGGCTGCGGTAAACAATTTCTGGCTCAATACCGTTGGAATCAGGCTGGCAATCAGCTCTTCGGCATTCGGTTCGATGATATAGTCATTGGCTATTTCATGTTCTTCCACCTCCTCTTTATCCTTTAGTTCCTCTTCATCTATGACATGCGTCAGGTCGATGGGAAGGTACGTTTCACGAAGAAGAATCTGTAAGCCCATTGATTTGAAGTGGTGATAGATGATTTCTACGCGATCCACTTCACCGGACACATACATTTCCATCAGGCGATGCGCTAAGTCAGAAGCTTCCTGATAAGTCGGTTTGTCAGAAAGCGTGGGAGCAGTTTCTTGCGGTTGGAATCCCATACGCTTTACGGCTTCATCCACTTTCTTACCTACCGGGAAAATCAAGATATTATCCTGTCCCAAAGTGCGGTATTCGCCAATCGTTTGTAGTAGCATTTTGATGACATTGGCGTTGAAAGCACCACAAAGAGAAGTGTTCGAAGAGAAGGCGACAATTGCTACACGCTTCACTTCGCGTTCCTTCACGTAAGGAGACTCAACAGGAAGGTCCGCGCTTAGGAAGTTGGTTAGAATCTTGTTCAACTTCCTCTGATAAGGAAGCATATTCTCAATGGCTCCTTGTGCCTTGTGTAATTTGGCAGAAGCCACCATCTTCATTGCTGAAGTGATTTTTCGGGTACTTTTTACCGAATTTATTCTGGTTTTTACTTCTTTCAGTGAAGCCATCTTTTTTAAATTAAAAATTATAAATTAAAAAACAGGAAGATGGAGAATAAAGAGGATTATGTCAACTACCTCACTGATTGTGAGCATTTATTTTTTAATTCTCAATTCTCAATTTTCAATTTTCTACAAGTATTGTTTGGCGACCATAGCGGCAGTCTCTTCAATGGCGTTGGTTACACTATCATCGATAACACCCGTCTTTAAGACATCCAATACATCCTGCTGGTGATTCAGTTGCAGAGATTCGATGAAGCTGCGTTCAAAGTCCTGCACCTTATCCAATGGGACATTACGGAGAAGTCCGTGCGTACCACAATAGAGAATAGCAATCTGCTGCTCTACGGGCATCGGGCTGTATTGAGGTTGAATCAACAGTTGGGCATTCTTGCGTCCCTTGTCGATAGTCAGGGCGGTAATCGGGTCCATATCACTGCTGAACTTGGAGAAAGCTTCCAGTTCGCGATATTGCGCCTGGTCCATCTTCAATGTTCCGGCAACCTTCTTCATCGCCTTGATTTGCGCGTTACCACCTACACGGGATACAGAGATACCGACGTTGATGGCGGGACGTACACCTTGGTTAAACAAGTCAGTTTCGAGGAATATCTGTCCATCAGTGATAGAAATCACATTCGTAGGGATATAGGCCGAGACGTCACCTGCCTGCGTTTCAATGATAGGCAATGCGGTGAGAGAACCACCACCTTTGACAATGTCTTTCAAGCTGTCCGGCAAGTCGTTCATTTCGCGTGCCACTTCTTCCTGGCTGATAATCTTTGCCGCACGTTCCAACAGACGGGAGTGCAGGTAGAAAATATCACCCGGGTATGCTTCACGTCCCGACGGACGACGAAGAATCAAAGAAACTTCACGATAAGCTACCGCTTGCTTGGAAAGGTCATCATAGACAACCAGCGCATGACGACCGGTATCACGGAAATACTCACCAATGGCAGCACCCGCAAACGGTGCATAATACTGCAATGCAGCCGGGTCACCGGCGGTGGCGGCAACTACAATCGTGTAATCCAACGCACCGTACTCACGAAGCGTATTCACGATAGAAGCAACGGTAGAACCTTTCTGACCGATAGCCACATAGATACAATATACAGGGTCACCTGCCAGGAAGTTATTACGCTGGTTGATAATCGTGTCAATCGCGATAGAGGTCTTTCCTGTCTGACGGTCACCAATAATCAACTCACGCTGTCCGCGGCCGATAGGAATCATGGCATCAACAGCCTTCAATCCGGTCTGCAACGGCTGGTTTACCGGCTGACGAAAGATAACTCCCGGAGCTTTCCGCTCCAATGGCATATCATACAGGTCACCGCCAATCAGTCCTTTACCGTCGAGCGGTTCGCCCAGCGGGTCGATGACACGTCCCAACATCCCCTCTCCCACACGGATAGAGGCGATACGCCTGGTACGCTTCACGATGAATCCCTCTTTAATTCTGTCCGTCGGCCCCAGTAGCACAGCCCCCACGTTGTCCTCTTCGAGGTTCATCACGATTGCTTTGATACCATTGTCGAACTCAAGCAGTTCATTCGCTTCGGCATTCCGCAGTCCATAGATACGGACAACGCCGTCGCTCACCTGGAGCACCGTACCGATTTCGTCAAGTTGCACATTGGCGTTGATTCCTTCGAGCTGCTTGCGCAATATATCCGATACTTCGCTTACTCTTATATTTTCAGACATTATACAATTCTCCTATTCTTATCAATAAATTGTTGTTTCACTCGCTTCAACTGCGTGGCAACGCTTGCATCCAGGCGGTAGTCGTTGATATCGAAGACAAATCCACCTTCGATAGACGGGTCTACCACTGTCTCCAGTTCCATTTGGGCGTGCAGGATATGCGCAGCTGCGGAACGAATCCGGTTTTCCGTCTCCTTATCGACAGGCACGGCCGTAATCAGCCTGCCGGTGCCGATGTGTTTCAGTTTCCGGTAAAGGTCCATATACATCAGGCTGATAAATTGCAGATAGCCCTCACGCCTGTTTCTCAATACCAAAGTGATGAAACGGACAAACTCCCTCGTTGACTTACCGTCACCATCGGCAGCGGTACAGACCAGCGCCAATTTTTCCTTCGTCGTGACGACAGGGTTTTCAAGCGTTTCACGCAACCCGGGCTGGGCACGGAAGCAATAGGCCAGAGTCATAAACTCCTGGTATATCCTGTCCTCCAAACCTTTTTCCTGCGCGTATTCAATCATCGCTTTTGCGTAACGCATTGAGAGTATTCCGACTTCCATCTTCCTTAGTTCTTATTCGGGGTTAATACTTCATCCAGCATCCGGTCAATCATGCCCATCTGTGCATCTTTGTCCGCAAGATTCTTGCGGAGCACCTTCTCAGCGATGTCAACCGAAAGAACAGCTACCTGGCGACGGATATCGCGGATAGCTTCGTCCTTTTCAATCTGAATCTGTTGTTTCACCGCATCCAGTTCCTTTTGTGCGGCTATCTCGGCTTGTTTGCGGGCCTCGTGAACAATCTTGTCACGTTCTTCCATTGCTTCCCTCAAGATGCGTCCCTGTTCTTTGTTGGCGGCAGCCACCAACGCGTCGCCTTCTTCTTTCAGCTTAGACAACTGGGCGTTGGCTTCCCTCGCCACCTCCAAAGACTGGTCGATATAGGTCTTACGGCCTTCCACCATCTTGATGATGACGGGGAAGCCGTATTTTGCCAATATCACGAACACAATCCCGAATGAGAGGAACATCCAGAACAACAGGCCACTATCAGGTAATAGTAATGACATAGGCTTAAAGGAAGAATACCAACAGACAAACTACTACCGCCAACAATGCCACACCTTCAATCAAGGCGGCCGCGATAATCATATTCATACGGATATCACCTGATGCTTCCGGTTGGCGTGCAATAGCTTCCATAGCCGAACCACCAATTTTACCAATACCCAAACCAGCTCCGATTACTGCAAGACCTGCACCGATAGCTGCACCTAATTTACTTACTCCTACTGCTGCTGCAGTGGCTTGTAACAATACTGATAGGATCATAATTTTCAGTTTTAAAATGGTTTATATTTTCTCTCGTTTATTATTTATTTCTCTTCTGCTTTAACCTTGGCTCCTTCCTGTGCCAGTCCGATAAACACTGCCGACAACATGGTAAATACGTAAGCCTGGATGAAAGCAACCAACAGTTCAAGCGCATTCATAAAGATGTTGAACAATACGGAAGCCACTGTCAGCGTGCCGTTCAATGCAGGCCCCATGCTTGCCGAGATGAATATCAGACAAGTGAGCACCAGCATCGCCATGTGTCCCGCCAGCATATTGGCGAAAAGACGAATCATCAAGGCAAACGGTTTCGTAAAGATTCCGAAGAACTCGATGAACGGCATCATCGGCACCGGCACTTTCAGCCACCAAGGCACATCCGGCCAAAAGATATCTTTCCAATAATGCTTCGTTCCGAAGATATTCACTGCCAGGAACGTACATATTGCAAGTACCATGGTAATAGCGATATTTCCCGTCACGTTCGCACCTCCGGGGAAGAGCGGAATCAATCCCATCATATTATTGATAAAGATAAAGAAGAACGCTGTCAGCAGATACGGGGCAAACTTCCGGTAATTCGGGCCGACGCAACTCTTGATAATGTCGTCGTTCACCATCATGATGAACATCTCCATAAATCCGATAAATCCACCCGGCGCTTTGGCTCCTTGCGGACGTTTCCTGTACCAGTGTGCCACGCTCAATACGATAACCAGCAGCAATACGCTGTTGAACAGCAGAGCGAATGTCACTTTCGTAATAGAAATATCCCAGGGGCGAACCTGCTCGCCTGCCGCGTTGTATTCCACCAATTTGCCTTCGTACTTACTTCCTGCGGGAGCGATGGAGAGTCCTTCATACGTACCACCATTCTCTTCGAGGCGGGAAGAAAGGAACACATGCCAACCTGTACTACCACTATAAACGATGATAGGTAATGGTATAATAATCTGCGTCTTACCCCACGTTGTAATGTGCCATTCGTATGAGTCGCCGATATGCCCGAACACGATTTCTTTCACATCCACCGTGTTCTCCTTTTCTTCTTTCAGAGTAATCCCGTCCTGCGTTTGAGAAGTCGCGTCCCCCACCTGTTCCTGTGCAAGAACCGGCAAGCCGACCGCCATCATTAGGCAGAACAAAACCAACGGAGCTACTATGTTATGCAACTGTTTCATTTTTCTTCTTATTTTTCTTCTTCAGTTTCCGGTTCACTTCAAAAGAGAAGAAGAACCAGGTTTCGAATATCAGATATATCAAATAGAACGAGATAAACGTAAGCAGAAACGCTTTGGCTTCTTCGCGTACGGCAAGGCAATAAATCAAGACCAGGATAATAGAAAGAATCATCTTTACCATCTTTATCGCCAAGTACAACAGTAACATTCTCTGCGGAGCGTGTAGCCGGCACGCATCGAACATATAGATACTAAACAAACCGAATAAATAGAAATAAACCGGAATGAACGGATACCCTCCGAAATAATGCCCGGGCAGAGCAAAGTGTAAAATGACTGCCCCAATTGCCGCGCTTAAGATTGCAAATAAAGTATGCAAACCGATAAAGTTCCGTTTCGTTTTACTAATGTTCACCATGTCACTGTGTCTTTCTTCTGTACTTATTTAATCTCGTCTTTTTCAATTCTGTGTGATGTCTTTCTCCATGCGGAGAGGTTTCTGTGAAAAGTTCCCGTTTCCGTCAGGAAATACAAGCAGAAACCGTCCCGTCACTCATTTCGACAAAACCACCCTGAATATCCATTGTATGCTCCTCTCCTTCCAGTGTCGTGTAACTCAGCGTACCCGCTTTCAATGACGAGACGATGGGCGCATGCCCCGGAAGAATGGAGAACGACCCGATTGTGCCCGGCAATGTGACAATCTTCACATCTCCGTCGAATATGCTCTTCTCGGGCGATACTATACTCAAATGCAGTTCTTTCATCACTCTATGTTTTTATTTCTTTGCCTGTTCCAGCAGTTTCTTACCTTTCTCTATCGCTTCCTCGATGGTTCCGACATTCAGGAAAGCTTGTTCGGGAAGATAATCCACTTCACCATCCAAAATCATCTTGAATCCCTTAATCGTATCTTCGATAGTCACCATCACGCCCGGCACGCCTGTAAACTGTTCGGCTACAGCAAACGGTTGTGAAAGGAAACGCTGCACACGGCGGGCGCGGTTCACTACCATCTTGTCCTCTTCCGAAAGTTCCTCCATGCCGAGGATAGAGATAATATCCTGCAATTCCTTGTTGCGTTGCAGAATCTGTTTCACCCGCTGCGCTATGTCATAATGTTCCTGACCTACAATGTGCGGGTCGAGGATACGGGAAGTAGAAGCCAACGGGTCTACAGCCGGATAGATACCCAGCTCCGTAATCTTACGGTCGAGCACGGTAGTTGCGTCCAAGTGGCTGAAAGTCGTTGCGGGAGCCGGGTCTGTCAAGTCGTCGGCAGGCACATACACAGCCTGCACAGAGGTGATAGAACCTTTGTGGGTAGACGTGATACGTTCCTGCATCGCACCCATTTCCGTAGCCAGTGTCGGTTGGTAACCAACGGCGGAAGGCATACGTCCCAAAAGGGCAGATACTTCCGAACCGGCTTGCGTGAAACGGAAAATATTATCAATGAAGAACAGGATATCGCGTTTCTCGCCCTCGCTTCCGGCATCACGGAAAGATTCCGCTACCGTCAGTCCGGACAATGCTACGGAAGCACGTGCTCCCGGCGGTTCGTTCATCTGACCGAATATCAGTGATACCTGCGATTTCTCCAGTTCGTTATAATCTACTTTTGAGAGGTCCCAGTGACCTTTCTCCATTCCTTCCTTGAATGCTTCACCGTAGCGGATAACGCCCGATTCAATCATTTCGCGCAGCAAGTCGTTACCTTCACGGGTACGCTCACCTACTCCGGCGAATACAGAAAATCCGTTATGCTTCTTGGCGATATTGTTGATAAGTTCCTGAATCAATACAGTCTTCCCTACACCGGCACCACCGAACAAACCGATTTTACCACCTTTGGCATACGGTTCGAGCAGGTCGATAACCTTGATACCTGTGAAGAGCACTTCCTGCACAGTTGTCAAATCTTCAAATTTAGGGGGATCGCGGTGGATGGAATACGCACCTTTGCGGTCGAGGTCTTTCATACCGTCGATAGAATCACCGACCACATTCATCAACCGGCCTTTAATCTGTTCGCCGATTGGCATTGTAATCGGGCCTCCGGTGGGATACACCTTCATGCCTCGCTGAAGTCCGTCGGTACTGTCCATTGCTACGGTACGCACCGTATTCTCACCGATATGTTGCTGAACTTCCACAACCAGTATTTTGCCGTTTGGCCTTTTTATCTCCAGTGCATCATGGATACTTGGCAGTATCAGTTCTGCATCCGTACCTTCAAAGTACACATCGACCACAGGGCCGATAACCTGCGAGATATGTCCGATAATCTGTGACATAAGCAATCTTTATTTATATTATTCTTTCTCTATTCCTATTGAAAATAATAGTATGACAAGGAACGTTTCGCGTTTTACCTGTTTCACTATTATAATAAACAGCTAAGTTCAGCTTTTGTTCATCTATTTTCTATTTCTAATAAACTATCATCAAAAGAAATAGTTAAATAAACAACGGTGCAAATGTAGAAACAAATACGTGAGATTGTTCATCCTTTTTCATTATTTGTTGTTCGATAACACTTGTTAGACCAATAACAACTACAAAAGTACCAAAATAGGAATATTTCAATTACAATTACACAGCAAAATGCATTCTTCGCTGATAAATTAATAATAAACTTGATTTCACCGTAAAGTTTTCCATATACATATTTAAAATCAACGGATTATCGGAGAGATAAAATAGTGGCAAAGACAACTAGTTTTGTGTCCGAACACAATAATATTCGAATACAATATGTTTATCCTTATCCATAGTTTCCTTAACGAAGATTAAAACTCAAAATTTTCGAAACAAACGGAAATCAGCTTCTGTTGTCTTCCGAAAACAAAGCAAGCCTATGAAACGAATGTTGTCACTGCTACTATCCGCCATCGGATTCTGGCAAATTCTAACGGCTCAGAATGTAGCTATCAAAACGAATACGCTCTACTGGCTGACCACAACTCCAACTCTTGGAGCTGAATTTTCCCTGAGTAGCAAGACAACCTTCGAAGTTGTAGGTGCTTACAATCCCTGGACGTTCAAGGATGACAAGAAAATGCATTTCTGGCTGGTACAGCCGGAATTCAAGTATTGGACCTGCGAAAAGTTCAACGGACACTTCATCGGAGTGCACCTTCACGGTGCACAGTACTATGGCGGATTCAGTTCCAAAAGATATGACGGTTACCTTGCAGGCGGCGGTTTCACCTATGGATATGACTGGATTCTGTCTCCCCACTGGAACCTGGAAGCAGCCATCGGTATCGGATATGCCCATCTGTGGTATAAAGAGAGCCCGCGAGTGCCCTGCGAGAAATGTTACGAGCGGAAACACAAGAACTATTTTGGTCCTACCAAGATAGCCATATCCCTGACCTATTTTATCTTCTAACCTCATCCGTACCGACATGAAAGCCGATATTCCCCTATACGGATTACGTATCCGTAAGTTTGCCAAAAGAAGCATCCAGTGCCTTCTCATTGCCACTTTTCCGCTGTTGTCTTCCTGCATCAGAGACGACCTGAAACCTTGCCCGCCCCTGCAAGTGGAACTCTCCGTGAAGGATAAGAACTATTTCAATATCAACAATGTGCCGTTGGAGACACGCAAGAGCGAATCCCTCGCCTTCCGTGCCTACGTCCCCACCCTCTACTATACGCTCCGCGATGCGGCAACCGGCGACATCGTAGAAGAACAGGGAGTCTTCAACGTGACTGACAATGCCCCCACACATGCTGTAACTTTCTGCGAGTGCCTGCCGTTCGGCAAATACGTGCTGACCGTATGGGGCGGATTGACGGACAACTCACAGTTGACGGACAATTCACTTGCCAGCATCCTGCACGCCAGTCAGGTAGAGGCAAAAGATATTTACCTGGCACATGACACACTGGTATATGACGACCAGCATGTCCACTACTCCTTTGACCTTCAACGCACCACGGGAAAGCTGTTGGTTCAAATCGTCGACCTGCCCGCCACCGTACTCTATGAAGACAACAGCATCGGACAGATATACGAACGAGTGAACCACAAGTTCGAATACAGCAATCCAATCACCGTGCGCAAGCAAGACGCCTGGAATACAGCTCCGGATGTTGTGCTGTACACTATTTTGGCTCCTTCGATAGGAGAATTACAATCTCCCGTCCATATCAACCTATACGATAAAGCAGAGCGGACAGCTCCCATCCTTACCCCAAAAGATGTGAACGTCACCCTGAAACGCAATGAACTGACTACCCTGAAATACGTCTACGATGACGAGAAAAGGGACTTCAACATCTTCCTGTTGATAGATGATGCCTGGGAAATCATCTACAACTTGGATATAGACTAATCTTGTTTTTTTCACATATTGTTTAATTCTAAAACTTAACTCAAATGAAAAAGTATTTATTTTTGTCCGCTGTCGGCGCGATGATGCTGGCAGCTTGTAGCAATGATGACACAGTGCCTGTCGAAGGTGCCGACGCAACTCAACCCGGTTCTGAACTTACCCTGACGCTCAATAGTGGCGGCGACGGGCTGGGTACTCGTGCCAATCGTCCAGTGAACAGTTCCGAAGCAGCCAACAATGTAACCGCTATCAAACTGTACATTTACAATGCATCAGGAACAGACGTTACCGCTGCCGCATTGACAGCAGGTACACTGAACCCTATCACTTGGACAGCAGGTCCGTCAAGTCCCGCCGCTCCCGGTGACAACCCCAGTCCGGCTCATAAAGCGAGCCAAACCATCAAACTGAATAAACTGGCATCTGACGGGGTATATACTGTAGTGGCTTATGGTTATAATCTGGTGACCGACTATACCATCAGTGGTGGCGGTACTGCCAACGATGCGTTCACAGCTACCCTTCCGGGAGCTACCAACGAGTCCGAACTCTTTGCCGGAAAGAGCACTTTTACCGTAGTGAATGGTAACATACAATCAGGAACCACCAGCGAAGTCGAACTACGTCGCCATGTAGCCGGTTTGCTGGGGTACTTCAAGAATGTACCTATATTGTACACCAACCCTTCTACCAACCTTCCCGACATTGTAGCATTCGTTCGCGTATATGCATCTTCTCATGCGTCAGCATTCACTTTCCCGAGTGCATTGCCGGTGAATGGAACAGGAAACAATACTAAGACCAAAGTGCTGGAATTCAACCTTGCTACGTTGATATCTGATTTCGTATCTCAAACTACGGCTATCGGACTAGATTTGACCAAAACATTTAATATTCCTGCCAAAACCGGCCTGACTGCTACCGTGCCCAACAGTATCCTTAGTGGTAAGTTCCTCATTCCGTTTTCCAAAGTGGCAAGTACAACGACCTTTACCATACAACTGGAAAACGCAACCGGAACAGTCCTGAAATCTTGGGATGTAATCAATAATGGTCTTTCAGGAGATAAAGTATTCGACGTTCAGCGCAACTACTTCTACTCTATCGGTCAGAAATACGTAGCCGGTTCTACTGACGGCGGTACAAGTGACCCCGGAGATGCCGACCAACCTATCGACCTGTCCAAAGAAACCGTTATCACCATCACCATCAACGATGCTTGGGATACGATTTATAACCTTGGTATAGAATAATCTTTTTTTAGTAAGCGGGTGTGCCGGAACAGATTTTAGCCACAGAATCCCTGCACATCCTCTTCACTTTTTACCCCTGTTACTAAAAAAACTCTTCCTGCAATGAAAACAAAACATATCTTTCTAAGCTGCGCCTTCTTCCTCTGCCTTTTCGCGTGTCAGGACGAAGAAATCATACCCGCTCCCGCAGATATACCTCCGTCGAGAGCCATAGCAGCCACTTCCGGCTCAACATCCGTCCTCACATCCGCCGATGGTGGAAAGACATGGACAGCCAGCCGAAGGGTTCCTCTAGTGGGTGAAGGACGTATCGTAGACGATATGTCGAACGCTTTGATAGAAGTACTCAACGCCAATCAGGGTATCGCCAACATGCTTGATACCGACCTCACCAACTCCGCCTCATTCAGTGGCGTGGCAACCGCCAATCTGATAGGCAACCAGATAGCGTCCGTGCGTGACGTCAACCGCACCTATGCCGGCGGGCAAGCTGCCGGATTTGTCTATTTACTGGATAACTCCTCTCTGCTCACACTTGATGTGCTGAAAGGTTTCTACCTGAAAACTTACCTCAAAGGCGTGGAACAAGAAATGAAAGGCAGCGACTCACAAGTAGTGGAAACTTTACAACTCAACCTTATCGGCGCAGCCAACAATGGCGGTCAGCAAGCTCTTTCCATCACCACCTCGCTCACCAAACCCTTTGATGAAATAAAAATAGGTATGTATGGCATTTCTGCCACCGTACTGAATGCTTTGAAACTATATTACGCCTTTGTAGGCGACAACCCCATACAGCCTGCCGTAACCGGAAACGCTTATTATACAAACGGTGTGGCAGTGCATGCCAATTCCGGTCTTGATTTCAGTTGGACTACCGTCCCCAGCAGTGGGGAATTGATAGACGCCAACCTGACCAACGGCCCCACTTTCAGCCTGATAGGTTCATTGTTGCAACCTCGTGCCACAATCAATTTCAAACAAGTAATCCCCATAGGAGCCGAAGTAGGCTTCAACCTCTCCAACCTCGGACTAGCCAATATCAGCCTGTTGGGTACAACCATACTGACTACCTACGACGCCAACGACGTGCAACAGGAACAAGTCTCGGTCAGCAACCTGCTCGGTATCTCCGCCATCGTGGGCGGTGGCACACAAGTCAGCATGATTCTGAAGAAACCCTGTACGCAGCTCAAAATACAGTTCTCAGGAGTGAACGTCAATCTCGGGACTACGACTATCAATTACGCCTTTGTGCGTGACGCGTCGGTAGTAGACCCATCGAGTTTTTTCTCATTGAGCAATGCCACCATCACTGGTAATTCTTACCAGCTACTTACCCCCGCCACCGGAAGCGTGACTTACGTCATCAACAGCTCCCCGTCAGGAGCTACTCCCGCTATTAGCAACAATAAAATAACGGGGATGACCGTCAATGGCGCCTATCAGGTGACAGGAACCTACACCGCAGCCAACGGTACGGTTTACACACAGACCGCCACCATCACCCGCAACGCCGTGTCCAACGGCTCCGCATCCTGCAACACGCTGATAACCGCCACCAGCAACGGAGCTACCGTCTACGCCCCTTCCGGCGGCGGATGCCTGTTATGCGTAGGTGAAGGCACCAATTTCACAGGGAAAAGCAACCTTATAGACAGCAATCCCGACAACTATATTACCTATTATAATGTAGCGAGCATTGCCGCCAATACTTCTATCGTGGGTATCCGGACAGCAGCCGCTACCCCTATCAATGCTTCGAAAGCACAAATTCGTACGGGATTTGTCATCCAGACTTCCGCGAAACTGCTCAGTGTCAATGCGCTCAAATTCCTTATCATCCGCCTGTATCGAAACGGCGTGAAAGTATTTGAGAGTACCGCAGACGATAATAATACCATCTCCGCCGGACTGATAGGCGACAGTGGGAATAAAGTACGCGTCGGTGTCACTACCAATCAGGAGTTCGATGCCATCGAACTTTGGACAGGCGGCATACTCAATCTCAACCTAAATGCTTTCCGCATCTACTACGCCTATTGGGAAAACGTGAGCGACAACTGTTACAGCAGCAGTGTAGCCAATGCCTGCCTTCAGCTTATGACGCCTTCCACTTACGGAGCGAGCATCAACTATATCGCTACCGGCAGTCCGGGCGTAGCCAATGTAGGAACTTCCATCAACAATCTGGGCAACTTGATAGATGCCGACGAGAACAGCTATTCTACCATTACCGCCACCAACGTATTGGGAGCGGTCACTGTGGCTGTGAAGTTCAACCGGATACAGCAGAAACAGCCCGTGGGCTTTATTGTGGTAGACCCTGCCGGAATAGCCGGAGCCGACTTGATAAACTGGACTACACTCTCCGTCTATAACGCCGGCGTACTGGTGGGACAGACCGGAACAGGCGGTGTGTTGGGACTGGATGTCATCGGGACGGGTGGCAAGCAATATATGGAGACGACTCCTTCTTCCGCTCCTTTTGACGAAGTGCGGATTACCTTTGCCGGAGTTGTCGACGCGCTGAAGACCATCCAACTGGCGGGAGTCTATACCCGTCAGGATAGTAATGGCGACGGTATCCCCGACTGTGCCGAAGTCACTCCGGGGGGAGATGAGACGATTGATTTCCTCGGTGTCACCTCACATCTCTGCCAAGGCAGTCCCATCGCGCTACAAGTGCAGGGCGGAACGAACGGCAACAGTTATCTGCTGCGTTTCTACAACGTCGCCAAGAATAATGAAGTGACGGATAAAACAGTTATCCTCACCAATCAAACCTTTACCATTGCCAATATGCCCGCAGGCGATTATTATATCTCCATCTATGATGCCGGCGGCACGAAGTTATATTACAACGGTATCCACTCTACTGTCCACCCGCTGCGCACCACCTGGAAAACCAACGCAGGTACTTCCAACTGGAACACATGGGCCAACTGGAGTGACGGAAGCCCGTGGCAATGTACGGACGTCATCATCCCGTCCGGTGCCGCCCTCTACCCTGTACTCGTACAAGGAGACGCCAACTATTGCAACAATCTCCACTTCGCCCCGAACTCGGAAATAGTAAATACTCACTATCTCACCTATTCGCAGGCATGGGCAGAAATGGCGCTGCAATCCGGACGTTACTATATGTTGTCCGCCCCATTGAAAGCCACTTTCACGGGCGATATGTTTATCCCCGCTTCCATAAGCGGAACTCAGAACAACGACTTCTTCGTGATTCTGAACGAAACGACTTCCCCCGAAAATCGTTTCAGCCCCCGTATCTACCAACGTCTATGGAGCCATGACGCCCCTGGACAGAAGATTAGCGGCGGAACACTTACCCCTGTCACCGTCACCCCGGACAAGACCAACTGGACACCGCCTTTCAACGCGTTGAACCAAGCCTATACCGCAGGCATGGGCTTCTCCCTGCTCGCCGACAAAGAATCTGTATCGGGCAGCACGCTCACATTCCGTTTCCCGAAAGTGCATACGCATTATACCTATTATAATATGTCGGGACAAGGAACTTCGTACAGTGAAAACCTGACGCGGACGCTTCTCGGACGCTTTATCTACGAGAACAGTAGCGGGGCAGTCTCATTCCCCTATACCGTGAACGCTACGAACAAAGCCACCGGGACGAGCTTCCTTATCGGAAATCCGTTTATGACGCATATACGTATCGACCGTTTCATGATGGACAATCCCAGTGTGACATCCGTTAAAGTGTATGACGGCAACAGCAACAATTCCGTCATCAAAGCAGACGGACAGTTACTGACGAACGGCAGCAACTTCCAGTACATAGCACCGATGCAGTCATTCTTTGTCACTGTCAGTGTGCCAGCCACCGGACTTTCCGTGAAGTTCACCGAAGCTGCCCTGACGCAAGCTCCCGGTTCTGGCGGATTGATGCGTAGTACCCGTGCCCTGTCTTTATCCGGCACTTCCTCCGCTTCACGCCCCACCCTGCTACTCTCGGCAACAGCCGGAAGCACCACCTCCGGTTGTCTGATGCGCCTGTCCTCTTCCGCCCGTGACGATTTTCGTGCAGGTGAAGACTCCGAACTCTTGATGGATAACGAAGTAGCTCCCGTCATTGCCGTATTCAGCGTTGCCGACGAGAAAGCGCTTGATATTCAGCAACTCAATAATAATGCCGTTCAGATTCCTCTGGGATTCAGTTTGCGCAATCCTGCACGGGTTACGTTGAAACTTTCCCACGGTAATGGAGATACTTGGAAGAACTGGTCGCTCGTGGATACGCAAACGGGAAAACGAACTTCATTATCTACCTCAGAAACGACACTGGATTTAGGAATACTATCCACGCACGTAGGAAGGTTTTATCTAATGAAGAATCAATAATCAAGAATCATATCAGAAAAATATAGCATTATGAAACGGAATCATATAGGAAGAAAGTTAGCGTTTTGGCTGTTGGCAGTGCTGATGGCCGCCTGCCAACAAGGAGAAGAGATAGAAGAACTGACAGAACCTGTACCTCAGGAAAAAGCGGGAGAAGTAATTCTTGATTTTACCGTAGCAGGCGAACTGTCGCTGAGTGCCGACCCGGCGAGTACCCGTACCGAGCTGCCCGGTTCAGGGAATACTCAACATGTGACGTCCGTTCAGCTCTATATTTTCAACGGTACGGGTGATGCTGCTGTGTGCATAGCGTCCGAAGATGTGGGTTGGTCTGCCTATTTCGGCAATGTTCCGCCTACGGTGACGGCTACTATGAAGTATCATGTGAAGTACGAAGGACTTGTAAAGGATAATCCTTACACTTTCCTCGCTGTCGGCATGGATGCGTCTTCCCGCACTACCTATGGATTTCCCGCTGCCATACAAGTGAATACTACTACGCTAGGCAATGCCATCGCCACCCTGTCCGGCACGGAAGCAACCACCTGGAACAATATACGCACTTCCGAACTTTTTGCCGGAGCCACCGTGCTGACGCCCACCTATGCCGGTGCGCAAGGCAATGTAGACCTTTGGCGACGGGTAGCGGGCGTGATGGGCTGGTTTACGAATGTCCCCACACTGGTTGGGGCTACTACGGTATCCGCCATACGCATCACACTCTATACGCAGCAGAACAAAAGCGTCCCATTATTGCAACGCAGCCAGACTCCTGTATTCAAGGATTACATAGCCAGTCCCCTCTCCGCTTCCACCGGTGGCCGCGTATTGGTACAGATTCCCGTACCCGCAGGCACTTTGCCTCTCGCCACGTTATCCAAAGGGTCTTATGTGCTGCCTGTTCCAGCTCCTGCCGTCGTGAATGCAAATGATTTTTCGCTGAAAGTGGAACTTGTGGATGCCGCCGGAAATACGTTACGCTCGGCACGTGTCACTCTCTCTGACAGTGATGACTCTAATTCTTCTACCGGAAACGGTACAGGTATTATCGACCCGCAAGGTGTTTATCGCTTCCCCATCATTGCCAATCATTTCTATGGAATAGGCACACCGCTTGTTCCTATTAATTTGGGAGCCATAGGAACAAGAACCGGGATACGGGCAAAGGTGATGACGGAATGGGAAAATTTATTGGTGTGGGAGTAATCCAACGAAAAGCCCGGAGCTTCACAGACCCGGGCTTTTGTATTCTCGAAACACCTCCTTATCCAAGGGAAATGAGGACTGGCGCTTTTTGCGCAACAAAGGAAGATATTTCAAAAAATTAGGGATTGAAAAGGAATACCCTATAAATATAAGTCGATATCCCTTTTCATGATTTTAAAAGCCCGGACTTTCACAAGCCCGAACTTTCTGAGATGAGTTTCAGGTCTTCCCATATTCCCAAGAAAGCCTGAAACAGGGTTTATTCGTTTTCACGTTGAAAAAAATATTATTAAATTATTCATGTTTGCCAATTATCCACCGACCCGGTCATTTTTTATTTAAGATTGCCTTAATTTCTGTACGTCGGGCTTTCTCCGAGAATTGCAGTTCCTTTTCTATTTTCATATCTTTTCCCATGCCATACGTATGAATTCGGGAACCGTCAATACCAACCTTTACTAAAAACTTCTTCAGAGCTTCCGCCCTCTTCTTCGTGATTTTGGCATTAATCGCTTCCCCACCCGTATGGTCGGCAAATCCCAGAATATCAATCTCGGATGCAGGACTACCCATCATGGCTTGGGCTATAGTAAACAGTTGGATGGCATATTTATCCGTATCCAAATTAGATTTGCCACGTTCGAAATAGATGGCAGGCAGATTGGGCAAGCCCTTACAAACGACCACTTCGGGAGATTTCTCGATGATTTTCTTTTCTATGTAAATAGTATCATGGATAATCTTAGTCACCGTACGTGTCGCGCGCTTCCATTCCGGCAAATATCCCGGAGCATACATTATATTATCTTTCTTCTTATTCGTACCATTACCAATTTTCCAGACAACACCTGCCTGAACGGTGACCATACTGCTATGTTTGCAATCGCATATGGTTTTCACTCCGTCGAGGGTATTGTTATTTACCCACATCATGCCGCCTTTTAGCTGTAAATCAATATTCCGGTTCACCCGATAGCGTACAGCCAAATCTCCACCCAAACCGATATTCAGTTTATTACTGATTTCAGAAGCGAATTGTTTATCGTCCGATTTCGACTTCACGGTAGGTGAGAATTTCTGCAAATAGATGCCCGGAGATAAAATTACTCCCCAACGACGGTTACCGTCACTTCTGCGGAGCAGGTTAAACAGGTTTGTCTCGAAATTCAAACCGACGTTCCACATCTTGATGGAACTGTAAAGTTCACGATAGTATTTAGCGCCCTCAGGAAGATTGACATTGTAATAAGTTTCCGCATCAGGCAGTAGGATAAAGTCATCCTCATAGTTTTTAGAACCTGCTTTGTTCACTCCGTAATCTACGGACATACGCACTCCGAAGAGAGGATTAATCTGATATCCGGCTTGTATGCCGGCCATTCCGCCCCAATAGTTATTCCCCAATGACATGGAGCGGAAATTGCCGGCAAAGAAAGGGATACCGCCATTCAGCCCGATACTCCAATGCGAATACTCATCATACATTGCTTTTTTAGCAGGATAATTCGCATAAGGGTCTGAAATATGTATATCTTGGGCTGAAACAGTCATATCCGGCAAATACACCCACCATATTATTACCGCTACATAACGTAATATTTTCATTTGTATCAATTTTATTGTTTACAATAAATTCGCAATCAGTCTTTGTTTTTAAGAACTACACAGATATAGCAATGCTTACCATATTTAACTGAGCCTTTCTTAGCTTGTAAGCCAACAAATATCTTAACGCCATCCAAAGACTTCACGTACGCGGACGCATCTTTTATTTGCGCTATAACCCCATTACGGGATACGGTAAAACAATTCGCCAAGCCAAGACTTGCTTGACTACTATATGCAGCAGAAGCTAAGCTAAATTCGACCTCAAAATCCTCTTCTTCATTAGCCCGCACTTGTTTTTCTCCTCGATTAGCTGTAATCTTAGAGTCAAAAATAGGATACGATTTACCCATGAAATTACCGTTATCCAAAAAGGTTCTTAGATAACAATTTGATTCTAAAATGGATGGGGATATACTTTCTGTTACATTTTTCAGTTCTTCTTTCATTTCTCCATTTTCATAGAACTTATAAAGTACATCCTCATCAATAGATCCCGGCGCAACATAATATACACCCATATACTCAGACAGTCTATCATTCTTTGAAGTACCACTACTTACGTCGTCCAAAGCAAGAGCTACTTGGAAATTCATAGGAGTTGAATAGATAGATGCATTCCCGATTTCCATTGTCGTTGATGCTGTTATTGTAAAAGTAGAACTTCCTTTATTAGAAGACACAGATTCTATGCTAAAAGCTGGAAGTTCAGACACTTCACGAGTCGGAGTTGGCTCAACCGACTTTACAGAGATTGAGAACGCACCCTTTGCAATCTTCGCCGCTATACTGAAAGGTCTAATATCAACCTCCATAGTCAAATTGTACGTCTTGTTACTCTCATTACTAGTCTCTAATTTTACATAATTCCCTGTATATTGAGGAATAATCACCATGCTTTGAATACGATCAAACAGATTCTTTATATCTTCTTGTATTGATTTTATTTCCTTCTCTATCGCTGAAATCCTTTGTTTGTGCTCCGTAACGATTTCATTCAACGCTTCAACTTGTTTCTTAACATCTACCACAAGATTACTTGTGGTTAATATGTCAGCCTTGTTTTTTTCGACAGCACTAGACAGCTTATTCAGTTCTTTCTTTACCTCTTCAATTTCTTTTGCAATTTCTTCCGGTTCTACTGTCTTAATCAGTTCTTCAAGAGCTGTTATTTTTTCAATATAGTCACTTTGTAAGGCAGAAAATTCATCAGTCAGTTTTTCAAACTTTTCATCCCACTTGGTATATTGTTCTTTTATTCCATTAATAGCATCCCACAAATTCTTAAACTCAGTAGCATGTTCCGCCATCACCTCAGTTATCCGGTTATTAATATCTATAATATCCCGTGCAGCATCACTTATCGCCTCTTCATGACGTTTCACATCAGTGGCAATATCGCCCACTTGCTTTGTAAGAGTTGTGATACTATTCCCCAACTCTTCCTGCAATTTGGTCAAATCGCCTACCGCTTTTTCCAGTTTCCCAATCTGTTCTTGAGAAGGTGCCTTTGCAATTTTGTCCCTCAAGTCATCAATTTCATCTTGAATGGTTTCCCGTATCTCTTCCAGCGCTTTCACCTGTCCTTCCAATGCATTCACACGCCCGTCCAAAGCATCAAGGCGAACATCAATACCTTGAATTTCAATAGAAATAGCCAACAATTTCTCATTAAACTGTTGTTCCAAAGATTCAATCGTTTCTTTAATACCGATTAATTCTTCGTTGTTATCCGCGATTTTCTTTTCCAGTCCGGCAATTTTTCCTTCCAGTTCCGTTTTTACATCATCCAGTTTCTTCAGAACCGCCTGAATATCTTTTTTATGCTCCTCCGTAGTCTCAGCATCTTCCAATGCTTTTTGCAATGCCGCAATCTGCTCGTCAATAAGAATTACTTTTGAATTTAGATTATCCAAACTGATTTCTCCACTCTTTATCTGATTACGGATGATTTCCAGTTGCCCGTCGTAGTCTTTCTGGCAACCACCCATCAACACGCTTGTTGTTCCTAATAAGAACAACACTATAACAAAAATAAAATTATGCTTCTTAATATCCATTATACAGCTCTCCTTCCCTTATTTCTAACCTTAATTATATCTAATTTGTCTAATAGGGTCTTATCCCACTAATGATGCCACGTTCAAACAACTCTTCCAGTATATCCGAATCTACATTAGTTACAGCCCGCCTTCCATGTGCAAGTTTATAAATCTTCCAAGGAGAAACTTTAAACTTGATAGCCAACTCATTATAAACACCACGATGCCTTGATTTCCAAAATTTCCGAATTTGTTGTATCATATCACTTCACAATTAATTATACCATCCCTTTTCCTGTTACTTTGTAGGTAACAGAAAAACCTTTGTTCCTGCTTTTTTAGAGTAATCAGTACGGAAAACAGTCTAATTAATGATGAAATATTCTTACCCCTGCTTCCGAAGGGTAGTAGAGGGAAGGAAACTTTTTGCAAAATTCAGAGAGTAGAAGAGCTCTAAAGCAAAAATTCTATATGTTTATCGTGTCAATTCCCTTTTAGATACATTTAGAAGAAAAAAAGTCGTATTTTATTTGTTTAAATTAAGAAATATGCCCATATTTGCAGCGGAATAAAATTCCTGTTACCTACAAAGTAACAGTCTATCTATTAGGCTATTGCGCCACCGACCGACCGCTTCACAAAATCAATAATCTGCCCGTTTGCATCGTCAATTTTCTTACTTCGAAACGGCTTCAGATATGTCTCCGTCACCATTATAGACGAATGTCCCATTGCTTCGGAGATAATGCCCGGATGAATTTCACAGTAATAAGCAGTCGTAGCCCAGGTATGGCGCGCAGTATAGGAACTCAGATGGTCTTTAAGCCCTAAGAATTTCCCAAGCAAAGCTAACTGATAGTTGAAGCTGCGCAATGCCAACTGATATTCGCGGTAGGCTTGTTCCGTCCCCTCTCCGCTTTTCAAAACAGGAAACAAATAAGGAGACGCAACATCACGATTCATATGCTTCTTCAATAAAATCATTGCTTCCGGTGTCAGCGTCACCGATAACGGACGCCCTGTTTTGCGTCGGCGGTAAGTGATGACATTATCCCTCAAGTCACTCTTGCGCAAATAAGCGAAATCGACAAACGGTAATCCGCGAAGCAAGAACATCAGAATAAACCACTCTTGTGCATCTCTCATCGCAGAAGTAACAGAAGCAGTAGCCTGTCGCGGCAGACGGACAAACACTTTCTTCATGTCTTCCATATCCAACGCACGCTGACGATCCGCCCGTGTACCTGTATAAACCGAATGAAATAAATGCGGCACATATACTGCTATCCGTCTATCTATCGCACGATTATAAACCGCTCGTAAAGTACGAACATAAGTAGACACCGTATTCCAACTGCATCCACGCTCCCGAAGACTACTCTCAAAACGTTTCAACCATTCAGGCGTCAACTGATGAAACGATAACTTCTCGGAACCATGAAAAGCGAGTATTGCATTCAAGCTGCTCCTATATACATGGGCAGTCCCTAAATTCCCACTTTTCTGTAATTCCCCTGCAATCTCTCTCATAAATGAGACTAAGCTTTCTTTCTTCATTTACTTTTCTACAATAATTATTATTTACTAAATTCTTCATTTCCCACTTTATAAATGAAACAATAATTTTCTGAATATGGAAAGCCAAGCCGGATATTTTTAAATCTATAATTTATTATTTGGAGATTATTATGATTCCAACATAAAGGCGGCTCATGTTCAAGTAACATGAGCCGCCTTTTGATATGATTTCCTTAAATGAATGAGTATCCCCCCGAGAACATTGATACGGGAAATTCCGATTTCTTAGTACACCTCTACTTTTTCAGCGATTCTCTTAGCCTTATCACGCAACGCGTCGAGGTCGGAATTCAACGGAGCGTAGCAGAGCACTACTCCCATACGGCGGTTGACACGGGTAAACGGTTTGCCGAATATGCGGAGATAGGTGTCTTCTTCCTTTGTCACCTCTTCCAGTCCACGGTATTGAGGACGTTCCTGACTGGCTATCGGAGAAAGAATAACGGCACTTGCCCCTATCCGCTCCTGCTTGATGCCAGGAATAGGCAGACCGAGTACAGCACGGAGATGAAGTTCAAATTCGTTCAAATTTTGTGTTCCTGCCAATGTCACCATGCCCGTATCGTGCGGACGTGGAGAAAGTTCGGAGAAGTAAACCCCGTTTTCGTGGCTCAGGAAAAATTCCACTCCCCACAATCCTGCGCCTGTCAAGGCACGAGTTACTTTTTCCGCCATTTCTTCCGCTTCCTTCAGATGGGCGGGGTCAATATGTGCGGGTTGGAAACTTTCACGGTAGTCTCCACCTTTCTGTACATGTCCGATAGGCGGGCAGAACAAGGTAGGCCCGTTCTTTTGGGTAACGGTCAATAAGGTGATTTCGCTGTCGAATTTGATAAATTCTTCGATGATAAGCTCGCGGATATCACCACGGCTGCCACTGCATCCGTATTCCCAGGCGTGTTCGAGTTCGTCGGCACTCTTCACGAGGGACTGTCCTTTGCCGGATGAGGACATTAAAGGTTTTACCACACAGGGAAAACCGATTTTAGCGGCAGCTTCTTTCAGTTCTTCCAGTGTCTTGGCGTAGAAATATTTAGCAGTTTTCAGTCCGAGTTCTTTGGCGGCAAGGTCACGGATGGCTTTGCGGTTCATCGTGAAGTTGACGGCACGGGCACTCGGCACTACCTGGATTCCTTCTTTCTCGAAGTCGTACAGGCGTTCTGTGCGAATAGCTTCAATTTCCGGCACGATAATGTCCGGCTGGTGTTTCTTTACGACACGTTCCAGTTCTTCGCCGTTCAGCATGTCGAATACTTCAAATTCATCGGCCACTTGCATAGCGGGAGCTCCCACATAAGAGTCACAGGCAATGATATGCTGACCTTTGCGCTGAGCTGAGATTACAAACTCTTTTCCAAGTTCTCCTGAACCGAGTAACAGTATTTTCTTCATCATTTTGAGTGTTTTATATTAGTGATGCAAAATTAGTATATTTAGATGAAATACGGCTTTTTTTAATGACGTACTTTCGGATATTTATTGTGAAAGCGGAAACCAAGTCCGAGCATCAGATAATTAGGGGTCTGAAAATTCTGAAGATTGTAGCCGATATGAAGGAATGAACTCCGGGTGATATTCATCTTCAAGGCAAATACCTGGTATAAACCACGTAAATCTCCACGCCCCAATACATTCGAGCCAATACCGACGCCAATAGTGAAATAAGGCATTACGTATTCTGCACGTCCCGAAACGCCCAAGGCTAACTGGTGCTGAATTCCCGGTCTGCAGAAACGGCGTGAACCGGTATCTCCGTAGTCTGAAATGACATCTTCGATATAAACATTGGCACTGCCGTCATAGACACCATCCAACGAAACTCCGAAACGGAATTTATAATTGAGATTGTACATCGGGGCAAAGTTGAATCCCGCCACGGGATAACTGCCGGGAGAAGCAATCTGTTTTCCACTCTCTACATATACTCCTTTCCGTCGCCATGAGCCGAACATGACAAGGTCATAACTGATGTGGCGCGGGAAGCGGGGAATCAACGGAGTTACCAGTGATTTGGTCAAGTCGGATTCTTCACGGTTGAAGTTGTAGACCAGCCCGATTTTAGCTCCGGTAGTGTTCACTCCTGCATTGGGAAACTTGGTGTTTCCGTTGGAGAAATGCGTGAAGTCTCCACCGATTATCAGGTCGAAATAGCGGGAAAATGCCCAGTTCAGATAAATACCTGCATTGAGGTAAGCATTCATGCGGGAGCCGACAGCTCCGTTATAAGAATTATAATCATTGTCATACGGCTGCCATCCGGCAGAAATACCGAAATTCCATTCGTAATTGAGTGAAAGACGCGGATTGAAACGCGCGATGCGCGCGCCTTGAAACAGATAGAAAGTGAAAGGGTCACCGAGTTGTTTCTTGTCTCCAAAGGTAGTGACAGCCAAGCCGAAACCTTGATAGGCACCGCCATAGATGCGATCGGCACAGGTATTGGGACGAAATTTGAACGAATATTTCAGATGGGCGGCAAAAGACGTCTGAATCGGTTTCCACCGCTCATTCTCGCCACGCAGGAAAGGATTGGTGGGAAATACGTATTGCGGGCGGGCTTCTATGCCCAGGCGATGGATAAAGCGATGAGGAGTGTATGCCGAAACGGAATCGAATTGGTATTCCCCGTATTCCGGGAAATATCCCTGCCGGAGTCCACGGATTTCTTCCTGTAGCTTCCTGACTTCCTGCCGGAGTTCACGTACAACTTCCTGAAGTTGTTTCACATCCTGACGGGCATCTTCCAGTGTATCCTGCCGGACTTCCTGTGAATGTAAGAAAGCTCCCGGAAAAAGTAATGCCGAACAGAAGGCGTAACGGAAGGTGGTGCGGAAGGCGATGGCTTTCCATCTTGGTACTTTGAATCTCATAGACGTCTACTTTGTCTTTTTAGAACGAAGTTCATAAATCGAGGATTTCAATAAACTTGGCGACATGATAACCATCCATCAGTCCATGATGGCAAGTGACGGAGACAGGCAACAGCAGTTTCTCTCCTTCGCGGAAGTACTTTCCGGTGGAGATTTTGGGGACGCTATCGCCCGAACGCATATTGGTGGGGTGTTTCATATCTGTGAAAGTAAGCCACGGAACAGCCGAGTAATGGATGGCGTTAGGGTGGAATGTTCCCCCTTTGTTCAGTCCGGTGGTGGCTTGCAGACGTTCCATTTCGGCTTTCGCTTTGCAGATGAAGGTAAGTTCGTCCGGGTTATATTCGAAGGCCGCAAAAGAAAACGTATGGTCGGCACGGCCTACGGTGGCTTCGGGCAGAAGGCTGTCATAGCACACTACCCTATCCCCTTCGATACGGTAGCGGAATTCTTCGACTTTGGCGGCAGCGGTGATAATCCGGTGCAGCACAAGGAGGGAGAAAGATACGCCTTTGTCTTTGGCTTCCTGATACGCACGGGTGCAGTCTACGTTGACTGTCACTCCGAAAAACGGGTCGTCAAAAGCACTGAAGTGCTCGAAATGTTCTTTTCTGTTCCAGGTAGCAATATCAATGATTTTCTCAATCTGATTCATTCTAAACACTCTTTTTTAAATAGCCGGTTGCTTGTGGATGCAGAACCGCTCAAACGCAACCAGGCTGTTAGTTTGTGGGAAACGGCTGCCCGGTTTTCCCCGACCGGGCAATCGCCTTTTTGCTTTACTGATGTTGCTCGCGCAACAGGTCGTTCACCGTCTTCACCGGATTGAAGGTAGAGAGGGGAACTTCTACAAATACGGTATTCCAGTCGCTCATCGCACCGTTCCACAAGCCGGGGAGTTCGAGAGCTTTCAGGTCTTTGCCGTTCTTTGATTTGTAGGAGATGAAGCCTGTTGCCTTATCTACGTAGTTCACTAAATCGAATTTGTGACCTTTATAGTCACGCACGGCACATACCAGGTCTACCGGATTGAAGTGAGTACCGTTCTCGAACATTTCCTTCTTTTCGGAGTCATTCATGTCGATTTGCGAGCTTTCGAGGATTTGCAGGGAAATCGTTCCGTCACTGTTGTATGCAAGGAACGGGCCACCCCCCGGTTCGCCTACGTTCTTCACCATTCCGCAGACACGCATCGGACGGTTCAATTTGTTCTTCAGATAGATGGCGAGTACGGAATCTTCGAGGTCTTTCGTTTCCGGATTCTTACAGAAAAGTTTCTTTTGCAGGAACTGAAGCATTTCCATCATCTGGTCGTGCGTGTATTTGCCGCTGTCGAGCAGTTCGAGGTATTCGAATGCCTGCTTTTGCAGGGAGACAAGTACGCCGGCAATCAGTTTCTTATAAGTAACGGTATCTTCCTTCAGTTTGTCGGGGACAACGTTGTCGATGTTCTTGATAAAGATAATATCGGCATCGAGGTCGTTCAGATTCTCAATCAACGCACCGTGTCCACCCGGACGGAACAGCAGTTTGCCGTTGTCGCGGAACGGTTGGTTGTCCATATCGGCAGCAATGGTGTCGGTACTCGGTTTCTGCTCGGAGAATGTGATGTAGTAATCTACTCCGTAGCGTTTGGCAAATTCGCCGGACTTTTCTTCCACCAGTTTCTTGAAAAGTTCGCGATGCTCGGTAGATACGGTGAAGTGCACGTTGACTTTGCCGCTCTTTCCGGCTGCGTACATAGCTCCTTCGGCAAGGTGTTCTTCCAACGGAGTGCGTGCGCCTTCGGGATATTTATGGAATTTGAGCAGACCTTTCGGCAGTGCGCCGTAATTCAGGCCGGCAGTTTCGAGCAAAGCGGAAACTACGGCTTTATAGTTGCCTGCTTCGATTAATCCGGGAATGTCTTTTCCGGCTGTACGCTGGCAAGCTACGTTGAGGTCGTCATAGAAAGCAAAATCGTTGATACCGTCGAAGAATGCTTGTTCGAATTTTGTAGTCGGCGTGTCATAGTCGGCAGACAGAAACTCAAACAGGTTCTTGAACATACGGCTTGCAGCGCCCGAAGCCGGTACAAACTTCACAATGGTTTTATCCGTGGCCGTATATGCATCCCATGCTGCCAAATATGCTTTCTGCTCTTCAACGCCGGGGGCTAATATACCTTTCTCGATGGAAGCCGCAGCGTCCAGTTTCAAAAAAGGAAAACCTGTCTGGAAGCAAGCCAGTTGCTCTGCTATTTGCTCTTCCGTAATGCCTTTCCTGGCAAGCAACTCTTTGTCCTGTGTCGTTATCATAATATCTATTTTTATTAATTGATGCCCAAAAATACAAAATGTTATTTACTTCTTGCCGAATAACCAAGAAAAAAACTACTTTTACATCGAATTAACAAGATTGAATATGGACGTCTTTTTTACATCAGAGGAAAAAAAGGAGCTTTTTTCACTCTACCGGCATTTGATGCTATCTGCCGGAGACAGCATTTCCTGGCAGGATTGCCTAAAGTTAAAGAAACATCTAATCAAAGCAGCACAATGTAACGGGCTGCAACGCAATAACTTCGGGATGAATCCCGTCATCAGAGATTTACAAACGGCGGTTATCGTGGCCGAAGAAATTGGAATGAAGGGCTCGTGCCTGATTGGTATCATGCTGCACGAGATTGTGAAAGCGCATATACTCTCTATCGAAGAAGTGAATGCGGAATACGGGGAAGATGTAGCGAGCATCATCAAGGGATTGGTGAAGACGAACGAGCTATATGCCAAGAGTCCGGCGATTGAGTCGGAGAATTTCCGTAACCTGCTGCTCTCGTTTGCCGAGGATATGCGTGTGATTCTGATTATGATTGCCGACCGTGTGAACGTGATGCGCAAAATCAAGGACACGGGCAACGAGGAAGACCGAAACAGGGTGGCGAACGAGGCTGCTTATCTGTATGCTCCGCTAGCGCACAAACTGGGACTTTACAAGTTGAAATCGGAATTGGAAGATTTGTCGCTGAAATATACGCAGCGGGACACCTATTATTATATAAAGGATAAGTTGAACGAGACGAAAGCGTCACGCGACAAGTATATCGCTGCTTTTATCGAGCCTATCCAAAAGAAGGTGTCGGCAGCGGGACTGAAGTTCGACATCAAGGGGCGTACCAAGTCCATCCATTCGATATGGAACAAGATTCAGAAACAGAAAACGCCGTTTGAAGGTATTTATGACTTGTTTGCTATCCGTATTATCCTGGATTCGGAACCGGAACCGGCGAAGGAGAAGCAGGAATGTTGGCAGGTATATTCTATCGTGACGGATATGTATCAACCGAACCCGAAGCGTCTGCGCGACTGGTTGTCTATCCCGAAAAGCAATGGTTACGAGTCGTTGCACATCACCGTGATGGGTCCGGAAGGGAAATGGGTGGAAGTACAGATACGTACCCGCCGCATGGACGAAATCGCCGAACGCGGACTGGCTGCGCACTGGAGATACAAAGGTATCAAAGGCGAAACAGGCTTGGACGAATGGCTGACTTCGGTGCGGGAAGCGCTGGAAAATGCGGACAACGACTCGATGAAGGTAATGGACCAGTTCAAGATGGACCTTTACGAGGATGAGGTTTTCGTATTTACCCCCAAGGGAGACTTGTTCAAACTGGCAAAAGGTGCTACGGTACTCGACTTTGCTTTCCATATCCATAGCAAGTTGGGATGCAAATGTATCGGCGCGAGGGTGAACGGAAAGAATGTCCAATTGAAGCAGAAGCTGAACAGCGGCGACCAGGTGGAGATTATGACCTCGAATACGCAGACACCGAAACAGGACTGGCTGAATATCGTAACGACTTCCAAAGCCCGCACAAAGATTCGGCAGGCTCTCAAAGAGATGGTGGCACGTCAGCATGACTTTGCGAAGGAGACGCTGGAACGGAAATTCAAGAACCGTAAACTGGAGTATGACGAGGCGACAATGATGCGTCTTATCAAGCGTTTGGGGTTCAAGAACGTGACGGAGTTTTATCAGAAAATAGCTGATGAAGCACTGGATGTCAACGAGGTTTTGGACAAATACATCGAGCAGCAGAAGCGGGATAATGATACGCATGACGAGATTGTGTATCGTAGCGCCGAGGGATATAACATGCAGGTGGTGCAGGAAGAGACGACTTCCAAAGAGGACGTGCTTGTGATTGACCAAAATCTGAAAGGGCTGGAATTCAAACTGGCGAAGTGTTGTAATCCTATTTATGGTGATGATGTATTCGGTTTCGTGACGGTAAGCGGGGGAATCAAGATTCACAGGAAAGACTGCCCGAACGCGAATCAGATGCGCGAACGTTTCGGCTACCGGATTGTAAAGGCTCGCTGGGCAGGCAAATCAGAAGGGACGCAGTATCCTATCACGCTGCGCGTTGTGGGACACGATGATATTGGTATCGTGACGAATATCACTTCTATTATATCCAAGGAGAATGGGATTACTCTTCGCTCTATCGGCATTGACTCGCATGACGGCTTGTTCTCGGGGACGCTGACGATTATGGTTGGCGATACAGGAAGACTGGAAGCACTTATCAAGAAGCTGAGGACGGTGAAAGGAGTGAAACAGGTAAGCCGGAATTAACAACGAATTCATGTAATAAAAATAGTGACGCTATCCCATGCGGATAGCGTCACTATTTCTATAGTATAGCGTCACTATCCGGACGGTATAGTGACGCCATTTTCAAGAAGGATTTTAGCACCCTTATCTCACTTTCTTTCTTATATAATAAGGATACGTCACAATGACGAAAAACACTAAAGCTATCGAAGCTACCATCTGTCCGATATGAAGCATCTTGTCGGTATCCATATCCATGTAGCACGTAGCGGCGATACCTAAAGAGATACCGATTTCACTTGCGAGAAGATGGGTGGTGTTTGCCGTTCCACGCTGGCAGTGATGGGACAGTTTCACAAACATGACCAGGAATTCCGGCATGATAAGTCCCAGTCCGAGCCCCAGAAGTATGGAAGGGGCAACTACGGATGCAGTGACATTCAACAGGGACATAGCCAGCATTTCCAGTCCGATTCCTATAATGACCAGTCTGAGCGTTTTCTCTTTCATAAAGAACAGACGTGCCAGGAACAGGGATACGAGGTATCCGATTCCCACTCCTGCAAAGAAAGGTACGGGGATTCCCGTAGTTCCGAGTACAGAGTCGTTAAGGAAAGGATGAACAAGCGGAATCAGTAGTCCCGGCACGAACGTAATCAGAATCATATTGATGGCAGGAACCCAACTCCGCAACAGCAAGAAGCGGTCGAAGGAATAGAGCTTGGTGACAATCGGCGCGCGGAAAGGTACATAGACACCAGACACTACGAGGATTCCCGCTGCTCCGGTGATAACGGAGACGGACAGCAGATTTTGGAAGGAATAACTCTGATAGAGCCATACTCCGAGGATGATACCCAGAATCATTCCCAGGCGTGCCACCCATGAGAAACTGACATTCCCCGCACTGCGCAGTGTGGAGTTAGTGATGTCGATTGCCAGGGTGATGCCTGCTGTTGTGGCTATGCCGAATGCTAATCCCTGTACGGTGCTCAACAGGATAAGTTCCGTTATGTTGGTGACAAAAGCATAACCTACCGTTGCCGCTACCATCAGGGCAAAAGAGAATATACACACACTCTTACGTTTGTATGCATCTACGAGGTAGGCATGGAAAGGACCGATAAGGAACATTCCCAGCGTGAAAAAGAGAAAGATTACTCCTGTCTGTGCGACCGGCACTCCGAGACGGTCAGCCATCTCAACGGAAAGTACTGGGAATAACACATACAAGGATATAAACAACAGCAAATTAGCTACACATATCCGCATAAAATGTACTGTCCACAATTTAACTGCCATATAATTTGTTTAATATTGTTCCTTCTCGTTGGGGAAGTAGCAATTCTTCACGTCGGATACGTAACGGCTGACGGCATCGGTCATCACCGTGTACAAGTCGGCGTAACGACGTAAGAAACGGGGACGGAAGCCGTTGTTCATGCCAAGCATATCCTGGATAACCAGTACCTGGCCGTCTACATGACCACCTGCACCGATACCGATAATAGGTATGGTCAGCTCACCGGCTACGCGTTCGGCAAGGGTTGCCGGAATCTTTTCGAGCACGATGGCGAAACAACCTGCTTCTTCAAGCAAATGAGCATCGCTAATCAGTTTGTCTGCTTCAGCGTCGTCTTTGGCGCGTACAGTATAAGTTCCGTATTTATTGATAGACTGTGGCATCAATCCCAAGTGTCCCATCACCGGAATACCTGCACTGACAATGCGTTTCACCGTGTCGATAATTTCTTCTCCGCCTTCCAGTTTCAAAGCGTCGGCGTGACTCTCTTTCATGATGCGGATAGCGGAAGCAAGTCCTTCCATTTCGTTGCCCTGATAGGAACCGAAAGGCATATCAACGACTACCATGGCACGTTTTACACCACGTACTACGGATTTAGCGTGATAAATCATTTGGTCGAGCGTGATAGGCAGCGTGGTTACGTTACCTGCCATTACATTGGAAGCGGAGTCGCCAACGAGGATAACATCCATTCCCGCACCGTCTACAATCTGTGCCATTGTGTAGTCATAGGAAGTAAGCATAGAAATCTTTTCGCCTCTCTGTTTCATTTCAACCAAGCGATGAGTAGTTACCTTTCTTGTGTCATCTGATATATAACCAGCCATGTCTTTTTAAATTTTGAATTATAAATTAATTTTATGTATTTTGAGCTGTGTCGTTGAACACCAGCAAAAAAATCGGGGCAAAGTTATAACATTTAATTCATAACAGAGAAGGAAATACAAAAAATTCCTCTCAACCGCTCGTCAGGGATAGTTGGCGGGCGGTTGAGAGGATGGATGAAGACGTTTAAGCGCGGAACGGGGTCAACGGTGCAGCGTCAAGAGCTTATCGTAGGTCATTCCGGTAAAGTCGTCCATGATATAGTGGGCTTTTCCGGTGATAGCTTCGCGGGAGTTGGTGGTGGCGAGCCCGATAACGGTTGCGCCTGAAGTCATTCCTGCTTGCAGGCCGTGGAAGGAATCTTCAAAAACGTATGTGTTTTCGGGGGTGGATTCAAATATTTCCATTCCCAAGAGGAAACAGTCGGGAGCGGGTTTGGAACGGGCAAACATTTCACCGGTGAGGATACGGTCTACCATTCCTTTAAATTCGGGATGGGCATTGTAGACGTTCTGCATCTTTTCCTCGTTGGAGCTGGTGACTACGGCTATCTTTACGTCATGACGGCGCAGGTCGGCGATAAAGGCTTCTACACCAGGGATGTATTCGTAGGACATTTTCTTCTCGAAGACGTTAAGTTTCGCTGTGATTTCCTGCTGTGCTTCGGGAAGAGTCGAGAAGTGTTTCTCGTAGATTTGCGCCAGGGTTTGTCCCTTGATTTGGCGTCCGAAATCTTCTTCGTTCAGATATGTCAGTCCTTGTTCGTTCCAAAAAACGGTGTACTGTGTCTCTGTATCCATAATGACACCGTCGAAGTCGAACAGTGCCGCAATTGTCTTTGTTGTATTCATATCAAACTTTCTTATTACCTAAAACGTTAAACCTTGTGTATCGACGGGCGCAAAGTTCCGAATAATCATCGAATCAGACAAATTATTCGTACCTTTGCAAAGCTAAAAAAAACGTAACATACGTTTTTATCCAACAATTCTACTGGTTTATCCAACAAATCGACTGACGCATGAGCAAGAACGACCCACATATCTTAGGAAAAGAGAGTATCGGCAAACTGCTGTTACAATATTCCATTCCTGCTATTATAGGAATGACGATTACTTCTATCTATAATATTATTGATAGTATTTTTATCGGGCATGGGGTCGGCCCGATGGCTATTGCGGGATTGGCTATCAGTTTTCCGCTGATGAATCTTGTGGTCGCTTTCTGTACGTTGGTGTCGGCGGGCGGTTCTACGCTTGCTTCTATCCGGTTGGGGCAAAAGGATATGCAGGGGGCTACGGAAATTCTGTCACATACGCTGATGCTCTGTATCACGAATTCTTTCTTCTTCGGGATATTGTCTTTTATCTTTTTGGATGATATATTGACTTTCTTCGGGGCGAGTCCTGATACGTTGCCTTATGCACGTAGCTTTATGCAGGTCATTTTATTGGGAACTCCTATTACTTATACGATGATAGGATTGAACAACGTGATGCGTGCTACCGGCTATCCGAAGAAGGCGATGCTTACTTCTATGGTGACGGTGGTGGCTAATATCATCCTCGCTCCTATCTTTATCTTCCACTTTGAATGGGGAATGCGCGGAGCGGCTACGGCAACGGTCATTTCGCAGTTGATTGGTATGGTATGGGTAGTGAGCCATTTTATGAAGAAAGACAGCACGGTGCATTTTGAAGGAAAGGTATGGAAGATGAAGCGAAGAATCGTGGAGAGTATTTTCGCTATCGGTATGTCACCGTTCCTGATGAATGTTTGTGCGTGTGCTATTGTTATTATTATCAATAACAGTTTGCAGGAATACGGGGGCGATATGGCTATCGGTGCATATGGTATCATCAACCGGTTGCTGACGCTTTATGTCATGATTGTATTGGGATTGACGATGGGTATGCAGCCGATTGTCGGTTATAACTTCGGGGCACAGAAGATAGACCGGGTGAAGCAGACGTTGAAGCTGGGGATTATCTCGGGAGTGGTTATCACGAGCAGCGGTTTCCTGATTTGTGAGTTTTTCCCGCATGCAGTGTCCGCGCTCTTTACGGATAATGATGAACTAATCGGACTTGCCGTAGAAGGGCTTCGCTTGACGGTGTTGATGTTCCCATTCGTAGGGGCACAGATTGTTATCGGTAACTTCTTCCAAAGTATCGGCAAGGCGAAAATCAGTATTTTCCTTTCACTGACAAGGCAGTTGCTTTATTTATTGCCTTGCTTGTTGCTTTTCCCTAATTGGTGGGGATTAGGATTAAAAGGGATTTGGATTAGTATGCCGGTATCGGATGCATTAGCGTTTATTACAGCGGTTGTCAGTTTGATGATTTATATTAAGAAGGTGTCAAAACAACAAAATGTGATAGCAGAATAAGGCTGTTCCTGCCCTATTCTGCTTTTGTCCTGTGATTTCTATTCCGCTTTGATGCTATTCACCGGATTCTCATTGGCAATATGCCATGCTTTCAGAACAACACAAATTACAATCAATAATTGAACAGAAAGGGCTGTGCCTACAAAAAGCAACGGATTCAAATCAATCTGCTCGGCAAACTGGTCGAGCCATGCCTGTCCCGCAAAATAAGAGACAACTGTACCTATCAGGATAGAAATTACAGAAACATACAAGATGTCACGTGTCAGTAGCCGCAGGACGTGGGAAGCCTCAGCACCGTTCACTTTCCGGATAGCTATCTCCTTGCTGCGGCGTTGGGTTTCGTCGTTCACGTAGCCTATCAGTCCCATGATGACAATCAACAAAATAAAGCCGGAAGTAATCCAGACGGAATTACGGAAGCGGTACACATTCTTATATATGTCTTTCACCATGCTGTCTACTAAGACAAAGCGTAAGGATACATTCGGGAAGGTACTTTCCACAAATTCGTTCAGACGTTTCAGGTTTTCGTCATAAGGTTCTTTCAGACGGACATCGAACGCATGATTTGCATTCTCATCTCCTATCAGGACGATAGGAGATTGAGACGCATAAAAGCTGGTGTTGCGAATGTCACGAAAAACACCCACAATCGTTCCCTGAACATCATTCAACTTTTTACCTACTGCCCCGTCCGTCCATTTCATCAGACGCACCAGTTCCTCATTTACCAGCAAATCATCCTGCTTCTTTATCGTAGTTCCTTCAATTATCTTGATTCCCATTACTTCGGGATAATTATAATGGCAAGAGTTAAAATTCAGTGTAGCAATGCGTTTGCCGTCATTTCCTATCAGTCCGCGCGTCCAGTACTCACCAAGTACGCCATTTATGGCAACCGTCACTCCTTCCACCATCGGCTGACGACGAAGTTCATCTTTGACATGCTCTACCGATTCTTTGGGAAGCCATGTTTGTGCCTGGGCCAATCCGGGCACGACAATCCCCATGTCCCGGTTCATCAAATGACTATACTGCAATAAGGTGACTAACAGCAACCCCAAGACAAAAGAAACCCCTGTAAATTGCACAAACAACAACGAACGTTTCCAGCCTTTCTTCCCGTCAGTATAACGACGGAACACTTGCGTGACAGGAATACGTGAGAACAACCGCCCCGGTATGCCGCCTGCCAAAATGAAAAGCACGAAGACAGTAAGTAGCGGCACCCACAACGTTTCCCAAGTAAAAAGTGAGGAAAGACGTACGGAAAGCAAGTCTTCAATCAAGCCACGTGTATTAATTATCAGCAAGAAACTAAGCAATATGGAAATGATAATAAGTATTCCCGTCTCTGCCAAAAACATATTGAAGATATTTGCCGAACTGGCTCCATTGCACTTATGCACTCCTACCCCTTTCGCACGACGGCTCAATGTGGCAATGGATATAAGCATATAATTCATAATAGCCACAAAGAAGATAGCAAAGCCTAGAAATCCGTAAATAACCAACCGTTTCTGCACATCGGGAGAATCCAAATGACGTTTCACTAACGGAATGACACTAAATTGCGTTTTCCAACCATCAAATTCCAAAGAGGTATATTTCCCAATCACCCGCTGGATATTAGCGTTCACCTTATCAATATCCGAAACATTGCGCAAGCGAAGGAACGCATAAAAAACATCATTCCCGTTCCAGCCGGCTCCCGCGTAATATCCCCCATTCTGATAGATGGAAATTACGAAGTCATGAGTAAGCATCGTGTTTTCCGGTACGTCCTTGTATATGCCGCGAATGGTCAGTTCTTCTTGTTTCTGAATAGAAAGTACTTTCCCGACAGGATTTTCATCTCCGAACGTCTCACGGGCAAAATGCTCTGACACAAAAACACTTCCGGGCATAATCATGTCTTTCGGATTTCCTTTCAGTACAGGGATGCCGAAAGTCTGAAAGAAACAGGTATCTGCATAGATGTAATTTATGCCGGACAAAAGTTTGTCTTCCTTATAGATATTAGCGCCACCAAAAGGAAAGACACAACTGGCCATTTCTATTTCATTTGGCATATCCTGCGCCAAAGTAGCGGCTGTCACATCAAAGACGGTATAGTCATAACTGGTTCCACCCTCATCACCCGCTGTCTCACCTGTGCTGGAGTTGGTTACCTGACAACGTACGAGTGCCAAGCGTTCCGCGTCCGGATAGCATTGCTCATAATTTAGCTCGAAAGCTATCTGCGAGAAAAGCAGAATACCAATGGTAAGCCCTAAAGAAAGGGAGATTACCCTTATGATATTCGACCCTCGTTCACGCAATAATGTACGTATAGTATAGTAGATTTGTCTCATTGCTGATGTACTGTTTATGCCGTTACACTTGCTACGATACTTCCGTCGAATAAATGCACAGTACGATGAGCAAAGCTTGCATCGTGTTGTGAGTGGGTCACCATAATAATGGTAGTTCCTTCCTTATTCAGTTCTGTCAGCAGATTCATTACTTCCGCACCGTTCTTGGAGTCAAGATTACCCGTAGGCTCATCGGCAAGGATTAATTTAGGATTGGTCACTACGGCGCGGGCAATGGCTACACGTTGTTGCTGACCACCGGAAAGTTGTTGGGGAAAGTGCTTAGCGCGGTGACTGATATTCATTCTTTTCAGAATGTCTTCTACCATGCAGCGACGTTCGGATGCCTTAAGCCCCAGGTAAGTGAGCGGAAGTTCTACATTCTCATAGACATTCAGTTCGTCTATCAGGTTGAAACTTTGGAACACGAAGCCTAATTTACCCTTGCGCACATGAGTACGTTCCTTTTCTTTCAGTCCGGCAACTTCCTGCCCCATCAACTGATACGAACCTTCGGTGGGATTATCCAATAGTCCGAGGATATTCAACAAGGTGGATTTGCCACACCCCGAAGGTCCCATAATGGCTACAAATTCTCCTTCTTTCACTTCAACATTGACATGATTCAATGCGACCGTCTCTACTTCGGAAGTACGGAATACTTTACTGACGTTTTCAATCTTAATCATAATCTCTTTATTTTTATTATATTTCAATATATCACAGTTATTCATTTGCAATACTATTCACCGGATTTTCATTAGCCACATGCCATGCTTTAAGTATGACACATACCCATATCACCACTAATACAAACGCCACGACTCCTGCAAATGCCCCAATACCCGGATTCACAGAATCGCTAAATTGCTGCAACCACTTCATGCCTGCCCAATGAGCCAGTACTGCACCAACAAGTGCCGCAGGAAGTGCTGTCCACAATATGTTTGTAGAAAACAATTTCAATATGCCGAAAGTATCCGCACCATTCACTTTACGAATAGCTATCTCTTTTCTACAAAAGCGGATTTCATCGCCTACATATCCCAATAATCCCATCAACGCTATAAAGAATATAGAAATCGAAGCCAAAAGTACTGCGTTCCGAAAACGGGTAATATCCGTATATTGGGCATCTAATTTCTGAGTCAGTGAATAAAAGACAAAATCATCTGTTGGGAAAGTCTCTGCCATCAATTCATTCAGCCTTTTCAAGTTATCATCAAACGGCTCTTTTAAACGGATATAGTGAAGCCCGGGGTTTGAATCACTCCCACTTCCCAACAACAATACCGGATATTGAGGATGATACACACTTTGAACAGAGAAATTCTTCATTACACCAACAATGGTTATCTCTTTACCCCATACGGATAATTGCTTCCCGACCGGTTCGTCCGTCCACCCCGCCTGACGTACGAATTCTTCATTCACCAAAGCTTCTTTCGCAGATATCACATTCTTACCATATAGTATCTGTATCCCCATCATAGGTACAAAATCATCTCCTATCCATTCCAACCGGCCTTGAATAGTCCGCCCTTCCCCAACACTAAACTCATCCCCAGCCCAACCAGACCAGATAGGTTGCCGCGCCACTCCATATTCCTCAACCATAGGCAGGTTCATAAAGAAGCTCTTTGCGTTTTGCCGGTCACTCCCGAACTTATGCCAACACATAACGACACGTTCCGGACGGTATCCCAAATCCTTATTCATTGCCATCCGGTATTGGAGAAATACAACCATAAGGAAACTCAAAATAAAAGTCATGCCAACAAATTGGATAAACAATAACGGACGTTTCCAAGAAGTTTTACGTTCGGCATAACGGCGAAAGACTTGTGTCACAGGAATAGACGCGAATATGCTTGCCGGCATAACTCCCGCTAATATAAAAACTGATAGAAGTACAACCATAGGCACCCAAAGCGTTTGCCACGTAAAGAGCGAACTTAAACGTATCGCAATGATTTCTTCTACAAATTCCCGAAACTGAAATATAAGCAACGCAGTCAGTAACACAGAAATTAAAAGAATAAAAGCTGTTTCTGTCAGAAACATCCTGAAGATATTACTATCAGTCGCACCACAGCATTTATGCACTCCGATAGACTTAGCCCGCCGGGCTAAGGACGATACAGCAATAAGTACATAATCAAAAGCTGCAACCAACAAAATGACAACGCCCAATACCGACATCATTAGTATCATGAGCCGGACTGTCGGATTGGCAGTATGAAATTCTAATAATGGACGGAAAGAAAAGCTATTGAATTTCTTTTTATTATTAGAGGAATCAGCCATATACTTTTTAAGCATATCAGGTATTCGCGTCTCTACCGCTGCTATATCTTTATCCGGTTCGCGGAAACGAATAATCGACATATAACTAATATCGCTCCCCCACCCGCCACGAGCCTGATTCCACAACTGGCTCATCGGAGCCACTACGTTAAAATGTATATCCGTATTTTCTCCCACATTTTCAAAAATACCACGTATCATCATCGGTTCTTTACGGTCGACAGACAAAGTCTTACCTATGACACTCTCAAGACTTTTCCCTTCTCCTATTTTTTCTGCCAACGAACGGGAAATGAATAAAACATCAGGACGGACCAGCTCTTCTGCCTTACCCGCTAACAGCTTCAAACCCAATGTGGAGAATAAATGCCCGTCAGCATATATCATAGGTTCCGTCAAACGGACGTTGCCATTATAAAAAACATTAGTCCCCATATCTCTCAATATTGTAGCATCCTCCACTTCTTCCGGGAAATTATCGCGCATAGCAGCAGAGAAGGGACCATAAGTATAAGGACCATCCATATATGCAACATATAGCCGTTCGGGTTGAAAACAAAAATTGTAATAGCTCAATTGAAACTTCACACACGAAAACAGCAGAATACCAACAAATATCCCTAAAGTCATCGAGATAATTTTGATACTATTCATACCCCGTTCATGAATCAATAGTTGAATGGTATAATAAAAGTGCCTCATCAATTTTTATTTTGTTATATTCGCAAATAGAAAGACAGAAAGCATGCCAAAGTCTTTTTCTATTAGCTATCAGCCAGTTAGATTATTCTCCATAAGACATTATTTGTCTAATTATTAGACAGTAGTGTCTAATAATTAGACAAAGTTGAATAGTTCTGTTCTCTCTCATAAAGGGCTATAAGTTGATATTTCCACCTCTTTATTGTTCTTTTTTTCCTATTTTCCATACTAGACCATCGTTATTTCATTCGAAAACTATATCTTCGCTGAAAGTTTTCTAAACTATATTATTATAATTATGATGAGAAAAAGTTTATATGCGCTCTTGTCGTGTCTGTTACTTTCCGGATGCGGTATGATAGATTATCATCCGTACGATGTCCGAATCAGCGGCGAAACAAATGTCAATGCACACAATATCGAAAAGATAGAAGCGAATTGCAAAGGTAAGACTACGCTACGCTTCGTAACCATGGGCGATTCACAACGTTGGTATGACGAAACGGAAGATTTCGTGAAAGAGATTAATAAACGGGATGATATTGATTTCGTCATTCACGGCGGAGATATGAGCGACTTCGGAGTGACGAAAGAGTTCCTTTGGCAACGCGATATTATGAACGGGCTTAAAGTGCCTTATGTAGCTATTATCGGAAACCATGACTGCTTGGGTACGGGAGAAGAAACATACAAAGCCGTATTCGGATCGACCAACTTTTCTTTCATAGCCGGTAATGTAAAATTTGTCTGCCTGAATACTAATGCGCTGGAATATGATTATTCCGAGCCTGTCCCGAATTTCACTTTTATGGAGCAGGAGATAACAAACAGAAGCGATGAGTTTGAAAAAACGGTAATCAGCATGCACGCGCGCCCCTACACAGATGTGTTTAATGACAATGTAGCCAAGGTGTTTCATCGTTATGTCACCGAATATCCGGGAATACAATTCTGTACGGCCGCCCATACTCACCACTATCGGGATGATGTCATTTTTGATGATGGAATACATTATATCACCAGTGACTGCATGGATTGCCGCAGTTATCTGGTATTTACCATAACCCCGGAAAAATACGAATATGAACTGGTTAAATACTAAATATATCTTGCGGGCAGGAGTACTGTCGGCACTTCTCTCGCTCCCCAGTCTGATTTCAGCCACTTGCAAGACAGATACCGTCATAGACACATACAAGGCAGACTCACTCCGCTTTGTTATCAAGTCAGATTCAATCATTGCTTTTCATACAGGAGATTCCGTATTTACGATTATCAAAGCGGATTCCATATTGCCTGCCACGCCCAAGGAAGTGAAGCGTACCCGTTACGATAACCGGGTACACCGTTTCCGCAGAAACTGGGAAAGGATTATCCCCACTCATTCTAAAATACAATATGCCGGAAACATGGGATTGCTCTCTTTCGGCACAGGATGGGATTATGGAAAGCGGAATCAATGGGAAACAGATTTATTGGTCGGATTTATTCCGAAATACTCTTCAAAGAAAGCCAAAGTGACGATGACGCTCAAGCAAAATTACATGCCTTGGAGCATCAATATTGGAAAGGGATTCTCAACGGAACCGCTTACTTGTGGTCTTTATATGAACACGGTATTCGGAGACCAGTTTTGGGTAAATGAACCCGACCGTTATCCGAAAGGTTACTACGGTTTCTCAAGCAAGGTACGTTTCCATATCTTCATGGGACAGCGGCTGACTTATGATATTGATCCGCAACGCAGATTTCTAGCTAAGTCTGTGACGTTCTTCTATGAGATAAGCACTTGCGACCTTTACCTGGTCAGCGCCGTACTAAATAGTTATCTCCGTCCGCGTGATTATCTGAGTCTGTCCTTCGGATTGAAGTTCCAATGGCTGTAAATTCATTTTTGAGTTATGAATTTTGAAATTCATTTTTTGAAATCCAAATATTGAAATCTAAACTACTTTTTTCGTAAGTTTGCGCTTTAAAAACTTACACGAAAATGAGTAAATCAGGAACAATCATCATTGTAGACGATAATAAAGGGGTGCTGACCGCAGTACAAATCCTTCTGAAAAGTTATTTCTCAAAAGTCGTTACACTCTCCTCTCCCGTCACGCTGACAAGCGTCATTCGGGAAGAGATGCCGGAAGTAATATTGCTGGATATGAATTTTACATCGGGCATCAATACCGGCAATGAAGGTCTGTTCTGGTTACATGAAATAAAGAAAGTACGCCCGGAACTGCCGGTCGTACTTTTTACGGCTTATGCGGACATTGAACTGGCCATCCGGGGGATAAAGGAAGGGGCAACCGACTTTATCGTGAAGCCCTGGGATAACCAAAAGCTAGTGGCAACCCTGCAAGCCGCAGCCGCGTCTACATCTCAAGAAAAGAAATCGAACGCTAAAGAAGAACCGATTCACCCGGCTATGTACTGGGGAGAAAGCAAAGTGATGCAGCAACTCCGCACGCTGATTGAAAAGGTCGCCGCCACCGATGCCAATATCCTGATAACCGGTGAGAACGGAACGGGAAAAGAAATGCTGGCACGGGAGATTCATTCCCTGTCCCATCGGAAACACCAGGAAATGATTGCTGTCGATATGGGGACTATCACGGAGTCCTTGTTTGAGAGTGAGCTTTTCGGGCATATAAAAGGCTCTTTTACGGATGCACACGCCGACCGTACAGGCAAGTTCGAGTCTGCCGACAAAAGCACCCTGTTTTTGGATGAAATAGGAAATCTGCCTTATCATCTGCAAGCCAAACTGTTGACTGCCATCCAACGCCGAAGCATCGTACGTGTAGGAAGCAATACTCCTATTCCTATTGATATCCGGCTGATATGCGCTACAAACCAGAATCTGCAAGAGATGGTGGGCAAAGGCGAATTCCGGGAAGATTTACTCTATCGCATCAATACCATTCATGTAGAAATACCACCCTTACGGGAACGGGAAGAGGATATTATCCCACTTGCGGAAAGATTTATCATACGTTTCTGCAAGCAATATGACAAGGCTCCGATGAAGTTTGCACCGGATGCCAAAGAGAAACTGACAGCGCATCCCTGGTATGGTAATATCCGCGAGTTGGAACACGTGATTGAAAAAGCCGTCATCATCAATGACAGTCCGCTGATTCCTGCCGAATTATTTCAATTATCAGTGCCACCCCGCACAGGGATTCAGGAGAAAAGTATATCTACGCTCGAAGAGATGGAAATACAAATGATACGGAAAGCCCTGGACACTTGCGCAGGAAACCTGTCTGCTGTTGCCAGCCAACTGGGAATAACAAGGCAGACTCTTTATAACAAGATGAAAAAGTTCGGATTATAAAAAAATCAGAGTATGAAAAAGTTCTTCCGGCAACTTAGCTACCGATATTGGTTCAGAATAGCATTAACCGTCTGTGCCTGTCTGCTGACTGCCTGGTTTGGCTTTCAGAAAGATTCTATAGGATTCGGTATCAGTGTAATTCTGCTAATCCTGAGTATCCTATGGCAAATCCGGCTTTATCGTCGTCATGTCAAGCAAGTGCTTTTCATGATTGACGCTTTGGAAAATAATGATAACTCTTTCCGATTTCCCGAAGAGGACGGAACAGCGGAAAGCAGGCAAATCAATATAGCACTCAACCGGGTGGGACATATATTATATAATGTAAAGGCGGAAACGGCACAGCAGGAAAAATATTATGAACTGATTCTGGATTTTGTCAGCACCGGACTGTTAGTGCTCAATGACAACGGAGCCGTGTATCAGAAGAACAAAGAAGCCCTGCGGCTTCTCGGACTGAACATATTTACGCATGTCCGCCAGTTGAGTAAAGTAGATGCCGTATTGATGGACAAGATAGAACATTGCCGTCCCGGAGACAAGTTGCAGGTTACCTTCCACAACGAGCGGGGAACGGTCAACCTCTCCCTACGTGTTTCAGAAATTAATGTACGCAAAGAGCATCTGCGCATCCTAGCTCTGAATGACATCAATACCGAACTGGACGAGAAGGAAATCGATTCATGGATTCGTCTGACACGTGTACTCACCCATGAAATCATGAATTCGGTAACTCCCATCACCTCACTTTGCGACACTCTCCTTTCCATGTCGGAAGAGAAAGACGAAGAAATATATCATGGATTGCAAACAATCAGCGCAACCGGAAAAGGACTGCTTTCTTTTGTAGAATCTTACCGGCAATTCACACGCATACCGACTCCCGAACCCTCTTTATTCTATGTAAAGACATTCATAGGGAGAATGGTCGAACTTGCCCGCCATCAGAACCCATGCGATAATATCTTCTTCCAGATGGATATTTCACCTGCGGATTTGATAGTACATGCAGACGAAAACCTGATTTCCCAAGTTGTCATCAACCTCTTGAAGAATGCCATTCAAGCTATCGGCAACCAACCGGACGGAAGAATTGAAATCCTGGCTTATTGCAATGACATGGAAGAGGTACTGATTGAAATAAAGAATAATGGTCCCGAAATCCCGTCAGAGATAGCCGAACATATATTTATCCCATTCTTTACCACCAAGGAAGGTGGCAGCGGAATCGGATTAAGCATTTCGCGTCAGATTATGCGCCTATCGGGTGGAAGTCTCACGCTACTGCCGGACAAGGAAACCAAGTTTGTTTTAAAATTCAAATAACAATAACCAATTATATATCCCCCCATTATGATACCTGCACTCACCAATAATCCGTTATTCCGAGAGATTACTCCAGAAAGACTTTCCACCGATTTGGAAGCAATCAGTTTCCACACCCGTTCTTATAAGAAAGGAGAAATCCTGGCACGCCAGGGAGATGTGTGCAACCACCTTGTCATCCTGACAAAAGGGAGTGTGCGCGGGGAAATGATTGACTATTCGGGACGGCTCATCAAAGTGGAAGACATAGCCGCTCCAAGAGCCCTCGCCCCTTTGTTCCTGTTTGGAGAAGAGAACCGTTTTCCGGTGGAAGTGACTGCCAATGAACCGACGGAAGTCATCGAACTTCCCAAATCGAGCGTCCTGAACCTGTTTCGCAAGAACGAACAGTTTTTGGAAAACTATATGAACCTCTCCGCCAATTATGCACGGACATTATCGGACAAGCTCTTCTTTATGTCATTCAAGACGATTCGCCAAAAACTGGCTTCTTATCTGCTCCGGCTGCATAAGCAACAGCAACAGTTGCATATCACTCTCGACCGTTCGCAACAGGAGTTAAGCGATTATTTCGGAGTATCGCGTCCTTCTCTCGCACGCGAGCTGGCGCATATGCAGGAAGATGGTCTGCTTATAGCCGACCGAAAACATATCACGATTCTTCAAAAAGAATCGCTAATCCGACTGATTCAATAAGAAAAAAACTGCTTATCCGGCTCATTCAATAGGAAATCCGGGAAAGATATAAAAAATATTCGCCCTTGTAACATTGGTTACAGAATTACGTTCAACCTTTCCCCTACTTTTGCGTTCAATAAACTATAAGACTAATTAAAACGTAAAAGTTATGAGTATGTTCTGTTATCAATGTCAAGAGACTGCAATGGGTACAGGTTGTACCCTGAAAGGAGTATGCGGTAAAACATCCGAAGTGGCTAACCTGCAAGACCTGTTGCTCTTTGTAGTACGGGGAATTGCCGTCTACAACGAGCACCTGCGCAAAGAGGGACATCCTTCCGAAACTGCAGACAAATTTATCTACGATGCCCTGTTTATCACCATCACCAACGCCAACTTTGACAAGGATGCCATCACCCGGAAAATCAAAGAAGGATTGAAGCTGAAAAAAGAACTCGGCAGCAAGGTAACGATTCAAAATGCTCCCGACGAATGTCTTTGGGATGGCAGCGAAGATGAGTTTGAAGAAAAGTCGAAGACCGTAGGCGTACTTCGTACCCCGAACGAAGATATCCGTTCACTGAAAGAACTGGTACACTACGGACTGAAAGGAATGGCGGCTTACGTAGAGCATGCCAATAACCTGGGTTACCAGTCACCGGAAATCTTTGCCTTTATGCAACACGCATTAGCAGAATTAACCCGTAATGATATTACCGTGGAAGAGTTGGTACAACTGACTTTGGAAACAGGGAAACATGGCGTATCTGCTATGGCACAACTGGACAAAGCCAATACAAGCAGTTACGGAAATCCGGAAATCACCGAAGTAAATATCGGTGTCCGCAACAATCCGGGTATTCTTATCAGCGGACATGACCTGAAAGACCTCGAAGAACTGTTGGAACAAACCGAAGGTACGGGAGTAGATGTATATACCCACAGCGAAATGCTTCCCGCACATTACTATCCGCAACTGAAGAAATACAAGCATCTGGCGGGGAACTATGGAAATGCCTGGTGGAAACAGAAAGAAGAATTCGAAAGTTTCAACGGCCCTGTCTTGTTTACCAGCAACTGTATCGTTCCCCCGCGTGCGAATGCCACTTATAAAGACCGTATTTATATCACAGGAGCCTGCGGACTGGAAGGCGCACATTATATCCCTGAACGGAAAGACGGAAAACCGAAAGACTTCTCCGCACTGATTGCCCATGCCAAGCAATGCCAACCACCCGTAGCTATCGAAAACGGAACACTTATCGGTGGATTCGCTCATGCACAGGTGACAGCGCTGGCTGATAAAGTGGTAGATGCTGTCAAGAGTGGAGCTATCCGCAAGTTCTTTGTCATGGCAGGATGCGACGGACGTATGAAAAGCCGTGAGTATTATACGGAATTTGCGCAGAAGTTACCAAAGGATACCGTTATCCTGACTGCCGGTTGCGCCAAATACCGGTACAATAAATTGGCTTTGGGTGATATAAACGGAATTCCCCGCGTACTGGATGCAGGACAATGTAACGACAGTTACTCATTGGCGGTTATCGCACTGAAACTGAAAGAAATCTTCGGTTTGGACGATGTCAATAAACTGCCCATTGTTTACAATATTGCCTGGTATGAGCAGAAAGCGGTTATCGTATTGTTAGCCCTATTGGCATTGGGAGTGAAAAATATCCACCTCGGCCCCACTCTTCCGGCTTTCCTTTCACCGAATGTAAAGAATGTGTTGATTGAACAATTCGGAATCGGCGGTATCAGCAGTGTGGACGAAGATATAATGAAGTTCCTGTCATAAACAGGATTTTCATCCCTAAACCTTAAGAATTCAGGCTCGAATCATACAGATAGTATTATTCGAGCCTGCCTTTTTTCATCTATCAGTATCTTGCCGATTCTTCTAATAAGGATGGAGATTTCATTAATCGTCCTTAGGCAATATCAGATTCAGAAGTACTCCCACCAAGGCTGCCAGTCCGATGCCCGACAGGGAAAAATCACCCCAACTAAAAGCAGCACCGCCGATACCGACAGTCAGCGTTAATGATACAATGATAATATTCCGTGTACGGCTCAAGTCTATGCAATTATTCACCAGATTGGCAATTCCCGCACAAGCAATCGTACCAAAGAGCAGAAGCATGATTCCACCTAATACCGCACTTGGAATGGATTTCAAAAGTGCACTGATTTTTCCTATCACGGAGAATAAGATAGCAGAAATAGCGGCAATCCGTATGACTTGCGGATTCGTGATTTTCGTCAATGACATGGCTCCTGTCACTTCCGAATAAGTAGTGACCGGCGGTCCACCCACCAGTCCCGCAAAGCAGCAAGCCAACCCGTCTCCCAGCAAAGTACGATGCAGACCAGGGTCTTTCACAAAGTCTTTGCCCGTGACGGTGTTCACCACATACACATCTCCGATATGTTCTATCACCGGAGCAATCGCTACCGGAATCATAAACAGGATAGGCTCCCAGGAGAATTTAGGAAAAACGAACTGTGGAAATCCCAGCCAGGCGGCATCCCTGACACCCGACAAATCCAAATCATAAAAAAGCCAGGCTGCCAGATAACCGACTATAATCCCGCAAAAGATAGGAATCAACTTCAAAAGCCCTTTCGCCTTCATGGAGACAACGACCGCAGTGACCAACGATAGTAAAGCCAGCACCCAGTTCTCCTTTGCCATGTTTACCCCGGTTCCTGCCAATGACAGACCGATAAGAATAATCACAGGCCCTATGACAACAGGCGGAAAGAGGCGTTCAATCACCCGTACTCCCTGCCATTTGACAAGCGCGCTCATCACAAAATAAACCAATGCCACCCCGACCATCCCGGACAATGTGCCGGGCAGTCCGTAAAGCTCCGTCGCTTTGATAATAGGCGCTATAAAGGCAAAACTACTTCCTAAGAAGATAGGAACTTTTCCACGGGTGACCGCATGAAAGATGAGCGTACCGATACCTGCTGTAAACAGGGCTGTCGAGGGGTCGAGCCCCACTAATAACGGCACGAGTACCGTAGCTCCGAAAGCTACAAACAAGAATTGTACTCCCACCACTCCTTTCCTCAAAGGTGTAAGATTATTTGCATCCATAAAAGTAGATTGTCTAAAATGTGAGTGCAAAATTAATCTTTTTAGACAATTTAACTACCTTTTTTGACAAAAATACATCCAAACAGGGGTTTTATTTGTTGTTAATAATGTGTAACTTCGCACAGTGAAAACCAATACGACAATTTTATAACTTTATAATATATTGCCTATGATATTTACAGCAGAAAACACCTTACTTATCGGTTCTATCTTACTTTTCGTCAGCATTGTCGTTGGAAAGACCGGATACCGCTTTGGAGTACCCACCTTATTACTGTTCCTTGTAGTGGGAATGATATTCGGAAGCGACGGTTTCGGACTCCAGTTTCATAATGCCAAAGAGGCGCAGTTCATCGGTATGGTCGCCTTGAGTATCATCCTTTTCTCGGGTGGTATGGACACGAAATTCAGAGAAATAAAACCTATATTAGGTCCCGGTATCGTGCTTTCCACTGTCGGAGTACTACTAACAGCCCTTTTCACCGGCCTCTTTATTTGGTGGTTATCCGGCATGAGTTGGACGAACATTTATTTACCTATCACTACTTCGCTGCTACTGGCAGCTACCATGTCGTCAACCGACTCAGCTTCGGTGTTCGCCATTCTTCGTTCACAAAAGATGAACTTAAAGCACAATCTCCGCCCTATGCTGGAGCTGGAAAGTGGAAGTAATGACCCGATGGCTTATATGCTTACTATCGTCCTGATACAGTTTATCCAATCGGCAGGCATGGGAGTCGGCGCTATCGCAATGTCGTTTATCATTCAGTTTATTGTAGGTGCCGCTGCCGGATATTTACTCGGCAAACTGGCTATCCGCATGTTGAACAAGCTTAATATTGACAATCAAGCGTTATACCCTATCCTGTTACTGGCTTTTGTTTTCTTTACTTTCGCCATCACCGACTTGCTGAAAGGTAATGGATATCTGGCAGTATATATCGCCGGTATAATGGTAGGAAACAACAAAATCATGCATCGTAAGGAAATCTATACATTTATGGACGGACTGACGTGGCTGTTTCAAATCATTATGTTCCTTTGCCTGGGATTGCTTGTCAATCCGCATGAGATGCTGGAAGTAGCTGTCGTCGCTTTGCTGATTGGCGTATTTATGATTGTTATCGGTCGTCCGTTAAGCGTATTCCTCTGCTTGCTCCCGTTCCGAAAAATAACGATGAAATCACGTTTGTTCGTGTCCTGGGTGGGATTGCGCGGAGCGGTCCCTATCATCTTCGCCACTTATCCGGTGGTTGCAGGAGTCGAAGGTTCGAATATTATCTTCAATATCGTGTTCTTCATTACCATTGTCTCACTGGTCGTACAGGGTACTACCATTTCTTTTGTGGCACGTCTACTGCATCTCTCCGAACCTTTGGAGAAAACAGGCAATGACTTCGGTGTCGAACTCCCGGAAGAAATTGATTCCGACCTAAGCGACATGACAATTACCCGCGAAATGCTGGAAGAAGCAGATACATTGAAGGATATGAATCTTCCCAAAGGCACACTGGTAATGATTGTGAAACGTGGAGATGAGTTCCTGATTCCTAACGGAACATTGAAGCTGCACGAGGGGGATAAACTATTGCTCATTTCCGAGAAATCCAAAGAGGAAGAAATAGAATCCACCTAACATCTGAAAAGAAATCCTTTATACAAAAACTTATTCGTCTCCATGCGTGAAATCTTTCGTCCTCACACGACGTTCATTTCGTCTTCACGCATGGAGACGAAACGTTTCAGGTATACCCATCAATTAGTTTTAAGGAAGAAACAGGAAAAGCCCGCCGGCAGGTCGAAAGAAATTGTTCGGTCAGTCACCGTTAATTAACCGTAAAACTTGAATTTAAAATTCGGTTTACACATCTGAAGTATTAATTTTGCGCAGTTTTAAACTAAATGTGCAAGAATCGAATGGAACAAGAACATCAGTTCATTGATTATATTGAGCAAAGTATCATCAAAAACTGGGACAAAGATGCCTTAACTGACTATAAAGGAATCACCCTTCAATATAAAGACGTAGCGCGTAAAATCGCTAAATTTCACATCGTACTGGAAAGCGCCGGAATTCAGCCGGGAGATAAAATAGCAGTCTGCGGACGCAACAGTGCCCACTGGGCAGTTACTTTCTTAGCCACTATTACTTATGGAGCCGTTATCGTGCCTATCCTGCATGAGTTCAAGGCGGACAACATTCATAATATTGTCAATCACTCCGAAGCCAAACTACTTTTCGTGGGCGACCAGGCTTGGGAAAATCTGAATGAAGATGCCATGCCTTTACTGGAAGGTATCGCTTCACTGACAGACTTCTCCGCTTTAGTATCACGGAACGAGAAACTCACTTATGCCTTTGAACATCGGAACGCTATTTATGGGCAGCAGTATCCCAAGAATTTCCGCCCTGAACATATCTGTTACCGGAAAGACAGACCGGAAGAGTTAGCGATTATCAACTATACTTCGGGCACTACGGGATATTCAAAAGGAGTCATGCTCCCCTACCGCAGCATTTGGTCAAACGTGGCGTATTGCTTCGAGATGCTTCCGCTTAAGCCGGGAGACAACATCGTTTCCATGCTTCCTATGGGACACGTATTCGGTATGGTGTACGACTTCCTGTACGGATTCTCGGCAGGTGCGCATATCTACTTCCTGACGCGTATGCCGTCTCCGAAAATCATTGCCCAATCGTTTGCGGAAATCAAGCCAAGAGTAATCTCTTGTGTGCCTTTGATTGTAGAAAAGATTATCAAGAAGGATATTCTGCCTAAAGTGGACAGCAAGATTGGTAAGTTATTGCTCAAAGTGCCTATTGTCAATGATAAAATCAAGTCTTTGGCACGTCAGGCCGCTATGGAAATATTCGGTGGTAACTTTGATGAAATCATTATCGGCGGTGCTCCTTTCAATGTCGAAGTGGAAGCTTTCCTTCAAAAGATAGGATTCCCCTATACCATCGCTTACGGTATGACCGAATGTGGCCCTATTATCTGCTCGAGCCGTTGGGAAACGTTGAAACTGGCTTCCTGCGGAAAGGCAACGACACGTATGGAAGTAAAGATTGATTCGCCGGACCCCAAAACCCATGCCGGAGAAATCATTTGCAGAGGAACCAATATGATGTTGGGATACTACAAAAATCCCGAAGCTACTGCACAAATCATAGATGTACACGGTTGGCTGCATACGGGCGACCTCGGAACAATGGATGAAGAAGGATACGTAACCGTCCGCGGCCGTAGCAAAAATCTGCTTCTTACTTCAAGCGGACAGAATATCTATCCTGAAGAGATTGAAAGCAAATTGAACAACCTGCCGTATGTATCGGAATCAATCATCGTTCTGCAGCATGAAAAGCTGGTAGCTCTTATCTATCCTGATTTTGATGATGCTTTTGCTCATGGATTGCAGCAAGCGGATATTCAGAAAGTGATGGAACAGAACCGTATCGAACTGAATCAGCAGCTTCCAAACTATTCTCAAATAAGCAAGATTAAAATCCATTTCGAGGAATTTGAAAAGACCGCAAAGAAATCAATCAAACGCTTCATGTACCAGGAAGCGAAAGGATAATCCAATCGCAGAAACCGATAAGATATAAAACTAAAACGGTGAACAGCCTTGCAGTACTGTCCACCGTTTTTTTCAAACCTCTTAACCAACTTTATTTATACCTATTATCTTCCTGACAATCTTCTTTATTTCCTAACAATCTTCTTACCTCAAAAAGACTAAACCTATTGTCTCTACTATTGTTAACCTAATCTATTTTCAATTGATTCTTCGTTAAAGCGGCATGAATGAAACAGCCTGTCCACCGCCGGCAGCCATCCGTACAGTCAATACATTTTCGGAAGTCACCGTTTGCTCTGTTATCTGATAATCCGTAGGATTCGTTTTCCAGTCCGCCTTTTCTCCATCGGCATAGATGGTGGCTTTATACTGCTTGCCCGGTTCCAGGAAGTCCAGTTTTATTTCCAATGTACGCGGTTTCTCGTCGGTAGCTGCTCCCAGGAAATAGTTGCCTTTTGCTTTACGCACAACTGCTACGAATTCTCCCGGTTCACCTGCCAATGCTTTCGATTCGTCACAATCAGGATTAAAATCACGGAAGAACTGGAAAGCAGGATGTCCTTCATAATGTTCTATCATGTCAGAAGCCATTTGCAAAGGAGAATACAGAATTACCCAGTTAGCTATCTGTTTTGCCAAAGTGGTATTCACACGGCTGTTTCCCTTATCTTGGTCGTTCCACTTCTGACGACGAGGAGAATCTTTTGTTTGCAAGAACAGAATGTCAAAAGTTCCCGGAGTATAATCCATCGGTCCGGACAACAGACGGGTAAACGGCAGCATCACATGATGGGAAGGCGGATTGCCCTCGCTCCATGCGTTCCATTCCATCCCACGGGCACCCTCGCGAGTCATCATATTTGGCCATGTACGGCGAATTCCGGTATCCTTAATCGGTTCGTGTGCATCGAGCGTCATTTTGTGACGGGCAGCCGTTTCTACCACTTTCTGATAGTGGTTGACTCCATACTGTCCGTGATGTGAAAGTCCGTCCGGGAAAGCTCCTGCATAACCGGTTTTCAAAATAGAAATGCCATGGTCAGTGTACCATTGCATCGCATGGTCCATTTGACGCTCATAGTTAGGGATATTTCCACCCGTCTCATGGTGGCCGATGATTTCAATGCCTTTCTCTTTGGCATAACGGACTATCTCGTCAATATCAAAATCGGCATAAGGCTTCGTAAAGTCAAAGTTCTGCATACCGCCCCAACTTTCCCAACCTTCGTTCCAGCCTTCAAACAGGACACCTTCTATATTATTGGCGGCTGCGAAGTCTATATATTTTTTAGCGTTGACCGTGGTGGCTCCGTGACGTTCGTCCATCTTCCAGGTTTCTACGCCGAGATGCATTCCCCACCAGACTCCGACATACTTCAACGGACGAATCCAGTCGGTAGTTTCCAGTACACAAGGATCATTCAGATTCAGAATCAATGAAGAATTGATAAGTCCGACAGCTTCGGGAGCAATCTGAATGGTACGCCAGGAAGTAGTGAAATGGTTGCCTTTGCGCACCTTGATACCATCAGGCCACGGGGTAAGCTCCGCTTTCAATGTATAGTTACCTGCCTGCTTCAGAGTCATTTCGGAGAAGTCATACAAAGCCGCTTCATGGATACTTCCATACACACCGTCTGCCGTTTTGAAGGTAAAGGGAGTATTTGCCGTTTCGACTTCGGAGATAGGTTGCTGTTTATATAGTAACTCGTAAGTTTCCGCACTGGCAGGAATCGACCATGAAGTACCATCCTGACGGAAACGGAACGTAGTCAGTTCATCAGTTATCATCAATGAATCTACTGTGGGGACGTTGTATTCATAGCGGAATCCTACCCCGTCATCGAATACACGGAAATGAAGGGTCAGTTCCACCTGGCTTCCGTTAATCAGGTTGACTGCCATTTCATTATAATGGTTCCGGTTCGTCTTATTCTCTCCCCAGGGCTGTGTCCAAGTCTCGTCCTTGCTGTCGAAAGTTGTACTTTTTATTTGGAAACCGTCTGCCAAGGCAACTCCGTTACCTTCCGTGAAGCCCATCATCGAATTTTCAATGAATAATGAATCACCTACTGAAACGTTATAGAGTGGTCTGCCGTTTTCATCTACTGTAAAAGACATTTTAATATGACCATCCGGTGATTTGACTTCTGTTTTCGGACTGCTACACGCGTAACATCCCAGCACACACAGAAAAGCTCCGACTAAATGATTTATTTTCATAGCATATCTACTGTTTATATATAATACAATTCAGAAATAAGAAACACTTAAATGTAGGGCGGATTTCTTTCGCCAAATGCAAAGAAAAAGTATCTTTGCACGCAAACAGTACGATTATGGCAAAGATACTATTGGTTGAAGATGAAATAAATATCGCCTCTTTTATTGAACGGGGACTGAAAGAATTCGGACATACGGTAAGCGTCTGTCATGACGGCAACACCGGTTGGAAAATCCTTCAGGAAGAGCCTTTCGACCTTTTAATACTGGACATCATCATGCCGAAGATAAACGGGCTGGAACTCTGCCGTCTCTATCGTCAGATGTTCGGTTATCAGACTCCCGTTATCATGCTGACAGCCTTGGGCACAACGGAAGATATTGTCAAAGGACTGGATGCGGGAGCGGACGATTACCTTGTCAAACCTTTCAGTTTTCAGGAACTGGAAGCGCGTATCAAGGCATTGCTTCGACGCAGCAAGGAAGTTGCCGCCAACCAACTGGTTTGTGATAATCTGATATTGGATTACAATACCCGGAAGGCCAGAAGAGGTGATATAGACATCGAACTCACCGTCAAGGAATATCGTCTGCTCGAATATTTTATGACTCATCAGGGGGTAGCCCTCTCACGTATCACCTTGCTCAAAGATGTATGGGACAAGAACTTCGACACGAATACCAATATCGTGGATGTTTACGTCAATTATCTCCGGGTAAAGATAGACCGTGACTTCGATAAGAAACTGATTCACACGGTTGTAGGATTAGGATATATCATGAATACTTAAATGCGTCACCAATCGGCAGGAATATGAAAGTAGGTTCTAAAATAGCTCTTTTCTATACATTAGTCAGCGTGCTGACCACTGTTATCATCATTGCTGTATTTTATATTTTCAGCACGCAGTATATTAACAAGCTCTATGCTTCCTACCTTCGTGAAAAAGCCTACCTGACCGCACAGAAACATTGGGAGAAAGACGAAGTGGACGAACAGAGTTATCAGATTATCCAACGCAAATATGACGAACTTCTACCCGAAGCCCATGAGATTCTTTTGAATATGGATAGTCTTTCCGAAGTACGTGACACACTGAATAAATATCTCACCCAACAGCAACAGACACTTCTTATAGCAGGCAAAGACAGCATCCCTTTCTCCTTCAAATATAAAGACCAACTGGGCGCAGCCCTCTATTATCCCGACAATGAAGGCAATTTCATCGTTCTCGTCATGTCCCGCAATGCTTACGGAACGGAGATTCAGGAACATCTGTTGCTGCTTTCCATATTCCTGGTGCTATTCAGTTCTATCCTAATCTACTTTATAGGAAAAATCTATTCGGGACGTATCCTTGTTCCCCTTCAGCATATATTGAAGGAGCTGAAAAAGATACGTGCCAACAGCCTCAACCGGCGATTGAAGAAGACAGGCAATAATGACGAACTGGAAGAAATCATAGTCACCCTGAACAGTATGCTCGACCGCCTGGACAGTGCTTTCAAAGCAGAGAAATCCTTTGTCAGCCATGCGTCACACGAGCTGAACAACCCAATAACCGCCATTCAGGGAGAATGTGAAATCAGCCTGCTCAAAGAAAGAAGTACCGGAGAATACGTGGAAGCCCTGCAACGGATTTCATCGGAAAGCAAACGGCTTTCCAATCTGATACGCCATCTTCTTTTCCTCTCCCGGCAGGACGAAGAACTGCTGAAGAATAATATGGAAGAAACCTCTCTGCAGGATATGCTGACTGACTTGACAACCGGCAATGACAGAATCCGGTTTCACATTCAAGAGCCCGGCACACAAGCCACTGTACAGGCAAATCCCTATCTGCTGAAAATAGCATTGAAGAATATCATAGATAATGCCTGCAAGTATTCTGAAAAGGAAGTGGATATCACCCTTTCCCGTACCAACCAGCAAACCGTGGTTGAAATAGAAGACCGGGGAATCGGTATTCCGCAGGAAGAAATAGAGCATATCTTCCAGTCCTTCTACCGGGGCAGCAACACGCATGACTATGCAGGACAAGGAATCGGACTCAGCCTGACAATGAAGATTATATCCGCATACAACGGAAAACTGGAAATATCTTCCGAAATAGAAAAAGGGACAAAAGTACGGGTGATTTTCTAATTCACCCGCTTTTTATCCCTTTCTCACTTCTACCTACTGAAAACATACAATTTAATCTATGAGAGTTTTTTTCATAGAATAGATAATGAAATTATTTATATACGTCTTTGCAATAACTTACCGTTTTTATCATACAGCATCCGTTCATAGACCACTTCCACTATAAGAGGGAAAATAAACAAGGCAAAGAAAGTGGCTCCTATCAGTCCGCCGATGATAACAATCGCCAGTGGACGCTGTGACTCCGAACCGATACCATGGCTCATGGCGGCAGGCATCAAACCGATAGCTGCCATCGCCGCTGTCATTATCACGGGACGAATACGTGAACGGACTCCTTCTTTCGTCGCTTCCTGCAACGGAGAGCCCAGCTTCAGATTCGCTTTTATATCGGATATCATAATCACACCATTCTGAATACAGATGCCAAACAGGGCTATGAAGCCGATACCTGCCGAAATGGAGAAGTTGAACCGTGTGAGCAGAAGAGCTACAATCCCCCCGACAGCCGCAAACGGCACATTCAGCAATACCAGCCCGGCATCCCTCGCATTAGAGAAAAGGACAAACAGAATGATAAAGATAATAGCAATACTGACAGGCACTACTTGCGCCAAGCGCTTCGTAGCCCGTTGCTGATTCTCAAAGTCACCCGTCCATTTCAAAGAATATCCCGCAGGTAAATGTACAGACGCATTCACCTTTTTCTGTGCTTCCGCAACTGCTGTACCCATATCGCGTCCCCGCACAGAGAACTTAACGGCACAGAAACGTGCATGATTATCACGAAAAATCAATAACGGTCCCGTGATGGTCGTGATATCCGCCAGTTCCTTGATAGGTACCATCGTTCCATCCATTGCCGGAACCAGTATCTTGCCTATCTCCTCTTCATTCTGACGGAACTGTTCGCTATATCTCACCATGATATTGAATTTCCGCTCATCTTCATAGAGTAGTGAGGCCGATTTACCGCCGATAGCCATTTCGATAATCGACTGTACATCTTCTTTGGCTACTCCGTAGCGTGCCAACTGCTGTTCGTTCAATTCGATACGAAGCTCTGGCTGACCGATATTCCGGATTACTCCCAAGTCTTCAATTCCCTGCACCGTAGCGAGAATCTTCTCAATCTGAACCGCATACTTTTCCGACTCGTATAAATCCTTACCGAAGACTTTCACGGCAATAGAGCCTTTCACGCCCGAAGCCGCTTCTTCCACATTATCCGTAATCGGCTGCGAGAAGTTAAAGTCAATGCCGGGATAGATGGACAAATCATCCTGCATCTTGTCAATCAGTTGCATCTTGGTCAGTTTGCTGTCCCACTCCTTTTCGGGATAGATATCGACATGAAATTCTATATTATAGAATCCGGTAGCATCCGTGCCGTCATTCGGTCGTCCGGTCTGCGACAATACTTGCCGCACTTCGGGGAATGTCAATAGCTTTCTTCTCATTTTATTGGCAAGCGTCACTGATTCATCCAAAGAGATACTTTGCGGTAAAGTGGCGCGGATATAGATAGAACCTTCATTCAACTGCGGAAGGAATTCCGTCCCCAGAAAAGAGAAGAGCCACAAGCCGACGCCCGCTACCACCGTAGCCAGTCCGATAGTCAGCTTTCTATGCGCATAGAACGTATCAAAGAGAGCCGAACATCTAGTATTGATAAAGTGGACAAAGAAATTCTTCTTTTCACGGACGTTTTTCTTCAATAGCATGGAAGACATGACCGGCACTAAGGTAAGCGTAAATATCAGTGCCCCCAAGAGTGCAAAACCCAGTGTATATGCCAAGGGGGAGAACATCTTCCCTTCCACTTTCTGGAAAGAGAAAATAGGAATCAGTGCCGTGATAATAATCAATTTGGAGAAGAATACCGCTTTCGCCTTATCCTTTGCCGTGTGACGGATAAGTCCCATTTTCGACATGACGTTGAAAGCAGGCATTCCCACTTGCCGGGCTTTCTTGTCCAGGGCGACAAATACTCCTTCTACCATCACCACCGCCCCGTCAATAATGATACCGAAGTCGATGGCTCCCATAGAAAGCAGATTGGCGGACATTCCCATTGCGCGTAAACAGATGAATGCGAATAACAGTGCCAATGGGATGACAACAGCAACAATCACAGTGGTCCGCCAATCTGCCATGAAAATTAAAACAATAAAGGTAACCAACAATATTCCTTCAATCAGGTTATGCGTCACCGTCTTGACAGCCAGGTTCACCAAGTCCTCACGGTCATAGAACGAGACTATTTGCACATCTTTCGGAAGCACATTCTGATTCAAATCTTCTATCTTGTCTTTCAAGCTGGCGATTACCTCGCCCGGATTCTCCCCTTTCCGCATCACTACGATACCTTGAACTACATCGTCCTCATCCATCCGCCCTACCTGTCCGAGACGGGGCAGACATGATTCGTGTACCTCGGCAAGGTTCTTTACCAAAATCGGAGTACCATTGATATTCTTTACTACGATATTCCGCAGTTCGTCCAGGTCGTTAATCAGACCGATACCACGGACGACATAAGCCTGTGAGCTTTTAGTAATCACATCTCCCCCTACATTGATATTACTTTTGGCTATCGCGTCATAAAGTTCGAGGGAAGTAATGCCGTAATTAATCAACTGGTGAGGATTCACACTCACCTCAAAAGTTTTCACTTCACCACCGAAACTCACAATATCCGCCACACCGGACACCGAACGGAGATTACGCTCGATTACCCAATCCTGAATGGTCTTCAAATCCCGCACACTGCGTTTGTCACTACGCAGCGTATAGCGGAAAATCTCTCCGGTAGGGCCATACAAAGGCTGGACTTCCGGTGTCACCCCATCGGGCAAATCGGCATCATTCAGCAAATTATACACTTGCTGACGGGCTGTAAAATCATCCACACGGTCTTCGAACATCACATTAATAACGGAAAGTCCGAAAAGTGTAGTCGAGCGGATATCCGTTTTCTTCTGAACCGGGTTCATGGCTATCTCGATAGGAATCGTGATAAATTTCTCCACTTCTTCCGCGCTGCGTCCCGCCCATTGCGTGATAATCGTCACTTTCGTATTTGTCACATCCGGGAAAGCATCTATCGGAGTGTGCTTGAAAGAAACAGCTCCGGCTATAATGGCAATCGCCGTGCAGAAGAAGATAAAGAACTTATTCTTCAGCGAGAAAGCCACTATATTATCTATGAATTTATGCATAACTCTATTCTCTGTTTTTAATCTGCATTCAAAGCATTATACACTAACAATACATTATTATTCAACACTCTGTCTCCTTCGGAAAGTCCGGAACGGATATAACATTCTTTGCTCAACTGCTTGTATACATCCACCTCTTTCACTTGCAGCCGCTGGTCCGGTTCCACTACGACCACATAGTTCCTGCCCCCTTCAAATACCAGCGCATGAGAATCAATGCGGGGCATCGAGGTTCCGTCCGCCCGGCATTTTACGCTTACGTTCGTAAACATTCCCGGCTTCAGCAAATAATCCTCATTCTTGAGTTTGATACGGATGTTCATCGTTTTGCTTTCATTATTCAAGAGATGATATACCTTGTCAATCGTTCCGGCAAACGTTTTGTCGGGATAGGCCAGTGTAGAGATACGTACCGAAGCCCCTTCGGACACTTTGCTGATGTCACTTTCATATACATCCGCCATCACCCATACATCGGAAAGTCCCGAAATCGTAAACAGTTCTTCGCTCTGGTCGGGGCGCAACTGCATATCCCTGCTGATTTGCTTCTCCACGATAAAGCCCGATACAGGCGACTTCAACTGATAATAGGCATTTCCCGAGAAATTATAAATGGAGAACACTTCCTTTATCCTTCTCTCTTCCGCTTCGGCGCTTGCCAATTCCTGTTTTGCCTGAAGTATATCCTTATCCGAAGCCATCCCGGACAAATACATATCCTGTGTAGCATCCATGTTTCTGCGGGCTAACAGTAATTGCTGTTCCGCATCTTTCAGTTGCTTTTCATACTCCGCCACTTCCCCACTGCGGATGACTGCCAGCACTTCTCCCTTACGGACGAAGTCCCCGATTTCAGCTTTCAGCTCCGTCACCGTACCGCCAAACATCGGATATACATGCGCCACTTGATTTTCGTTAAAAGTCACCCGTCCGTTCAGTGTCAGTTCGTCTATCACTTCCTGGACGTGAACCGTATCGACGGATACGACTTTCAGCAAGCTGTCCGTCAGACATAAGGCAGCCGGGGCAACATTCGGTTGTTCGCCTTTGCCGGAGCATGCTCCCAATAAAGTAGTAAGCAATATGCAAGGAAGGAATTTATTCCAGTTCATAGTCTTTGATAATTTATAGATATTAGTAATTCAATATATTCTGTCCGATAGTTGTATTCAGGTTTTCGATGGCGAGAAACACATCTTTCTTTATCTCATACAACTGAATACAGGTTTCTTTATAACTGTCATAGTAATCAATAAACTCCAGTAAACTGATATTGCGTTTGCTGAAGTTCTCGTTCACGCCTGTTATCAGTTTCTCAAAGTTGCGTTCCAGGTCCATGTTGGTAGATTGATAAAGCTGCACTGCCTTTTCCAGTGAAGCATAAGCGGTATAAAGCTCCATATCCGCACGGTTGGCAGCATCTTCCTGCTGTACTCCCGCTTGCTGGATACTGAAACGGGCAGCCTTTATATTTCCCTGGTTACGGTTGAAAATAGGTACGGACAGGCTTACTCCTACCGCAAAATAATTATTGATAAAGTTTCCGGCACGGTCATAATTACCTTTCACCGAGAATTCAGGGAAAGCCATCGACTTCTGCAATTTCAAATTGGCACGGGAAGCGCTTACCGTACTCCGCGAGATTTTCAAGTCCGGACGCTCATTAATCATCGCTTTCAAATCAGCGAATGACAGTCGGGACAAATCAAGCTGTTTCAGTACCTCTTCATCCAATGATAATGGAATCCGGGTATCTGCCGGAAGATTAAGCAACCTGTTAAACTCTACTCTGAGAGTCAGCAACTCATTCTCCCGTTCATTCTTCTCTTTCTTTAAAGAAAACAGCATGGATTCCAGACGGGATATTTCCATCAACGAAATATTTCCTTTTTCCTGCTGCACCTTCATCCCGGCAAGTAACGCTTGCAGGGAATTTACTTCTTTCTCATAGATAGAAAGGGATTTGGTAAGAAAATAAACTTGTACGAACTTCTCATTCAGTTCCTGCCGAAGGGTACGTATCACTTCTTCAAACTGGTATTCGGCTATTTCCTTATTGATTTTTTCCAGCTTCACCTGCTTGTTCCGCTGTCCGGCAAGGCGAATCACCTGTTCAATCTCTACAACCGTCTCGCCCTCGCTGCCAAAATCGAAATACTTTCCGTTCAGCCGGTTGTAGACATTCTGTTCCAGCGAAATCACCGGATTCTCAAATAGTTTGGCTTGCAGAACCTGCGCTTGTGCCATGTCTATGTTATAACGTTCAGCTATCAGAGACAGGTTACGTTCCAGGAAACGTTGTTCCGCATCCTTTAGTGTCAGCGTGCCCGAAACCTGCTGGGCACATAATGCTCCCCTTGTCAATAGAAGAAAAAAAGAAATTAGAAATACTCTGTTCATTGTAATCATCTTTTTACCTTATCGTAGTTTTCGCGACAAAATTACAATTCTGCAATCGTAGAGAAGGAAAAAAGCCATTATAAGGCTCTCATTTCAGATTAGAATTCGATTAGAAATCATAAAAACAATAGAAAGGAAGTATTGTAAAGTCAACAGGAAAAATAGCTATCCGTACTTCTTGCAGATAGCCCTATCTTTGCAAAGTGAAAAGATAAACACTAACCCCTAAAAATTAGAAGTATGAAAATAGAAGATTTGAATAAAGATAGTTTCGTTGAAAAAGTTGCTGACTTCAAGGGTTATCCCGACCAATGGGAATTTAAAGGAGACAAACCTTGTCTGGTAGATTTTCATGCGCCATGGTGTATCTATTGCAAAGCGTTATCACCCATATTAGACCAGTTGGCGAAAGAATACGAAGGGAGATTAGATATTTATAAGGTAGATGTCGACCAGGAACCGGAACTGGAAAGTGCATTCAATATCCGTACTATTCCAAATTTGCTGCTTTGCACCAAAGACGGCAAACCGACTATGCAACTGGGCACGATGAATAAAGCACAATTAAAGGAACTGATAGAAACCAGTTTGCTTTCATAATATATGATACGTTGAAACATTTGCTTTTATAATTAGTATATATTTTAGGCACGGATTGCACGGATTTCACGGTTTTAGTTAATCAGAACCGTGTTATCCGCGTAATCCGTGCCTATATTATTTCAGACGCTATTTGCTAATCCGCGCCTGTATGATTTCAACTGTTATTTGTGCAACAGGATATCAGTTCCCGGAACAATCTTTCCCATCGACCACACACAACGCACATTCAATTCCTTATCAAGAATCACAATATCGGCATCCTTCCCCTTAGCCAACGCCCCTTTCCGGTCGCTAACTCCAATCAGACGGGCGGGAGTCTCAGAAGCCATGCGTACAGCATCTTCCAAAGGTATATTCGCTTTCTTCACCATGGTACGCACCAGTATATCCATAGTAGCCAAACTGCCTGCCAATGCAGAATGGTCTGCCATCTTACATACTCCGCCTTCAATAATATACTGAGGGTCAACCGGCACAGTCCCGTCAGAAGCGGCATAAGCCAAAGCGTCCGTTACGAGACAGGTATTCTCTACACCTTTCAGTTTATACACCAGTTTCAATATAGTAGCCGGCAGGTGAATACCGTCCGCAATCACTTCCACAGTCATTCCGTCCGTCAGATATACGCTTTCCACTGTACCCTCATATTTATATTCACGGCGTTTGTGGAACCCCGGCATCGCATTGTAGAAATGCGCGGCATGGGTAAAGCCTACCGCATATGCAGCCTTAATTTCATCATACTCGGCTTCGGTATGTGTCACGGCGGTCATAATTCCTTTCGAACGGGTGTACTTCGCAAAATCATGCGCGCCGTGCAATTCGGGACTGATGTCCCAACGCTTGATACAGGAAGTATGCTCCAACAAAGGAATATATTCATTTTCATCCGGCATTTTCAGGAAACCGTCATACTGCGTGCCTGCCATCTTCGGATTCAGATAAGGGCCTTCGATATGCAGACCGAGAATAGGAGAATCTTTCTCCTTTATCAAGCTCTCGCAAACATCGACTGCCTGATAAAGCCTTTCAAAAGAAGTGGACGATAAAGTAGGGAACATACTGGTGGCACCATGTTTCAAATGGGCAGTAGTTGCCGTGCGGAAAGCCTCTTCCGTAGCTTCTGTAAAGTCGTGCCCGCCACCGCCGTGCGCATGCATACTCACAAATCCCGGTACGATTGTCATCCCGCGGGCATCAATAATCGTTGCACCGATAACCGCCAGATCACTGTTCGTCACCTCTAATATTTTTCCATCACAAATCAATACGGAGCCATCTTTCAACCAGCCTTGCGGGGTAAGTATTCTTCCGTTTATTATCTGAGTTAACATAGTCTTCTTTTTTTATAGGATTTAAAACAATTTATTGGTACCTTCTACCAGCTCTCCCATTGCCCATACAGCCCTTACATTCAAGTCTCTGTCCAACGCAATGATATCGGCATCCTTACCACGTTCGAGCGTACCTTTACGGTCCAGCACTCCCATGATGCGGGCAGGCGTTTCGGAAATCATCCTTATCACATCCGCCAATGGAATCTCCGCTTTCTGCACCATCGTGCGAATCAAGCGATCCATTGTCGCCACGCTTCCCGCCAAAGCGGAACGGTCTGCCAGTTTACAAACCCCGTCCTCAATAATTACACGCGGGTCAAAAGCCGTCTGACTGTCACTGGCCGCGCAAGCCAGCGCATCCGTTATCAGACAGGTACGCTCCACTCCTTTTATTTTGTAGACAAGACGCAGAATTGTCGGGGGCACATGAATACCGTCCGCCACTACTTCCACGGTCATATCGTCAATCAGATAAATACTTTCTACCGTACCCTCATATTTATACTCCTTCCGTTTATGGAATCCCGGCATGGCATTATAGAAGTGGGTGGCATGAGTATAGCCCGCTTCATAAGCCGTCTGTATATCCTCAAATTCAGCCTGTGTATGTCCTACCGAAGCTAATATACCTTTTGTTGTGATATACTTGCCGAACTGCATAGCTCCCGGAAGTTCCGGCGCAGCGTCCCAACGCTTGATACAATGCGTCTCTTCCAGCAACGGGATATATTCTTCAGGGTCGGGATTCTTGATATTTTCGGGAATCTGCCCGCCTGCCATTTCCATATTGAAATAATGTCCTTCCAAGTGAAGTCCGAGCACCGGGCTATTCGGTTCCGCCATCATTTTCTCGGTAGTCTCTGCGGCCGCGCGAATCATAGGAATGGTTGAAGAAGAAAGTGTGGGGAAAATACTGGTAGTGCCGTGCTGTATATGAGCTTTGATAGCTGTTTGGAAAGCCTCTTCCGTGCCTTCCATAAAATCTCTTCCGCCGCCACCATGAACGTGGATTTCCACTCCACCAGGGACAATGTACATTCCTTTGGCATCAATCAGTTTGGCTCCGATAATGGCAAGGTCGCAGTTTGTTACTTCCAGAATTTTATTGTCGCGGATAAGCACTGACCCATCCTTGAGCCAGCCTTGCGGGGTCAGGATGCGTGCATTAATGATTTGTGTTAACATACCATTTGTTATTAAATTAATTATAGGTCTGTGTGAATCAATGACGCTCTTTTTTGGGGGGAGTACATTGATTTTTTTCATCTGCAAAATTACGCTTTTCTATTCAATCTATTGATAAAATCGTCCGGCAAACTTCCGATATAATACAAAAAAAGAGGTTGCCAATCTTATCGACTGACAACCTCTTATATTATATGGAGCGGAAAACGAGACTCGAACTCGCGACCCTAACCTTGGCAAGGTTATGCTCTACCAACTGAGCTATTTCCGCAAACTAAATTCCGTCATTCAGAAAACTGAAAGATTGGTGCCCAGAACAGGACTCGAACCTGCATGCCTCTCGACACACGCACCTGAAACGTGCGCGTCTACCAATTCCGCCACCTGGGCAAAACTTAGTTCCATCATTTCAAAGAAACAAGAGCGGAAAACGAGACTCGAACTCGCGACCCTAACCTTGGCAAGGTTATGCTCTACCAACTGAGCTATTTCCGCAAATAAACTTTATAAACTGTGAAGAGGAGGAGACTCGAACTCCCACAACATCTCTGTCACTACCACCTCAAAGTAGCGCGTCTACCAATTCCGCCACCTCTCCATAATTCTAAAAGTTATTAATCTCTGTGCCCAGAACAGGACTCGAACCTGCATGCCTCTCGACACACGCACCTGAAACGTGCGCGTCTACCAATTCCGCCACCTGGGCAAAGATTATTGTTCCAACATTTCAAAGAAACATGAGCGGAAAACGAGACTCGAACTCGCGACCCTAACCTTGGCAAGGTTATGCTCTACCAACTGAGCTATTTCCGCATTTTTTCGTTTGCGGTTGCAAAGGTAGGGATTTTCCGTAAACATGCAAACATTCTGCACACTTTTTTTTAAGAAATCTGCACACTTTGCCCCCACCGCAAAACAATCTTTTTGATTATCAACTCATTCGGTCCCGATAATCCTCGTAAGAAAATTGCTTGTAAATTTCAGCCTTCCCCTCTTTTGTCCATAAAGCGATGGCAGGATGATGAATTCCGTTAAACATATTTGTCTTTACCATCGTATAGTGAATCATGTCTTCGAACACAATCCGCTCTCCGATTTGCAGTTCATGGTCGAAACTCCACAATCCCATATAATCACCGCTCAAACAGGAATTTCCCCCAAGACGGTAAATGTATTTCCCTTCATTTCCCATTTCCGCGCCACGGACTGCCGGCTGATAAGGCATTTCCAGGCAATCAGGCATATGGCAGGTGAAGCTGACATTCAGGATGGCTGTCTTGATTCCACGGCTCTCTACAATGTCCACGACCTCGGAAGTCAGGACACCCGTCTGCCAGGTAAAAGCCGAGCCGGGTTCCAGGATAATCTGCAAATGCGGATAGCGTGATTTTAATCCTTGTAACAGTTTTATCAGATGTTCCGTATCATAATCTTTGCGGGTCATCAGATGTCCGCCGCCCAGGTTCAGCCACTTTATCTGCGGGAACCAACGGGCAAACTTCTCTTCCAGATGTTCCAATGTACGTTCCAACTCATAAGAGGAAGATTCGCAATGGCAATGGCAATGAAAACCTTCAACCCCTTGCGGCAGTGTCTCCGGCAACAAATCAGCCGTTATCCCGAAACGGGTACCGGGTGCACACGGATTATAAAGTTCCGTCTCCACCTCTGAATATTCGGGATTCACACGAATTCCACAGGAAATTCCGCTTCCTTCGGCTACCGTCATCGGATAGAAGCGTTCGAACTGCGCCATCGAGTTGAAGGTAATATGGCTGCTGCAACGCATGATTTCCGGGAAGTCCTGTTCTGTATAGGCAGGAGAATAGGTATGCGCCTTGCTGCCAAACTCTTCCAATGCCAAGCGGGCTTCATATATCGAACTGGCCGTTGAATGATTGATATATTCGCGGAATATAGGGAAAGAGCGCCACATGGCGAACGATTTGAAAGCCAGGATAATCTCCACTCCCGCCCTGTCGGCTACGCTTTTTATCAAACTCAGGTTCTTTCTTAAAAGTTCTTCTTCCATAATGTAACAGGGAGAAGGAAACCGGGTAAAATCTATCATATCTACTATTATTATCTAAAGTAACGTTTTACGAACGTGGATGCAAAAATACAAATTCAAAAGCAAAGAGGGATTGTTTTATTTTTAATTAAGATATTGGTTTTCGAGAACTTTTTCTTATTTTTAGACCTTAATAATATATAAGTAGTTGTATCATCCTAAATACCTGATTGAATATGAATAAAGATTTAAGAAAAGTCGTGATTCTGCTGGCTCACCCAAACATCAAAGAATCACAGGCAAACAAAGCATTAATCGATGCTGTCAATGACATTGAAGGAGTGGCGGTTTTCAACCTTTACGAACTGTCCGAGGAAATCGCTTTCAATGTGGACGAATGGAGTAAAATCATCTCCGACGCTTCGGCTGTCATCTACCAGTTTCCTTTCTACTGGATGGCTGCCCCGTCATTACTCAAAAAATGGCAGGACGAAGTGTTCACTTACTTGTCCAAGACTCCGGCTGTCGCAGGCAAGCCATTGATGGTGGTAACAACTACCGGCTCCGAATACGACGCTTACCGCAGCGGCGGGCGAAACCGCTTCACAACCGACGAGCTTCTACGCCCGTATCAGGGCAGCGCGATTCATTCGGGTATGGCATGGCAGACACCTATTGTCGTTTACGGAATGGGGACCGCAGATGCAGGAAAGAATATTGCCGAAGGAGCGAATTTGTACAAGCAACGGGTGGAAATGCTTGTCAATAGCAGTAATGCAGGGAACAATTGGTAAGACAATGAAAAGCGTAGCTTTAGACTGGATAAAGCTACGCTTTAGCATCCTTAAAGCATAGCTTTAGATGCCGCAAAGCTCTTCTTCTTCAACGTCAGCACCGGCAGGAAAATAAATACCCCGATTACGGACATTATCAATCCCCCGATAGTGCCTGCGGCCAACGGAAACCAGAAACCTTCTTTTTCCGCTCCTACCATGAAAGGGATAAAACCCAGGATAGTGGAAGCTACCGTCAGGAAAATAGGAATCACTTTCGTGTTCCAGGCTTTCACGTAAGCCCGGAGCGGTGAAAGACACGGGAAACGCTTACGGATAGAATTATATTCATTCAGGATATAAATACTCGCATTTACCGTAATACCGCAAAGCAGGACAAAGGAAGCGAAACCGCCCTGGTCGAAGTTCAGTTTGAACCAGTAAAATGTAAGGAACACGCCGATATAAGATACCGGAATCACAAAGATAATAGCCAACGGCTGTTTCAGAGAATTGAACAGGATACTTGTGATAAAGAAGATAATGGCGATTACTATCAGGAGCAGACGATATTGCTTGTTGTCCTTTCCACCCCATGACCAGTTGTTTTCTTCCGATTTGGCAGTATATCCCATTGGAAGAAGCTCGTTAAACTCTTCCAGGTCTTTCTTCAACAGTTTGTTTCCCTGTTCCGAAGAGCCGATATACTCATATTGCAGGCATAATCGGTACTGCTGATTCTCCTTCGCCACTTCCTGCGGCATCTGTCCTTTTTCTACGGTTGCCAGTTCCGAAAGCTTATATTCCTTACCGCCCGCCTCGAAAGGGTAATACTGCATCGCCCATACATCCCTCTCTTCCGACTGCCGCGAAGAAAGTTTTATCTTTTCCGTACCCTCTTCCGTCACCACCGAACCGATTTCCATATTCCGCCCATATACCGGACGGATAGCGGAAAACAGTCTCCCGGCTCCAATCCCTTCCTCTGCCATCCGTCGTTTATCCAGATTGAAATAGAATTCCATATAATCATCCTTCCACCAAGAGAAATCGGAACCGATGGTCACTTCCCGGATACGGCGGTGGGACAACAGCTTTTCTTTCAACTTTTCCGCCTGCGCATACAATTCATCATAATTGTACCCATACATCTTCACCCGGAAAGAACCCGCATTCTCACGTACATTATTACTGAATCCCTGGTCTTGCAATCCGTATATGCTCCAGTCACCACCGCCCAGTTGGAGCGCCTTGCCAATCATATTGGCCTTCAGCGTATAGGGGAAACCGCTTTTTTGATGTTCTTTCGTAAAATAAATATGAATAGATGCCTTGCGGGCGCTTTCCACAGACGTCTGAAACTGCTTGATTTCCTTAAATTCGCTCAGATAGGTTTCCATCTTCTTAACCAGTGTATTCATCTGTTCCAGTGTACTTCCATTCGGCAGATTGGCATTGGCATGAAGCACCACCTCTTCATTGCGGGTAAAGTAACTCCCCTCGTATACCTTTTGCACAAACAGCCTTAACGTTCCGCCCAATACCTTGTCCACCACCGGTTTCACCTTTTCCTTATAAGTGGAAGTACCCAGCGTCTTATTATAAGCTTCCGCCCACTTGTCATCCCCTTTCATCTTTTCCGGCAACAGGAACACCGGTAATCCGAAAGCCAGCAATAACAGTATGCAAACCGCCACTCTCCAACGACAGATAATCCGTATCAGCCACCCGTAGAAACGACTGAAATAAACCGGAACACGCCGCATTTTCGAACGTATCCACACAAAGGGACGTACGCTGCCCATTCGTCTTCCGAGTTTTGAAAGAGATGTTTTCTTCCGCCGTTTCAGTCCGATTTTATCAATCAGGGAAGGGACGAAAAACAGGGCGACCAATAATGAAACTCCCAGATTGATAATCACCACAGCAGCAAAGTCCTGCAAATTGAGCCGTATCTTCTCATCCAGAAAGAAGATAATAACCAGTGCCCCTATCGTCGTCAACGTAGCTGCCAGTACGGACATGAACGCCTTCCGGTTCCCGCGCCTCAGATAATGGTCGCTCATCACTATCGTATTGTCAATCACAAGATTCAAGGAAACCGTGATACCTGCCAAAGAGTATAACTGCATTTCCAATCCGAACGCATAATAAAAAATAACGGCTATCGCTATATTGACGGACAGGCTGACTACAATCAGAAACAGGTATTTGGGACTGAAAGTAATCAGCAACACAAACAGAAGCAGAATAGCCACCGTCACTCCCGTACGCAGATAAATCTTGCTTAGTTCTTCCTGAATAAACTCCGTAGCGTCATAACTGGTGTGAATCTCATACCCCGCCGGAAGAAACGACCGGATACCGTCCATATACGCTTTCACCTCCTTGCTCAACGCTAACTGGTTAGCCGTTTCTTCCGCCACGACAGACAGATAAATCGAGTTTAGCCCATTAATCCGGTAGTAACTCTGCGGCTGTTCTTCCACACGGGAAACCTTCACCAGCTCATTCAGACCGATAATTCTCCCGTCTTTCATCTTTACCTGTATGTGTCCCGCATCAAAATCCCGGCTTTCAGATTCGGGAACCAGTGCCAGACGTATCCACTGCCTGTCCGAAGCCCCCTGTTCCACATCATAAGTACCCATGAACTCTTTCTGGTAATGCAACCGAACTGCCTCACGGATATCATCCGTACTTATCCCGAGCGTGCGCAGTTGTTCGGAATCATACTCCAACCGCCACTCCATCGGGGTAGCACCGCTAAGGTTAATCTTATAAATCCCCGAAAGCTGTGCAAGGCGTGTTTTTATATGTTCTTCCGCATACTGCTGAATCAACACAGGTGTAGCAGGCGCATTAATTGTAAACGCCATAAAAGGAGACTGGCTGCTCTGTCCGGGACTCTGCATCTGAATATACGGATAACTCACCCCGTCCGGCAGTTCCGGCCACGTCTGGCGGATAATGGTGGAAGCCTCGAAACGGGCGACCGCCGCATCCACATGCTTGTCCAGGTTCACGCTGATACTTCCCCACCCGTTTCCCGAAGTTGAGTAAATTCCCCGAATCCCTTTCACGCGAGCAAGCATCGCCTCCAGTTTACTGGTAGCCGTCATCTCCACCACACGTGCCGAAGTGCCGGGCATGCTGAAACGCACCGTGAAGCCGGGCAGCGTCCGTGACGGGTTCAGTTTGACAGGCAACAGCGGGACAAGTGCCAGCCCGACCAATGCCACACAGACAAAAGCCACAATCAGCGTAAAGGCGGAAGCCTTCGGGGACTTATTTATTTCAGAATCCATAGTTTGCATTATCATCATTCATTATATTTCACCACAGAGGACACAGAGATTTACTATTTTTTATTTACTGTAGAGTAACACAGAATCTCACGTATTTATTGCTCTGTTTTACTTGCGGAAAGAGAGCGAGAAGGACTCTGTGTCCTCCGTGTCCTCTGTGGTGAACTCATTTAACCAACTTCCCCCCATTGAAATCGAACCTGTCCGAAAGAGAAAGCTTCGCGGCGAAATCGAACAGGGTAAGCCGGCGTATCTTGTAATAATTCAGCCAGTAGTTCTGCAAGGCTGAAATATAATTCCGTTGTGCCTGCTGCTGCCTGTTGAGTGAGAGTGTCAGGCTGTTTATATCCGCCTTGCCGATGATAAAACGCTGTTTTGTCTCATTATAAGCAAGTACAGACAAATCCAAAGCCTCTTCCGCGCTTGCTATCAACTGCTGCTGGATATTGAAATCGCTCACTGTCATAATCACTTCCTCTTCGATACTAATCTCATCCTGGCGTGCCGAAATCTTCACCACATTCAGGTTATTGCGCGCCATATTATACTTGCCTTTGCGGACGCCCCAATCCAATAACGGGATAGAAACACTGACAGCCACCAAATCCTGCTGCATCGGTTTATGATATACATCCCCGAAATTATCCGCCACCTGGTTAAAACCGACGCTCGCATTCACACTTGCGTTGAAACGGGATTCTTTCTTTGTCTTGTCCACATTCCGTTCCGCTTCCAGTACATTCTGCTTCAATTCCAGCAATTGGGGGTTGTTGCTTCTTCCCCAACTCAAAGCCTCATCCACCGGAATCTCTATCATGCCCGGACGGGAAGGGAGTTGCAGTTCGATTTGCGTATTCTTATCCAGATTAAGAAAAGACGCTAAAGAGAACATCGCCCGTTTCAGGTCGCTCGCCTTGTTCTGAAGAGTATTCTGTGCGTTTACACGGTCCAGTTTCAATGTCAGCAGGTCGGCTTGTGAGATGGCGGCTATCCGGTGGCGTTGCTGCCCGATACGGTAAAGCGTATCGGTGGAAGCCAGATTGTCTTTTGCCAGTTTATATTCCGCCTGTGCCATGGCAAGAGAAAAGAAATAGTTCGTGGCCGTTTCCGAAACTTTCTCCACGTTATAAAGGAACTCCTTCTTCACACGCTCATATTTCAACGGTTCTATTTTCCGCTCCCACTTGAAAGGATTGTATCCTACCAGGCTCTGCGAATATCCAAGCCTTATAGGGACACTGGTGAGTTGTGTCGCGCTGTTATCCCCGAAGTTGCGCATATAGGCAAGATTCGATTCCAGATAGAATGTACCCCCGGTCAGGTCGAGGTTCTGCCTCACGCTCAGGCCGCCGTAGGCATAATATGATTGCTGCGTGCGGTACACGTCGAGGTTGGAGCCCGAATCATAACGTTTCGTTATATCCCGGTTATATTGCGCCGGAGTAAGGTCCAGCGTCAGACTGGGCAGGCGGTTCGCCTTATATGTCCGGTATTCCCAATAACCGGAGAGATACATATTCTGTGTGCGGAATGATTCCAGCGAACTGTCGTTGGCCAAAGCAATCGTCTGATTCAAGTCCAGTACCAGATGTTTCTGTGCGTACAGCGGGGATTCACCACAGAGGATACAGAGGACACAGAGAAAGGTGGGAATTCTTAATAATCCGTTCATAACTCTCATATTTGAACTATTTGTTATTATTTGCTACTTATTTCAACTTTCTTACTTCTTCTTTTTTCCGGTAAATGAACCAGTAAAGCAACGGTATGATGAACAGGCTCACTGCCGTGCCTATCGACATCGTTCCTATCATGGCAATGGACAACGGCTTTTGCAGTTCCGAACCCATATCCGAAGAGAATAATAGCGGGACCATGGCGAAAATCGTAGTCAGTGAGGTCATGATAATGGGACGCAGGCGCCTGCGTCCGGCTTCGTGGATGGCTTCCAGCAAAGGGACGCCTGCCTTGCGCAGTTCATTGATTGCGTCTAGTTTCAGGATAGAGTCATTGATTACGATACCGCAGGTGACGATAAGCCCGATGGCTGACATCAGATTCAGTGTATGCCCGCAAATCCAAAGCAGCAAAAGCGCGAATGCAACGTCTATCGGGATTTCCGCCAAGACAAGCAGGGGTTGCAGAAAGCTCTCGAACTGTGCCGCAAGGATGAAATACATCAGCAACAGGGAAATCAGAAGTATCACTACCAGTTCGTCCAGCATTTCCCGGTTCGAGAAGAAGCTGCCGGAAAAGCCGGTATCCCACTCTCCTGTATTTCCGGCTACCTGCTTCACGTCTTTTATCAGCTTGTCCGCATCCCGCACTCCATAAAAATCGAAAGGCACAAATTCCCCGTTACGCCCGGCAGTAATACTCTTCAGGTCTTCGGCAGGAGCCACCTTTACTAGTTCCCGGAGCGGGATATATTCTATATTGCCCTGGTTATCCGGCTGTGTCTGTATCAATGTCTCCTGCAAGACCCTGTTCACGGTCTTTTCATTCCCTGCAATATTAATTGGAAGATACTGCTGGTAAGAATGTAGCATAGTCACGCTGTTTTCACGGAAAGCCGTTTTCAAGACACGGTAAAGTTCATTATAGGAGACACGGTAAAGCAGCAGTTTTTCCTTGCTGATGCTCAGGTTCAACTGATTTTCAAAAGCGATGCCCGTAGGATTGATTCCAGTTTTCCCTGCCAGTTCATGCTCCAGTTTGCGAATCGTTTCCGCTTCCGGTGCCTGTGCCCTGTTGCGTGCATAAAATTCAGCTATGATATCCGGCTCACCCGTCACAAAAAGTTTCTCGAATACCGTCTCCGGTGGAGAGAAAGAAATGACGGAGAGCGGATAACGTTCTTTCAGCCGTCGGTATATTTCCTGTTCCAAAGGAGCTATTTCACTGGAAGTTTCCGTCCGGAAATAAAGTTCCGCTTCGGAAGAGGAAAGTTCCCTTTCCCGGTTCAGGATAAAATCCTGTCTGCCGACAGAAGCCGTCTGTTCCAGAGAGCGGCCGTCCAGTTCCTTAAAAAGTTCGTCCACACGCTTCCTGTTTTCATCCACATGGATATTTTCATTCCATTCTATGCGGACAATCAGTTCGTTTTCTTCGATATCGGGCATCCGCTCCTTGTCTATAAAGAAAAAGAAGAATACACAGAGCGGAATGGAAATGACGCAAAACAATACGCTGAACGTTTTATGACGGAACACCCAGTCTACTCCGGCGTCATAGAAACGGTCCAGTGTATGGTCTTTTATCGGGTTATTGAATTTAAAGGAGAGCCACTTCCATTTCCGGGTGTGGATACCTGCACGGTAGACCAGCAGATAAAGGACGGGAAGCAGCATGATACCTGTAAAATAAGACACCATCAGTCCTACCGTGACGGAGAAAGCCTGGTCGTAGAAGATGGCTCCGGCAATACCGCTCATAAAAATCAGGGGGGCGAATACGGCAATGGTGGTCAGCGAAGAGCTCAGCATGGGGGTCACCACTTCACTTGTTCCTGTGATACAGGCACGACGCAGTGAATATCCCCGTTCGCGGTATTGCGAAATATTCTCGGTCACGATAATCGAGCTGTCAATCATCATTCCCAAAGCCAGAATCAATCCTGCAAGGGAAATGATATTCAGTGACATATTACAAAGGTAGAAGAACACGAAACTGATGACGATGGAAACCACCATGCTGAGCCCGATGACCAACGGGGATTTCACGTCACCCAGGAACAGGACTGCTACCAGGCAGATAAAGAGGAATCCTAAAGAAAGGTTCTGCTGCAGATTGGAAATCGTGAAGTCCAGCAACTCCGTCTGGTTACGGCTGATACTGAAATCAATGTCCGGATATACCCGCTGGAAATACTTCATCGTTCCTACCAGGGAGTTCTTCATCTTGTCCATATTCTCATCCGCCTGCTTGATGACAGCCAGTGTCACCGCACGCTTACCGTTCGATAAAGACACGCCCTTTTCCTTCACGGGCACGATATTGACCTTGCAGAAATCCTTTAACTGTACAATGCGGTCACCCTTACGCAGATAGATATTTTCCACATCTTCCGCCGTACGCAGCAATGTCGAGAATTTGATATTATATTCGTAGTACCCGTCACGTACTGTCATACTGCCCGGTTCTACATTGTTGGACGACAGAGCGGATTCAATATCCTCGATGGCAAGTCCCATCATGGCAAGCTTGTCCTCATCAGGCACAATCTGTACCTGGCGTTCCACCAGTCCGGTCACGTCCACCATAGCCACTTCTTCGAGCTGCTCTATCCTGCGCTTGATAACCGATTCGGCAAATTCACACAAGTCAAGAAAGGATTGCTGTCCCGTGGTAGTAGTACTATAAGCACTGTCATTCTTCAAGGTCAGGTTCAGGTAGAACACGGGAATATCCGTTGCACTCGCCTTGATAACTTTCGGACGTTCCGTTTCCTTGGGGAGATAGTTCATCGCGGCGTCTATCTTCTCATTGACCTCGATAAAAGCAAGGTCCGTATTAGTGCCGAACTCAAAAGACAAGCGGATGATACCCGCCCCGTCCCTCGATTCGCTATGAATGTCTTTCAAGGTGGAAACTTGAATCAGTTGGCTGCGCAAAGGTTTCACAATCGTGTTTTCCAGTTCGCGGGCGGATGTATTCGCGGCAGAAACCTGTACGGTAATCTCCGGAATGGCGATATTCGGAAGCAGCGATATCGGCAGTGTGGAATAGGTCACCAAGCCGATTATAAAACAGGCGGTGAAAGCCATCAACACGGCGATAGGACGCTGGATTAAAAATTTTATCATGCTTACTTTAGTTTTAGGCACGGATTACACGGATTACGCTGTTGCTTTATGCTATCACAATTCTAAAACCGTGAAATCCGTGTAATCCGTGCCTTTTGATTATCTTACATTTACTTCCGCTTCATGTGCCAGATTCAGGTTTCCGGTCACAATAACCGTATCTCCTTCCAATAAACCATCTTCAACACCTTTCTGGGATTTATCAGAAACAATGTATTCCGTTGCATTCTCCAGTCCCGTATGCACATAGTTCCACATAGCCTTGCCTTTTTCCAATGTAAACACCACTTGCTTGCCGGAGCGCAGTACCACAGCCGTCTTGGGAATCACCAACTGTTCCCCCAAGTTCCGCCTGACACTGACCCGCACATTCATACCGCTAAACAACTTGCCTTCACCGTTTACGTCAGCCTTTACCTTTACCATTCCATTGGTATCCACCAACGGATTGATTTCGGATACGCTGCCTTCAAAAGAACTTCCCCCGGCATAAGGAATAACCGTCACCTTGTCACCTTTTTTAATAAAGGCAAGTTCATTCTCCAATACGGTAAATTCAGCTTCCATTCCTTTGGTATCAAGAATAGTACAGAATACTTCCGAGGTATTAGCCGGATTATAAGGCTTTGAAAAAAGATTAGCCACCACCCCGTCAAAAGGCGCGGTAAGCGTCGCGTGTTCCGTTTCCCTTTTTGTCAGTTCGTACTGGGACTTCGACTGCTCATAACCGCTCTTCACTTTCGCAAGTTTCATTGTCTCCACAGGAACCTTGCTGAAATCATCCGGTGTATATCCCTGCCCGATGAGCACATCTTTCAACTCGAGTTCAGCTTTCAACAAAGCATCTTCCACCTGGGACAGTTTCTGCTCCAGACGGAATTTATCCAGTTCTGCCAGTTTCTGTCCTTTATGTACACGGTCACCATTCTTCACATAAATACGGGCAATGACTTCACTCGTTTCAAAACGCAAATCGGCTTTGCTACGGGCATTCACCTTTCCATTGCTTACCAGTTCATGATCAAAATTACGCTTCTTCAGAATTTGAGTGGTAACTTCATTCTTTGTGTCAGGAAGAACGGTGGAGACACCTTTTTCCTGTTCATCGGCACTACTTTTCTTATCAGAGCATGAGGTTGTCCCCACACAAGCCAAACAACATAACAGCACCCATATACAATTGTATTTTTTCATAAGCATATTTGTCTTCATAGCGTTTTACTTTATGTTTTACTTAGTTACAAAAGTAACATAATTGAAATACCTATATTTCGTTTATCAGTAATAATTTTCTTACATGAGTTACATCACAACAATTCTTAACATTACAATTTCCATTTCATTGTACCTATGCATTTATTTCAATAATTTCTTTACTTCCTTTCTCATCTCTTTTACTGCCGTCGATTGCACTTTCGGTTCTTTTGTCAATACAACCTCTGCGGCACGCTTTAACTTTTCCGGCTGACAATATTCCGGTTCCGCATAAAGTTTCACCAACAGATAAAACGGATAAATTCGTCCCGGAAGCCGATGTGTAGAGCGAATTAAATATTCTTCGGCTTTCTCATACGCTCCTAATGCCTGATAATTCTTGCCGATGATATTCAGAATCATAGGATCATTGCTATGCGTCATTGCTTCCTCCAATATCCTTGTCGAGTTATCATATTCTTTCAATTTATGAAGAGAATATCCGTATTCAAAGAGAAATGCTCCACGATTCGCTAATTCTGGGTATAACTTCCCGTAGTCTTCTTTAGCAGACTGGTAAGCTCCTATATTATAAAGCATCTTACTACGATACCAGTCCTTACACGCAGCATATTGATTGTTTTTCCAATAATACGTTCCTAATAGAGCCATCATCGAAATAAAAAGGAATAATATTACTTTAGAACGCCCAATAACACAAGCCGCCAACAACAAATAAAATGTCACTGCAAATCCGGGAATCTGCATCGGATAAGAAGAAAAGGCAAATACCAAAAATGAAATTACTCCGCCACAAATACCTATTCTCCCTTCGCTACTCCCCTTCCAAAGACAAAATGCAATTACTAACGAGACAACTAATAAAAAAGGAATCCCATATTCCATCGCTACTTGCAGATATTCATTAAAAGCATACTCCGGGCTTCCTGCCACCAACTCTTCTGTCTCCGAAAATTCCCCATTTGCAAAATAGCTTTCTTGCGCTCTGCCATAAGCTGAAACAAAGTTCCCTGTGCCATGGCCTATAAGCGGACTTTCGGCAATAGCCATACTACTAATTTTCCACATGAACAAGCGTCCATTGGCAGAAGTCGCTTTTAGCTGAAAAAGAGCATAACCTGCCACTATGATTATAACGCTGCCTGCAATGCAAGCCAGTACTAGTTTTTTCTTATATTTTCGTCCAAATTCCTTTAGTTTGCTTCCCCATGAAACGTGCATTCCATATACCCATATACCCGATATTGCGGCAGCAATCCATGCCGAACGGCTCATTCCGGCAGGTAGTACACAAAGAATCAACAGCATAACTCCTAATGCTATGTAATACTTTCCCTGTTCTACCCATGTACGTTCTGTTTTTTCTTTCAAGTTTAGCCATTCATACAGGCAAAGCGGAAATATCATCGCCAAATATCCCGAATAAGGTCCCGGATTATAGAAAGAGCCCGTAAGTGCATATAAAGAGTGATTGGAAACAGCCAAGCCGTATATCTGCCTCAATCCCCAGATAGCTTCCATTCCACCCAGGACAATCAATACCCACGTCACGATGGATGGAAAAGACAAATAGTTTTTTCTATTCAGACAAAAGGATAATAGACAACAAGCGACAAAAACAAAAAGCATGCGTCCCAACCATAGTTTTTGATATGCCATTTCACCGACAGGAATATCATTCGAAGTAGCAAAAACTACTACGCTCAAGATTGCCGCAACTCCTGTAAGAGTTATCACATCCGCCATATTCTTCTGTGTCATCCGCATCAATTCCAACTTTATTTTCGTTCTTTATTTGATTTTCTTCATAATTCTGTCCCAACGAGGTTTCTCCGTAAATTTATCTTCCGAATACCATATACGGGAAGCTTTACCTACAATGTATTCTTCCGGCAACATCCCCCAATATCTCGAGTCCTGCGAATTAGCCATATTATCACCGGAAACAAAATAATAGTTCTTTTTAAAGCGATATTGGGTAATAACGCTGTCCCCCAATACTATCTGTCCGTCTTTTATACGTAGTTTCTTCTTCTGTTCCCAACCTATCAACTGCCTGTACAAAAGGCAGTTCGTACGGTTCATCATTACTATCTGACCTTTCTTGGGAATCGGCAAAGGTCCGAACTCACGGATAGTCCATCCAATTTGTTTGTCATAGGGAAATGTACCTACTACAATGCCATGCTGTTCCGGATGCTGTAATCCAGCGAGATATTGTTGAGCCTTATAGTTTCCCAACTGTTCATCACAACCACGTATTTTATAAAATCCTCCCCGAATCTCTAATGTATCTCCCGGCAAAGCAATACAACGCTTTACATAATATTGCATTACATCCATCCGTACACTATCCCAACGATTCATTTGATATGGGAAATTAAAAACCAGTATATCATTTCTCTTGAAATTCCCAAATCCGGGCGTTCGGTGAATAACAACATCCTCATTATTCAAGGCTGCAAACACATCGAACAAACGAGCCCCCTTTATCATCTTATTAACTAATATCCGGTCGCCATCCTTCAACACCGGTTCCATAGAATCCGAAGGTATCCTGAATGAAGTAAAGCAGAACAGTTGCATCAAGAATAGAACTACTACCATACAGAATATGAAGAATGCTAAATTCTCCAGTATCGCCCAAATTCTCTTTACTTTACTCATAAGTTTCCCTTTAATTGAACCAATTTGTGATAAGCCATCAGTCCTAACACACATTTCACACGTTCATCATCATTATCCAATAATCCAACAGATGGAAAAGTCATTTTCTTCATTCTTTCCTGCAAATAATCCGCCCACAAGCACAACTGTTTCCAATGCATATCAGCATAACCAAAATCCTGTTCCGCTTCTACAATAGCAGTTGTCATCATCAACATATTGGCAGCCGCTTCCACGGCACAGTCTTCCAATTTCACTTGTTTACTGGCAATAGGATACAAACCTATATCGTAAGGTGGATACTTCTTCACCCAATAAATATCTTCACAATATGCAAATATTGGATTCAACAAGCCTTTCATCCAGTCGGTACGGTTAAAAAACAACAACATTGGAAAATTTCCATAAGCTTCTCTTACATTACTCAAAGTATCACCAAAACAAAAAAGCTTATTATCCGAGGATAACACAAACCTATGAGAGGATATAAAATTACGATAAGCAGGAAGCATTTGTTCGGCAAAAGCTTTATTCCCTGCTTGAAACGCCTTGATATTCCACCGATAATCCAATTTATTACATTCTGCTTTCAAATCCTGATACCTGTTTCCTACAGACATCATCAATTCTTTTATTTCTCTTGTTCCATCCTTATTCCAAAGTGGGCGTAAACTCTCACCACTATACTGGAAAGTTGTCCCTTCTTCATATCCGAGAAGCAATCCCCCCCTATTTTCATTTCCCGCACACAATTTTTGAGATAGAACGATATGATTATCTTCACACGAAAAGCTTGTTTCATCTGCTGCCATAGCCAAATACAAACTGTCGGACTTCACAAAACGCCAATCCTTATCGACCCAACTATCAATTTTCCTTTTGCCAAACATCCATTCCGTGTCCACATCGAACAAAACTTCCACTGTATGTTCCTTTCCGCTTGCCGTACGAACCTGATAGGTAAGAAAACCAACAGGCCATCCTGTCATATCCCATCTTTCCGACAAGGAAGGTGAAACAAAGTCAATCTGAAGTTCCACATCTCCACATTGGAAAATAAATTGAGTCTGCGTGGCTTGCACTTCCATTTCTTTCAAAGTTGCCGGTTCTGCATCAGCATATGTTTTATTTTCTATATACAAGCCAAAATCCAACAAGCCGGCACCACCCGTATTACGACAGTATGCAGCCAGAATATTATCTCCATCAACTATTTGACTAACAGCTTCATCAGTCAAGCGTTGACATTTCGTTAGATGCGTAAATCCATTCTCTAACAGAAATCCCCCATTACAAAAAAGTTTTATCCGGTCGTCACATACATAACGAGCATACACTTTATGATTCTTCAAAACCTCTTTATTGTCCACCTTGACATGCCTGCGGACATAAATATTTTCCGCTCCCCACAGAGTATGAGCCGGATAATAATATCCCTTTGTCGGACCAAAAGCTCCGTTACCTTCATTCCACAAAGAATCATCATATTCTCTCAATTCCCATCCTTTTCCCGGATACAAAAAAGAATATTTCCCCGTCCATCCGATAGTATCCTCTGAAAGAGGAGCTAAAGGAGATATACGCAAAGAATCGTCTCCCATGAAACGATAAGCTTTACCGTCTACACGCAAAAGACCTGTTATCGGGAATACTTTCCCGGTTCTCAACTGCGGATAACTTTTATTTAGCGAATCACCTATTACTTTGATACTAACATCGGGAGTAATCGCCAATAATGTATGTTCAGAAGGAGCAATACCGGAAAGATGCGAAATCTTCTTATCCGAATAAGAACAAGCATATATCAGAGAAATAATACCCGAGATTATAATTATTCTCCATGCCACGACAAGCCTGATATGAGTTCTTATTTCCATAGCTGAGTTCCGTTTTCATAAATAAAGATTCTCTCGTCCAGTCCGCGCGTATGATTTCTCAGAAGTAACAGTGTATTTTCGGGAATATCCCGAAATACCAGTGAATCGGCAGTTGCTTTTATTTTTCCGGCAGACTTCCAATCCTGATCACAATAAAACAGCTCATATACATCATCAGGACGAACATAATTATCTCGATTGCGCGGAGTATAGACAATGCGGTCTACACGGACTTTTCTACCTAAATCAAGTCCTGCCCATCCTCCGGTAGGCTTAAAATAGTCGAAAGAAGTCCATGTTTTCCCGTCAAACACATTGGTATATTCATGTGTTCCGTCATGTTGATAACATCCGGGAGTCCCTATGATTTTCCCTGACAGAGCAACAGTATCATTCTTCTCATAAAAAGCGACTTCCGAAATATTGCATGCGCTTTTAGGCGGACCAAAATATCTAAGATAACGATATTCCTTATCAGACCAACTCTTTACAGTTGTATTCAAACGATTAGGTCTGCCCTGTATAATAAATAAAGTGTCTTTTTCCAAAAAATCAGGATAGTTGCTCCCTTCAAAAACACCTCCTATCATCCGGTCCCTATACATATTTTCTCTCCCGATATCACACTTGGCATATAATATCACATCTTCCTTCTCCTTTCCTGCGGGATAATAGTAAATCTCATTACTCTGTTTATCAACATAAAAAGGATCAGTCAAAAAGCATAATGTCCCATTCTCATAAGTAGCCACTCTCATAAACGAACCATTCCGTACATACTGAAACACTAAATGACCAGCAGTATATTCAGTCCAATCAACCGGAGTCCAATTATCCCTATCGCTGACACATAGATAAGCTATTTTTCCACTCCGTTTCGTTTTATACAGTTTTTCCAAAGGAATAACCAATTCTTTCTTTAAATTATAGCCATATCCATAAGTTACGTCCGTAAATTTCGGCAAACGCCAAAATGGATATACTTCTTCACCATATTCTGCCATTTGCTCGTACAATTCTCTGTTCGCACTAAAAGTATATCTATACACTTTAGAACTATCATCCCACCGATACCACCAATTCTTACGTACAGGTCGCAGTTTTTGTGGGAAATCAGTCATATACTCTTCTCCATCTTTATTCCATGTTGTCAACCAAAAATGCCCGGCATTAATATAACTTCGTACAGGAACAAAGTCAATGGCACAAGGAATACCCAAAGCGCGAAATAGATACACAGCAAAATCAGTCACTTCCCTACATGTACCGGATAAGTATTGTACATATTCCGGTCCTATATGTCCAAATGGATATGGCGTTACAGAAGTATAATAATAGCTCTTATCAGGTAATTTACTTATTAGATAATTAGCAGCAACAACCGGATCTTCAATATCTAATGAATCAGACATACGCAAAGAATCCAACAACGAATTATATTTTTCATAGTACGTTTCACGCCAGTATGCTAACGGTTCATCCCCTATCCGATAAGGCAATATATACTCACAAAATGTTTCAAACGAGATATTTTTTCCCCAAGGTTGTTCCTGCCAGACTTTAAAAGCCCAATCAATGTTATGACATAGATAAGCAGAATCTATCTCCATAATGTCACATTTCTTCTCAAATGCCTTTATAGCCCCATACACATTCTTAACCGAATCAGCAACCTGTTGTGGCGTTTGCCCTCTACTTCTTTTCAACCATGTATAATAAGACTTATAATTATCCAATTGTTCTCCAACAGAATAAGTATAAAAAGGCATATTTTCTATCAGAAAACAAACTGCTTTATACTTTAAACTATCAGTAGAGTCTTTTTGATAACGATAAAGCACTTTTTCCAACTCCATCCTATTATCTTTCGCAACTTGTAATACAGTTCCTAGAGAAGTCATTGATTCTTCTCTAAATACTACTTTCTTGATAAGATACCATCCTAATAGAATAATAATTATGAGTTGGAAATATCGTAAATGCTTTATCATATGCTTATTCATTTTGCATTTCCACTAATTTTCAATTTAAATGGAGCATTTTCGGCATTACAATAGACTGTAATTGTTTTATTAAAATATTCCGGATGCTCTGCCTTATATCTCACCTTCAATTTTATACTATCTCTTGGTTGGATTGGATTGGAAGAATATTCTATAACGGTACAACCACAAGAACTTACGACTTCATTTATAATAAGTGGCTTATTACCACTATTAGTTAATATGAACTCACCAATTTGTTCATAATGCCACTCAAAAGCTCCCATATCCAGTTTTGATGCAGACAAAATGGCTGTTGTTTTTAA